>JAFGFX010000332.1 GCA_016930855.1 Sedimentisphaerales bacterium | reverse complement strand
GCTCCTTTCCGAACCTCATGTTCTAGAAAGAGTTATCGGCTAACCGCCTGAAAATCTTGAGCTTTTATAGCGTTGTAGTACTAAATACCAATTTCTTGTTGGAGAAGCGAACATGGTAGAGAAACAAAGGTACACACGACGAGAATTCCTGCGACATTCGGCGGTAACGGCGGGCACCCTGGCGTTGTCGGGCGCGGCCGTTCCCTTCGCCCACGCCCAGGGCAGCGACGCGATGCGGGTCGGGCTGATCGGCTGCGGCGGGCGGGGAACGGGGGCGGCGGCCAACTGCGTCCAATCCTCTCCGGGCGTAAAGATCGTCGCCCTGGCCGACGCGTTCGCCGACCGGCTCCAAACGGCCAAGGACCAATTCAAGGTCCCCGACAACCGATGCTTCGTCGGGCTCGAGGCCTACAAGGACCTGCTGGCGCTGGATGACATCAATCTGGTCATCCTGGCGACGCCGCCGGGCTTCCGGCCGCCCCAACTGACCGAGGCCGTCCGCCGCGGCAAGAACATCTTCATGGAAAAGCCCGTGGGCGTCTGCCCGGCGGGGATCAAGATGGTCATCGAGGCCGCCGAACAGGCCGCCGAAAAGCAACTGGCCATCGTGGCCGGCACGCAGCGCCGCCACGAGCTGCCGTACGTGGAGACCATGAAGCGGATCCACGACGGCGCCATCGGCGAGATCGTCTCGGCCCAATGCTACTGGAACCAGGGCGCGCTCTGGGTCAATCAGCGGCAGCCCAATCAGGGCGACGTGGAATGGCAGATCCGCAACTGGCTCTACTTCACCTGGCTCTCGGGCGACCACATCGTCGAACAGCACGTGCACAATCTGGACGTGATCAACTGGGCCTTCCAGGACGTCCAGCCGGAAAGCGTGCACGGCCAGGGCGGCCGGCAGTGGCGCACGGCGCCGGACTGCGGCAATATCTACGATCATTTCGGGGTGGAATTCTTCTATCCGGGCGACGTGCGGACCATCAGCATGTGCCGGCAGATCGAGGGCACCTCGCACAACGTCAGCGAACGGGTGGTGGGGACCAAGGGCGTCAGCAACTGCAACGGCGTCATCGAGGGCGAAAATCCCTGGCAATACAACGGGCCCCGGCCCGACCCCTACGTGCAGGAGCACGCCGACCTGATCCGGAGCATCCGGGACGCTAAACCCCTCAACGAGGGCAAACGGGTCGCGGAAAGCACGCTCTGTGCGATCATGGGGCGGGAATCCGCCTATGCCTGTCGGCAGTTCAAGCGGATCTGGTTCCTGAATCGCTGCGAGTTGAATCTGCTGCCCGACGAAGGGTTGAAACTGAGCGATTCCCGGCCGGTGGCCGCGGTGGCGATTCCCGGCCAGTATCAGCTGGCCGGCCTGTGAGGCGGCGAGTGAATAACCTAACCGCGCCGCCTTCCCGGCGGCGTAAAACGATAGGCAAAGGAGACCACTGATGACATCGTCAGAACCTACCCAATCCAAGCAAACGAACCTCGCCGCCGCCGCCACCCTGGGATTGGCCGGCGCCGTATCCCGCGGGGCCTTCGCCCAGGGCTCCGACAAGATCAAGGTGGGACTGCTCGGCTGCGGCGGGCGCGGCAACGGCGCCATCCGCCACAGTCTGCAGGCCGATCCGGGCGTGGAGGTGATCGCCCTGGCGGATCTGTTCGAAAACAAGGTCCGCGGCACCCGGGACGGACTCATGAAGGATCCCAATTTCAAGGGCCGAATAAACATCTCCGACGACAACCTGTACTGGGGTTTCGACTGTCACGAGAAACTGGCCCGCTGCGAGGCGGATATCCTCTGCATGGCGACCGCCCCGGCCTTTCGCGGGCGTCAGTTGATGGCGGCCATCAAGGCCGGCAAGCACGTCTTCACCGAAAAGCCGGTCGCGACGGACCCGGCCGGCTGCCGGGAGGTGATCGAGGCGTCCAAGCTCGCCGAGCAGAAGGGCCTGGCCATCGTCGCCGGCACCCAACGGCGGCACGAGTTCAGCCGGGTCGAGCTGATGAAGCGGATCCACGACGGCGCCATCGGCGAGCTGGTGGGCGGCCAGTGCTACTGGTACGGCGGCGGCATCTGGTACCGCGGCACCCAGGAAGGGCTCAGCGAGCTGGAATGGCAGTGTCACAACTGGTATCATTTCAACTGGCTTTCGGGCGACCAGATCTGCGAGCAGCACATCCACAACATCGACGTGCTGAACTGGTGCTTCGACGGGCCGCCGGTGAAGTTCACCGCCCTGGGCGGCCGCCAATGGCGCAGCTTCCACGCCGACCAGATTCGACCGGCCAAGGAGGTCTGCCGCAAATACAACAACGGCGATGAGACCGACTGGGAAAAATACAACGGCGACATCTGGGACCATATCTTTGCCGAGTTGGAATATGCCAACGGCGCCCGGTGCCTGAGCTTCAGCGGGCACAGCCCCGGCACGGACCGCAACGGCGAAAAGATCGTCGGCACCAAGGGCGCCAGCAATTGCAACAACAGTATTTCCGGCGAAAACGCCTGGCGCTACCAGGGCCAAAATGTCAACGGCCAGCAGCAGGAGCACATCGACCTGATCGAGAGCATCCGCAGCGGCAAACCCCTCAACGAGGGCGTGCGGATCGCCGAAAGCACCCTCACGGCCATCGGCGCCCGGATGTCGGCCTACACGGGCCGCTCGTTCAGTTGGAACTGGCTCTTGAAGGCCTCCAAGCTGGAGCTGGTGCCCAAGCAGGAAGATCTCAAGCCCGGCCCCGGCCTGTATCACCCCATTGCCACCGGTTGCGACAAGCTGGTGTAACCGGCGGCAACGATCTAGTGAAAAGGTCCGGCGGCGGGATTCTTTTGCGCCGGTCGGTGCCGCCGTCGGCGGCCGGGATCGTGGCGCCGGCCCATCGATCTCGCGCCGTCCTCGATGGCAGGGACCTTGGCGATCATCACTCGCCGATCAACTGGCAGACGATGGTGCGGCTGCGGTTTCGCGTGTCGAAATCGATCAGGACGATCTGCTGCCAGGTGCCCAGCGTGGGGGCGCCGTCCACGAAGGGCACGGCCAGCGACGCTCCCAGCAGCGACGCCCGCACGTGGGCGTGGCCGTTGTCGTCGTGCCAGGTCTGTTCGTGCTGGTAGACGGCCTGGCGGGGGGCGATCCGCTCGAAGGCCGCGGCCAGATCGTGCCGGACCAGGCCCGGCTCATATTCGACCGTGGTCAGGCCCGCCGTCGAGCCGACGTGGAACAGCGTCGCCGTGCCCACCGTGAGTTTCGCGCGGCGGATGGCCTGCTTGACCGCGTCGGTGATATCGATCACCTCGCCGTGGCCCCGGGTCTTTACCTGAATCTGCTCGGTTTTGACCATCATGATGGATCCTCTGCCTGTCGTTGCCGGTTTCGGTTCGGATGTTGCCCGCACGGTGCCGGACCGCCTGCCCTTCAAGCAGGGGTGACTTATTTTATGGTTCTCCGCCGGACATGGGGCCATTATGATACGACAAGGTGATTCGGACAAGGCCCGAGCAGGAGGGATTCGTCATGGAGACCATCGTACCGACGCGGCAGCAGGCCCTGGACCTGCTCCAGCAATACAACCACAGCGACCGGCTCCGCAAGCACGCCCTGGCCGTGGAGGCCGCCATGCGCTATCTGGCCCGCAAGCACGGCCAGCCGGAGGAATCCTGGGGCATTATCGGCCTGATCCACGACCTGGACTACGAACAATTTCCCGAGCAACACTGCACCAAGACGGCGGAGATCCTCCGCCGGAACCGCTGGCCGGAGGACTATGTCCGGGCGGCCGTCTCGCACGGCTGGGGCATCTGTTCGGACGTCGAGCCGCTGACGGATCTGGAAAAGACGCTCTACGCGGTCGACGAGCTGACCGGCTTGATCACGGCGGCGGTGCTGGTGCGGCCCAGCCGCAGCCTCCACGATCTGACGGCCAAGAGCGTCAGGAAAAAGTGGAAGGACAAGCGCTTCGCCGCCGGCGTGGACCGGGAACTCATCGAAAAGGGGGCGGCGCTGCTGGGCGTCGATCTGACCGAATTGATTACGGACACCATCGCGGGGATGCGGCAGGCCGCCGACGAACTGGGCCTGGCAGGCGATGCCTGCGGTCAGGGCGAGACGGCGTGACGACGGCCGCGCCGGGGGCCCTCGGCGTCCGGTATCCTTCCGGCGGGCGCCCGAAGGGCGGGTCCGCATCCGTTTGTCCAAAGACTCCCGGCTCGAGGTGATCTCGCCGATCGTATCACGACCAGGGCGGTTGCCGGTCGGTTTGGTCGCCTTTCGGGCAGTGTAGGTCCTGAATCAGATGTAGCGACTGGGGGAATTGCACCCGGCCGACCGATCCCTTCCGGCGAACCGCTCTCGATTTTCCGGTGAATCCGACAAAGTGCCCCAGCCGCCCAACCGATAGGGAAAAAGACAAAGCCCGTGGTTCCATGCCGGATGGAGGAGCATGGTCGATGATTTTCGGCAGATTTCGCAGAAAACGATCCAATACGGATGGGGCGTGCCGCGCCGCGGACCCGTCTTGTGAAAATCCTCCGGACGCCGCCCGCCGGTCCGGCACGACCGATGCGGTCGGGGCCCAGGACGCCCCGGACTTCTGGATTCAATATTCGACCTGGCCGGTCCGCCAGCCGCGCTACCGCGTGAAATGGTATCCCGCCCGCCAGAGGCTGATCGGCCTGGTGCGGGGCAACCGGGACGCCTACGTGCTGCCGCCGGCCGTGGTGCGCAAGGCCTCCTGGCGCGACTGATTCGACCGCCCGACCATCCCGAATCCCTTCTGCGAGATCCCTAGAGTCCATTCCATCGACCCGGCAATCGGCGATCCGGGCGGGCAAACATGCCTCTCCGGCCGTTTAGATCACCGCGTTCTTTCACTCACCCCCCGAAATCACGCGCTACGCGCTACGGCGCTTTTGCCCCGTCGATCCAGGCCTATCCCGTGACGTATCCCGTCGATGGTGCTCGGTGAACCACCCAGGCGGCCGGGCCGGTCGAGACATGTCCCTCCGCTTGCCCTGCCGCCTGGAAACGGCGCACCGGCCCTGCGGCAGGCCGTCGCGCTGGCGAGCGGATGCCTGTCCGGCGGCCGCCGGAACGAGGCACCCGGCGGAGGCCCGCCGATGTTCACCGAACGGCCGGACCCATCGGAAGGAAAAACGGCGGATTATCGGACGGTTGCGAACCCATTTATCCTTTTTTTCCGTCGATGCTTCCGGATTGCTACAACCGGATTAACAGTCACGCGCGGCGGCCGGATAGGCCGATATACACAAAGATTACGAGAGCGAACGGTCACCGACCGCATCGGCGGCGGCTGGCAATGGGGTGTCGCGGACAGATCGGCCGAAGCGAAGGAACCGGTAAAAAGACGCATCGCAGTACTGGTACTCCGGAAAATTTTTGGGTGTTCTTTTGGTCCCGCGCTCATTGTTTCGGCGGCGCGGGCGCCGGCGGCGATCTCGAGGTCCGATAAATCCGGACATTCAAACAGCCCCGGATTCCGATGAATTCCCTACGGTCGGCCCAATTGATATTTTTGTCCTAGGTTTTGCAAAGCGCATTTGCCTCACGACGGGATTTTTCGCGGACGATAAGGCTCCAGGATTGAAGCGGGCGCGTAAAGTGCCGGCCGCACCGGCCTGCCCGAAAAGGAGAAACCGGAAAACGTAGCTATTGCAGGAAGGCGACTCGCTGATGGGTACGCATGCCAAAATGGTCAACAGGAGTATCGTGCTCGCCGGCCCGCTTCTGCTGGGCTGGATCGCTTTGACGCTGGGCGGCGGCTGTTCGACCGCGCCGCCGCGGGTATATAAGGTGGCCTCCGGCCGCGGGCCGGCCGGATCGGTCCCGGCGGCCTCGGCGGCGTATGTCTCGAACGCCGATGCGTCCCGGCAGACGTCGGCCGCTTCCTTCGCCTCACCGGCGGGGACGGATCCTTATGCCGCCTCCTTCGCCGCCGGCGAGGGCTTTGCGCCCGCGGCCGAGCCGAGCCGCAGTCTGACCTATCATCTGGGCACGGGCGACGTGCTGGAAATCCGCATCCATCAGCTGATGGACCTGGAAAAGGAATCCGTGCTCGTCCTGCCGGTGGACCGCCGGGGACAGATCTATCTGCCGCTGCTGCATCACGTGCAGGCGGCGGGCCGGACGTGCTCCCAACTGCAGAACGAGCTGGTGCTGCGCCTGAGCCAGGAATACATCCGGGATCCGAAAGTCGATGTGAGCATCAAGAAATACAGCAGCAAGCAGGTCATCGTCCTGGGGGCGGTGCGCCGGCCGGGGCCGGTATTTTTGACGTCGGATTGCGCCACCCTGATGGATGTCATCAGCGAGGCCGGCGGCATCCAGGCCGATGCCGCACCCGACATCGAGGTCCTGCGGGGCGCCTATCAGAATCAGGGATCGGATGCCGGATCGATCGTGAACGCCTCCTGGTCGACAACGTCCGCCGCCAGCGGCGGCGTGTTCCCCCGCCTGCGGGTGCCGATCGAACGGCTGTACGGCGAGCCGCATGAACAGGTCAATCCGCTGATCTATCCCGGCGACGTGGTCCAGGTCCCCACCGGGCGCGACGGGGTGTTCTACATCTCCGGCGAGGTGATGCAGCCGGGCGTCAAGACATTCCGGCGGCCGCTCAACATTATGCAGGCCGTCGCCAGCGCCGGCAATCTCACGAAGATCGCCGAAGACAAGAAATGCCGCATCCTGCGGCGCGGTCCGGAAGGCCAGGAGACGGTCATCCCGGTGGACCTGGGCAAGGTGCGCGATGGCAAGGAACCCAACATCCTGCTGGCCCAGAACGATACGGTGATCGTACCGGCCAATCCGGTGAAGAAGTTCTTTGATGATTTGGATAAGTTGATCCGACGCGGGGTGATCCTGGGTGTGGACATGACCTACGACGCCGGCACGCAGATGGGCTTCCCGAATTCCACCGGCACGGCCCCCTAACAGCGTCGCACCACCCCAGGCGAACAAGGTCAACCGCGGGCGCCGCTTCACAGCGTACGGGGACGTCCGACAACGGATACGCCGTCCGGACGGTCGGGACCGCCCGGCGGAATACGCCCGCGAACAGAGGGAATCGTGAACTGCGGACCCTAAGGTCCGGTACTGTCCGATCGGCGATCGTGCAAACGAAGGGAATCGTTTCTCCAGCCGTCGGATGATCCCAAAACGCCATCAGGGACTTTCGCGAAGGATCGTGCGAAAGGGGTCGGTGGAAGATTCGGGTGCAACGGAATGATGAATGCCAAAACCGATCAAGCGACATCGGCCGAGCGGCGCCGGAACCATCTGCTGGAGGTCCTGGTGCGCCGGCGCTGGCAGTTGTTCGGCTGCCTGCTGCTGGTCTGCGGCATCGCCTTCGCCGCGACCAGTTTGCGACGGCCGAAATACGAAGCGGCGGCCCGGGTGCAGGTAACCAAGGATCAGCCTCAAATCGGCGGCATGGCGTCCCTTGTGGGCGGCGCCGATCGGGATTATTTCAGCACCCAGTGTCAATTGCTGCGCAGCCGCCGCGTGCTGGCCCAGGCCGCCCAGAACCTGAACATGTCCGGCGGCCACTGGGTCTTCAGCGACGCCGGCGTCAAGGAGCTGCAACAATCGATCAAGATCAAGCCGGTTCCCGGCTCCCGACTGATCGATATTGTCGCCACGGCGGAAACCGCTCCCAAGGCCGCCGCGATCGCCAACCAGATCGCCGCCGTCTACATCGAGACCTCGGCCCGGGCCCGCCAGGCCACGAATGAGCGCCTGATCGCCCGCGTCCAGGAGCAGATCGACCGGTACGACGACGAGAGCGTACAGATGGAGGAAACGATCCGCCGCTTCCGGCAGGAGAATCTGATCACCGGCGCCAACAGCACGATGACCGCCGTGGAAAGCCGCATCGCCCGCCTGGAGGCGGAACTGACCCAGACGCAGATGAAGCGGCTAAGCCTGGAGTCCCAACGGGAAACCTACCGGCGGATGCTCGCCAGCGGCCAGGGCCTCACCGTCGAGGATCAATCCCTGCCCGAACTCGACGAGGAGGCCACCACCCGGACCATGCGTCAGGAGCTGCGCTTGCTGCAACAGCAGGAAAGCCGGATGGCCAAGGTGTATCTGCCGGGCCATCAGAAGCTGCGCGACACGCGGGTGCGGATCGCCGAGCTGCAGGCCGAACTGGTGGATCACAAACGGAATCTCCTGCAAAGCCTCATGGAGAACGCCACCGAGAGCTACGCCGCCACGGTGGCCCAGGAAGATTCCCTCCAGCAGGTGCTCAACCAGCAAAAGGAAATCGGGGTGAAATTGACCGCCCAGAACCAGGAGTATCAGAAACTGCTCAACGAGGCCAAGATGATTCAGCAGTTCAAGGCCGAATGCCTGGCGAAGATCCGGCAATTCACGCTGGAGGAAGGCATGTCGGTCTCGCCGGTGGTCGTCGTGGACGCCGCCCAGGTGCCCCAGGCGCCGGCGGGCCTGAGCAAGGCCCACCAGGCGGCCTCGATTTTGCTGTTGGGCCTGGTGTTCAGCATCGGATTCACCTTTGCCCTGGAACGTCTGGGCGGCGGCCGCCCGCCGGAGGAGGCCGCCCAGGCCGCGCAGCCGCCGCTGTGCATTCCCGGCCCCAACGGCCGGCCGATCTGGGTCTGGCCGCATCAGGCGGCGGCGCCCTGCCCGAGTCCCTCCCCGCTGGCAGGGGCCGATGCGTTCGGCGGCTCGCCGGACATGACCGGCCTGCTGATGGGGCAGATCGAGCCGATCCGGCTCGGCGGCGACAGTGAAAGCGACACCGCGTTCGCCGGCCGCTGCCGGATCGTGGATATGGACCCGGGCTGCTCGGCGGCGCAGCAACTGCGGGAAATCAGCAGCAACCTGCTGCTGCGGTTCGGGGAAACCCGCCAGACGATGGTCGTGACCAGCGTGCTGCCCCGCAGCGGCAAAACCACCTGTGCCTGCGCCCTGGCGATATCCCTGGCCCGGGCGGGCCGCCAGGTCGTCCTGGTGGAGGCCAACGCCTCCCGTCCGGCCCTGCAGCGCGTCTTTCGCGCCGCCGCCGGCTCGTATCCGAGCGCGGGCGATGCCATGGCCGATCCGACGCTGCTGGAGGAGGCCCTGCGCCCGACGGATGTGGACAACCTTAGCGTGCTGCTGCATTCGAGCGAGGACCCGTTCCCCAACGAGCGGACCGAGAGCTCCCTGCTCCAGATGCACGACCGGCTGCATCGCCGATTCGACTGGGTGATCTACGACGCCGGCGCCGTGCAGCAGGACCTGACCAAGGAACTGCTGCAAGTCGTGGGCAAAAGCATCTGCGTCACCTCCGGCAGCGAAAATCCGCAGGAAGTGCGCGGCGTTCAGATACAGGTCGAGCTCGGCGGGGCGGTCAACGTGGGTGTGATAGAAAATGCGCACCTGTCCGACCGGTCTGGCGAGCCCGACAGACAAACCATGTTCTCTTCGAAATCCCTTACGGTATAAACACCGACGCCCGCATCCCGGTGCGTGCCGATCCGGCATCGGGCCGCCAGAGGAATCCCGAGGCAGACAACCGAGAGTAGACAGGAAGGAAGATGGGAGTTAATCCTATGCCAGCAACGTTGTACGGCCATTACATGATTGTCACCGGAGCTGCAATCGTTCTTGCCGTGTTCGCCGTGGGGGTTGTTTTGGTATCGCAGATGTGTCGGTGGAGTTGGCGCTGGGGCGCCGTTGATCGTCCGGACGGATCGCTGAAGTGCCACAGCCGGCCGACGGCGACGTTGGGCGGCCTGCCCCTGTATGGCGCGGTGGTTTGCGGAACCGTCCTGGTGATGCTGACGGGGGCGGGACAATCCGCCTACGCCTTCGGCCGTCTCGGCTGGCAGGGCTCCTGGTCGGCGCTGCTGGCGGCCGGATTGATCCTGATGTCCGTGGGCATCAGCGACGACCTGCGCCGCGTGATGCCCCGCACCAAGCTGCTGTTTCAGATTCTCGCGGCCACGATTCTCATCGGGTCGGGCCTGGTCATCCATCGGTGTTCCTTTTTCGGCGTGTTCGAACTGTCGATGGGGATCCTGGCGGTTCCCTTCACGTTGTTCTGGCTGGTGGGCAGCTGCAACGCCTTTAATTTCATCGACGGCCTGGACGGGCTGGCGTCCGGATTGGGCATCCTGGTGGCCCTGCTGCTGGCGGGGTTCGGCTGGATGAACGGCTCCTACGGCCCGGCCTTGTGCGCGCTGGTCGTGGCGGCGGCCCTGCTGGCGATCCTGTGCTTCAACCTGAAGCCGGCCTGTATCTTCCTGGGCGACAGCGGCTCGCAGCTGCTGGGCCTGCTGCTGGGGGCGCTGGCCATCGAGACCACCACGACCGTCGGGGGCGCCTTTCAGTTGCCGGCGGCCGGCCTGGTGCTCAGCATCCCGGTGTTCGACGCCCTGCTCTCGATCCTGCGCCGCTACAGCCAGGCGGAATCCCTGGCCTGCGGCGACCACCGACATATTCATCATTGCCTGCGCCGTCTGGGGCTCAGCGAGCGGCGCGTCGCCCTGACGCTCTGGCTGGTCACCGGCATCTGCGGCGCGATGGCATACCTCAGTCAAATCGTTTCCGGCGTGGTGATGGGCCTGGCCGCCTTGCTGTTCATCCTGCTGGAACTCTACGTGGGCATCCGTCTGGGCTGTCTGTCGCTTTCGGATCTGCGCCGGCGCCTGGGCAAGCGCCCCGCGGCCGCGCCCGATGTTCCCCCGGCGGTATCGCTGGCTTGCTCGATGCCGACGGCCGTGTTCTCGAATCGCCTGGAGGAGGTGGAAGATCTCTGGGAGCGGATGAAACCGCATTTTGAACGCATGCATCTGGACCGCGCGGTGTTGACCCTCGAAGGGGTCGGCGAGAAGGGCCCCCAGCAGCGCCAGATCTATCAATGGGTCCGCTCCCAGATCCCGATGGCCGAACTGCTCCGCAGTCGCTGGACCAAGCGGTTCAGCCTGGACGAGAGCCGCGTGGCGACCCTGCGGCTGGAGTCCGCCAGCCAGCTGCGCCAGCAGGAAGAACACATCGACTGGCTGGTCCGACAGATCAGCAACAATGTCCGCAGCGCCCAGCGCCGGCCGGCAACGGCCGAGACGCAACCCGTCGAGGTCCCCGCCTGATACCGCCGCAAGACGCCAAAGCCCGCCGCCGCCGGCGTCCCTTCGAAACAATCGCCGGCCAACGGCGCCCGGGCGGCTTCGATCCGGGAAGGCGGACGGGAACCTTCGTCCGGAACATCCAGGGACGGGCCCTGCCTGAACCGGATGCAAAAAAATCCGGCATATGTACGGAGCCCAGGCCGATCGGGACGATGGAATACGGGTATGATGAATCCAATGGTCCATCGCGCGAGCGCCTTTCCCCGCAAGCTGATTGTCGATATCCATTCCTACTGCAACGCCCGCTGCACGATGTGTCCCTATCCGCAACTGAGCCGCCGTCAAAGCCAGGGGGTCATGGACCGCCGGCTCTACCGCCGGATCGTGGACCAGCTCGGCCGGATCGGCCGGCAGCATCATTTTCGGCCCGCCCTGACCTACTGCTACATGGGCGAGCCGTTCCTCTGCGACGAGCTGGCGGACTATGTGGCCGAGGCCCTGGAGCAGGATATCGATGTGTATCTGAATACCAACGCCTCCCGCATGACGCCGGGACAGGTGGACGCCCTGCTGCGGACGGGCTTCGCCGGCCGGATCAACATCAGCATGCCCGGGGCATCGGCCAAGGTCTACGAACGTATCTCCGGCCTGGACTACGCCGCCACCCTGAAAAACGTCGACTACCTGCTGTCGCGCTACGATCCGGGCCGCGTCCTGATCCGCGGCGTGGATGACGGCTGGCCGCTGGGCGAAAAACAGCGCTGGTATGCCTATTGGCGGCGGCGCGGGGTGCGGCTGGAATATCTGCCGCCCATCAGCCGCTGCGGCCGGATCGGCCGGCTGCTGCCGGACAAGCGCAAGCAACGCCCCGTCGTCAAGTTGTACGGCTGCCGGAACCATCATCCCCTGCTGGAGATGGTCATCCTCTACGACGGCCGGGCGGTGATGTGCTGCCAGGATATGGGGCGGGAACTGATCTGGGGTGATGTGGCCGAGGAGGGCATCCTGGGCGTCTGGCACTCCGCCGTTCGCACCGAGGCGATCAACAGATTGTACGGTGGCCGGCCGGCCAGTCGCTCGTTTCTGTGCAGCCGCTGCGAGCAGGGATTGACCGCGGCCCAAGCGGTCCAGATGCTGCTGGAATCCGCCTGGCGCAAATACATCGCCGGCCGGCCCGCCTGAGCCGGGATCGTTGCGGCAGGTGCCCTATCAGGGTGTTATCCCGGATTTTATCGGACAATCACGGCAGGCCAACAGCGGCCCCGCGGGGCGAAAGGCAGATAAGTCATGCAGGAATAGGTCTTTAGATACCTTCTTATATTTTTCTTCGTTTTCCTGCTTGATTGACCGGTCCGATTCCACCGATAGATGCAATGATAACACGACCAATCGTTACCTAAAAGGAGTCCGGGATGCGTGCTTTGATCGTGGAGGACAACCTGACGAATCGTCAGTTGCTGCTCAAGCTGCTGGAACCATTCGGTTCGTGTGAGGTGGCCATCGACGGCAAGGAGGCGGTCGATATCTTTCGCAAGGCCGTGGGGGGCAACGAACGGATCGATCTGATCTGCATGGACGTGATGATGCCCGAGATGGACGGCTACGAGGCCCTGGGCCGCATCCGGCAGATCGAGCAGGAACTGAACGTACCGGCCGGCGAGGCCGTCAAGGTGGTCATGACCACCGCCGTCGATTCGCCCAGCAGCGTGGAGGAGGCCGAAACCCATCGCTGCGACGGCTACCTGCTCAAGCCGATCCGCAAGGTCAAGCTCTACGAGGAACTCCAGCGATTGAGTATCATTCCCGCCGGGGCCATCGGTTAGGCCGATGGATACCAAGGGCGTCTAACAAACGAGGCGATAGACCAAACCAGGGTTAATCAGCGACGGGGAGTTTTGGGCGATTGCAAAGGCAGAATACGCCTTTCGGTTTCGGGCCGGAGGGCGTTTTTTTGCGCGCGACGGGGTCATGGGCGGCGCTTCTGCCTCCACCAGATGAACTGATAGGGCGGCAACTCCAGAATCCCCTCGACCAAGGTCAGATCCTCGCCGCCGGCCAGATCCGTGGTCCCCTGCGGCTGCCAGTGGTCGAGTTGGTCGGCGAGGAAAATTCTCTGGGTGCGGCCCGTCACGTTATGGATTGCCAGGACGGACTCGGCGCCGTCCCGGCTGATGCGGCGCACGACAAACAGCGCCGAGCCCCAATCCAGGATCTGCTGGCCGGCGTTCGGGTGAAAGGCCGGCTGGCTTTGCCGCTGCTGCAATACATGCCGGTAGCGGTAAAAGATCCGGCTGGGCAGGGAGGTTTCCTGGCGCAATTGCTCTTCCACCTGCCAGAGGTCCAGTGGTTGCCGATTGATGGTGCGGGCCTGGCCGGTCCGCCGGGCCCCTTCGGGCCAGCCGCGGGAGCCCAGCAGGGAATGGATATAGATCGCGGGAATCCCGCGCAGGACCAGGGCGATGCTTTGGGACAGAAGAAAACGGCGGACCTCGATCTCCGGATCGGCCGGTTCGTTCGGATTGTTCAGGGCGTCGAAGTAGTTGATATTCAATTCGTAGGGGATGGCGTTGCCCTGCTGGTCGTGCTTGACCGAGACGCGGCCGCCGTGGCGGGCGGCCAGGGCGATCAGATTCCGGAATTGCTCCGCCGAGAGGATATCGGCCGCCGGCCGAACGCCGATCCCGTCGTGCGAGGCGGTGAAATTCAAAAACGTGGTGCGCTGCGAGGGCGGCTCGAGGCCGGCCGCCCAGCGAGTCAGGCAGGTCGCGTCGCCGGCGGCAATGGTGTGCAGCACCAGCGGCGGCAGGGGGAAGTTATAGACCACCTGGGCCTCGTTGGTTCCGTCGCCGAAGTAGGAGATGTTGTCCCGGTGGGGGACATTGGTCTCGGTCAGCAGACAGACGTCCGGCGCGACCCGGTCGAGCAGGTCGCGCAGCAACTGCACGACGGCGTGGGTCTGCGGCAGATGGGCGCAGCTCGTTTGGGCCTGCTTCCACAGGTAGGCGATCGCGTCGAGGCGGATGACCCGGGCGCCGCGGGACACGTAAAACAGCAGGATGTCGATAAACTCCAGCAGGACGGCGGGGTTGGCGTAGTTCAAATCGATCTGATCGGCGCTGAAGGTGGTCCAGCACCACACCGGCCCGCCGGCGGCGTCGAAGCGATGCCGCAGCGGCGAGGTCCGGGGCCGTAAAACGGAGGAGGTATCGACTTGGGGATCGAGACGAATGAAAAAATCCCGGTAGGCCTCGTCGCCGGCGAGAAAGCCCTGGAAATAGCCGCTCGCGGCGGAGGCGTGATTGAGCACCAGGTCGAAACAGAGATCGAACCGCTCGGCCAGTCTGGCCACGTCCGGCCAGTCGCCGCAGGCCGGGTTGACCCGGCGATAATCGGTCACCGAAAAGCCGTCGTCGGAGGAATAGGGAAAAAACGGCAGCAGGTGAATGATGCGGATGACGTCCTGAAGTTGCGCGCGGCAGAACCGCTCCAGCGCCTGCAAGGGGGCTGTCCCTTCGTCCCGGAGGCTGTCGGCGTAGGTGATCAGCAAGGCGTCCTTCTCGCTAAAGCACTCCGGGGCTGCCCCGGTTTCGCAGACCGGTCCTTGACCGGCGCCGCCTTTCGGAATGGATCTTCGTCTCGCCGCCGGCGTCAGCCCCGCGTAGCGGTCCAGCAGCCGCTCGAGGCGCCGGGCGATGTCGGGTGCCCTCTTTGGCCCGTAGAGGCGGCCGAGGATATCCAGCGTCCTTGACGGGCGTGCCATGGGAACATCACCCTTCTAGCTCGCAATCATTTTCATCTGCGTCTTCTTATACGACCTGGCCCCAAATGCGCAGCGAGTCTTTTCGAACCGATCTGTCTACCCGGCCCGGTTCAGCGGCCGGACGACTGGTGGGAATGCACGACCTTCCAGGCGTCGTCGATCTTGGCGTACACGAAGGTCCAGAGAAAATCGCCGTCGAACGTCGCATCCTGCGCGTCCGTCGCCGAAAACGTCCCCCGGGCCGTCAACAGGGCCGTCGTCGGCGACAGCACCGTGATGCGCTGTTCGGCTACCTGGTATTGGAGGCGCTGGATGCGGTCAAAGCCGGTGCGCACATTGTCCAGGCAGTCGGCAAAGGTCGAATACCACCGTCCGTTGGTCATAAAGCCGGCCTGATAGGTATCGTCGACGCTGGCCTGCAAACGGGCGAGGTCCCGTGCTTCGCCCGCGGCCAGATTCGCCTGGAATAGGGATTGGATGGCCTGGTGGATGGCCTGTCTCCGGGCCGCCGACAACGTCGGCTCGACGGTTCGACAGCCCAGCGATGCGCCTGCGATCAGTACTCCCAAACAGATTGTGGCCTTTGCCATGGTCGTCTCCTTGAGTAATGGTCCCTCCGGTTGTACGCCTTTTACCTCCGCCGGTTTGTCTGGAGGAACAAGCCGGCCCCCAAATCCCCTTCCGGCATGGTGGTCAGCGCCAGGGGACCGGTTCGTGTTTGCGGATCGTTTGTCCGCGTTATCCGTTGCATCGTGCGGACGTTCTGCCGCAGGAAGCGAACCTCCGGTCCCGTCGGGCCCAGCGGGCCGTCGGCCAGACCGTATCCGGATTCATGGGCGTTCTGGGCCAGCACACAGTCGCGCCAGCGATACACCTGCCGGTCCTGCGGTTTGCGCATCCAGACGTAGTTGCTGCGAAGGATGATATTGTTATGGAACGCCAGGTCTTCGGCGGTCTGACAGGTCCAGACCGCCGCCATGCGGGCCTGATCCACAATACAGTACTGCATGGCGTTCTGGCGGCCGGCGATTTGCTCCGGCCCGTCCCAATACACCACACAGGCCTGACACCGCCGGAACCGGCAGTGATCCACCACGAAGCGGTCGCCGGTGGCCAGGGCCGCACAGTAGATATCCAGACCGTTCGGATCGCCCGCGAAGACGCACTGGGTGATTTCCAGGTCGGTCAGGTCCTTGCCGACCCGTTCGACCGGACAATACATGTTATACGGCACGGCGCTGCCGAGGAACCGCAAACCCCGCAGGGTGACGTGATTCATCCTGACCTGGATGCCATAGGTTTCCGAAGGGCTCCCGGGGGCGCCGCGCCGCTCGGGCTGCTGGATGGAGAGAATCGTCGGCATGCTCTGGTCGATCCAGTTGGGATCGTCCGGCAGGATGGCGGCCCGGAGCGTCAGCCGGTCCTTTTCACTGTAGGCGCGGCGGCAGGCGAGAAGGACCGTCTCCGCCAGCGGATACCTGCCGGGGGCGATACGGATTTCCGTCGGGCCTGGAGCATCGAAGCGACGGATCCTGTCCGCCGCATCCGCCAGACTGGCCAGGGGCCTTTCTTGTGTCCCGGGATTCGCATCGGAGCCCTGGCGAGCGTCGACATAAAGGACCTCCGCCGCCCCCAGGCTGGCCAGGAGCCATCCGATCCCGATCGCACCGAGCAGTATTCTGATCATGGCAACCATCCTCGTCCCGCGGGCCGGCGAAGGCCGTTCATCCGCGAAGGATCATTATACAGACAGAATAGTGCCAGACGGAAGAAATGCCAAGGTTCATTATCCGCCCAAGGTCGCCTCCTCGAATCGGTCCCGGCCCTGCCGGCCGCCCTCCCGGCCGCGGCCTTTACTTCGCCGGCCGGCCTGCTATACTGTTGGCATTCGCCGCGACGGCAGGTTTGGACGCGAATCGCACTACACCAACGAAGGGACGGGTATGGCAGCAAAGCCCAAAACGGCGATCACGCCGACACGTGAGGACGATTATTCGGAATGGTATCAGCAGGTGGTCCGGCAGGCGGAACTGGCCGAGTCCTCGCCGGTCCGCGGCTGCATGGTCATCAAGCCCTGGGGCTACGCCCTCTGGGAGAACATCCAGCGGGTGCTGGACGGGATGTTCAAGGCAACGGGACACCAAAACGCCTATTTCCCCCTGTTTATTCCGATGAGCTTTCTGCAGAAGGAGGCCCAGCACGTCGAAGGCTTCGCCAAGGAATGCGCCGTGGTGACGCACCACCGGCTGGAGGCGGACGCCGAGGGCAATCTGCACCCGGCCGGCAAGCTGGAAGAGCCACTCATTGTGCGGCCGACCTCGGAGACGATCATCGGGGCGATGTTCGCCCGGTGGGTGCAGTCGTACCGCGATCTGCCGCTGCTGATCAACCAGTGGGCGAACGTCGTCCGCTGGGAGATGCGGCCGCGGTTGTTCCTGCGGACGGCGGAGTTCCTCTGGCAGGAGGGCCACACCGTCCACGCCACATCGGAAGAAGCACAAGAAGAAACGATGCGGATGCTGGACGTGTATGCCAAGTTCGCGGAACAGTATATGGCCATGCCCGTGATCAAGGGGGAAAAAACGGCGGCCGAGCGGTTTCCCGGCGCC
The DNA here is from genome assembly GCA_016930855.1 of Sedimentisphaerales bacterium. Classification (GTDB taxonomy): domain Bacteria; phylum Planctomycetota; class Phycisphaerae; order Sedimentisphaerales; family SM23-30; genus JAFGFX01. The sequence goes on along the minus strand of JAFGFX010000332.1, from coordinate 9,088 downwards.
GTGGCGACCTACTGCATCGAGAGCATGATGCAGGACCGCAAGGCCCTGCAGGCGGGGACGAGTCATTTCCTGGGCCAGAATTTTTCCCAGGCCTCCGAGATCACCTTCCTCAACGACGCCGGCCAGCAGACCTACGCCTGGACGACCTCCTGGGGGGTCTCGACGCGGCTGGTCGGCGGCCTGCTGATGACGCACGGGGACGACGACGGGCTGGTGCTGCCGCCGAAACTGGCGCCGCTGCACGTGGTGATCCTGCCGGTGCTGCACAAGGACACCGACCAGGGCGGCATCCTGGACTACTGCCAGCGGCTGGCCGGCGAGCTGCGGGATCTCCGCTACGACGGCCGGCCCGTCGCGGTCGAGGTGGACCAGCGCGAACTGCGGGGCGGCGAGAAGATGTGGAACTGGGTCCGCAAGGGCGTGCCGATCCGCGTCGAGATCGGGCCGCGGGAGCGGGAAAACGACGCCGTCTTCCTGGGCCGGCGCGACCAGGATCCCAAGGACCGCGTCAACCTGGGCCGGCAGGAATTCGTCGGCACCATCGCCGGGCTGCTAACGGAGATCCAGACGAACCTGTTCGAGCGGGCCCAACGTTTCCGCCAGGACCATACCGTAGAGATCGACTCCAAGGACGATCTGTATGACTTCTTCACGCCGAAAAACCCGGACAAGCCGGAGATTCACGGCGGCTTCGCCCGGTGCCACTGGAACGGCTCGGCCGAGGTCGAGGCCCAAGTCAGCCAGGACCTCGGCGTCACCATCCGCTGTATCCCCCTGGACGGCCCGGCCCAACCCGGTTCGTGCTGCATCACTGGCCAGCCGAGCCCCCGGCGGGTGATCTTTGCCAAGGCCTATTAGGGACGTCTGGTAAAACAACCGAGCCGGCCGAATCAGGGTGTTGTCATGGCCTGGACGATGGGTTTTGTTCACGTTGCGGATTCAAGGTGCAAGTGCAACAACAGTCGTAGTGGGGTCATTGATTTTCAGGCAGAACGCAGAGAAAAATCGTTTGGGCAGGCGGGTACTTTCAGATCGACGCGGGCCAAAGGAAGTTTCGATGCTCCCGTTGGTCGCTTCGTTTTGGCGAGAAATAATGCCGCGACGGGCAATCCGCGAGTGTATAAAACCCGTTTGCCAATCTCGGGACAAGGCGTTCTTCGCAGAGAGAACACCGGTGTGGCTCATCAGGAAAAAGGCTCTAAGCATTTATAATACAAATAGTTATGTTTTCTTGCCAAGTCGAATACCTTCGGGGACAATTATGTATTGCCTAGAGCAATGATGGTTATCCGGCCGGTAGATCGTCCCGGTGGCGACCGGCGGCGCCGGCCGCACAATAAGGTTTGCCCTTAGACATGAGCCGATTACGCCGATCACCCAAGACGGTTACCTTCGAGCTGCCCGTGGACTGGCGGATGCGGCGGATAACCCTGCGCTGGCGTTATATCCTGATCTTGACGCTGGTCACCGTCGGACTGCTCACGGCGATCCAGGAACCCATCGGGTGGCAATATCTGGCTTGGCTGGCCCTGGTCCCCTGGGTGATCGCCACGGTGGCCGCCGGCGGCGGCGGCCGGATGGCCCTGATCAATTACGCGGCCGGCGCGCTCTATTTCGGCGCCAATCTCTATTGGCTGATCCCCGTCACGCCGCTGGGCTACGGGGCCCTGGTCTTCTACCTGGGCTGGTATTTCGTCATCTGCGGCTACATCCTGCGCCAGATCTACCTGCACTACCGGTGGCCGTTTACGCTGGTGCTGCCGCTGCTGTGGGTCGGCCAGGAATACCTGCGGGCCCTGCTGCTGACCGGATTTCCCTGGTTCTTTCTGGCCCACAGCCAGTATGAGCGGCTCTGGCTGATCCAGATCAGCGATGTCTGCGGCGTCTACGGGGTGACGTTCCTGGTGGCGATGGTCAACGGCCTGGGCAGCGATCTGCTCCTGCGGCCGCTGGTGGGCCGGCCCAGCCGGCAGGCCATCCACATGCGCCGCAGCGTGCCGACGCCCTATCACAAACCCGGCCGGCTGGGTCCCAAACTCAGTGCCGGCACGTTGATCATGCTGACCGCCTGCGTCCTGACCGGGGCGGTCCTCTACGGCCAATGGCGCTGGCGGCAGGGCGAGCAGACCCAGTTGGCCGGTCCCTTCCTGGGTTTGATCCAGGAGAACATCCCCCAGTTCGTCAAGGAGCAGGGTGAAAGCAGCGAGGAGATTTTCGAGCGGCATGTGGAACTGACCCGTCAGGCCCTCCAGAGCGAGCCCCGTTGCGGCCTGTTCGTCTGGCCGGAGACGATGACCTGCATCCCGGTGAACCAGGAATTCATCCACCTGCCCGAGGATACGCTCACGGACTACGGCCGGCGGCAGCAGGCCCAGAGCCGGGTGTTCGACCTGAAGCTGCGGGAGCTGGCCCGGCGCGGCGCGGCCCTGCTGGTGGGCACGCCCGCGGTCGATCTGGGCATCGACTGGGACGGCAGCGAGCGGATCTTCCGTTACAACAGCGCCGTCCTGTACCTGCCCCAGGGCAAACGCTTCGAGCGGCGGTACGACAAGATGCACCTGGTCCCCTTCGGGGAGGTGGTCCCGTTCCGCGAGACCTGGCCCTGGCTGTATCGGCTGCTCAACGGCCTGACGCCCTACGATTATGAATATTCCCTTGACGCCGGCCGCACGCCGACGGTGTTCACCTGCGAGGCGCCCAACGAGAAGGACAAGCCGCAGAGCTGGCGTTTCGCCGTGGCGATCTGCTACGAGGACGTCATGCCCCAGGTGCCCCGGCGCCTGACGTTTCGGGATGGCCAAAAGCAGATCGACTTTTTGCTCAACATCAGCAACGACGGCTGGTTCGTCACGGGCGGGCGGGACAGGCCCGTCCGGGCGACCACGGAACTGATCCAGCATCTGGCGATCTGCACCTTCCGGGCGGTGGAGAATCGCATTGGCATCGCCCGGGCGGTCAACACGGGCATTAGCGCCTTTATCCAGCCGAACGGACGGGTGCAAACGGGCAAGGCGGGCGGCACGCTGGCCGACGATCCCCGCCGGCGCCAGGCGGAAGCGGGCACCCTGATCGACCGGGTGTACCTGGACGGCCGGATCAGCTTCTACAGCCGCTATGGCGACCTGTTCGCCCTGCTCTGCAGCGGCGGCGCCGGTCTGCTGCTGGTCGCGGCCGTGCTGGCGCACGGCAAAGGGCGCCGAAAACGATCGGCCTGACCGGTCAACTCTTCCAGCAGTCGTGGTGGACCCGGTCGGGCAGATAGCGCTGGGCGGGGGGCTTGCGTTCGGCCGGATGGCCCAGGGCGACCATGCCGAAGGCCTCGACGCCGTCCGGCAGGCCGAGCAGGGCCGCCAGCGCCTCCTGGCGCTGCGGCCGCGGGTGGATCCCAAGCCAGCAGGCGCCCAGTCCCAGGCCGTGGGCGGCCAGCAGGATGTTCTCCGTCGCCGCCGCGCAATCCTGGATCCAATAGCCGGCGGACGGGTCTTTTTCCCGGGCGTGCTCGGCGCAGACGGCGATCGCCAGCGGGGCCTCGGCCAGCATGCCGGCGTAGGGATGAAATTTCGGTATCGCCTCCAGGACGGTCCGGTCCCGGATGACGACGAAATGCCACGGCTGCTCGTTATGCGCCGACGGGGCGGCCATGGCGGCCTGGAGTATCGCCTCGATCATCTTCGGCTCGACCGGCGCGGCGGTATATTTCCGGATACTCCTCCTCGTAATAATATTCTGGTAGAAATTCATGACGGCTCCTTTCCGCGCCGCGGCGGGTTTGGTCCGGCGGCGGTGCGTCCATTGTAGCGGGCTTTGGACGGCGGGCCGAGGAATTTTTCCAGAACGCTGCCCCTTCCCGTCACCCCCTCCCGCCGGCTGGGTGCCGGCGGCGGCCGACAATCCGACCGGCTCGATCGGCGCCAAGGATTACCCCGCCCGTCGGACGATGGTATTTTTGGGGTGATTCCCGATCCAATTATTTTCGGCGGGTGAAATTCCTCCGAAAACCCCGTTATGGATGGCCTCCTGAAAACATATGTAGATATAGGCATGCATCGCACGGTCGCGGGGCAGCCGAGATCCGGAGGGCCTTCGCGGAATAACCATCAAGCCACGGATCGTCTGCGCCTGTATCGACCCTGAGACACCCAGCCGGACGAGCCGAAGGAGATCTTTTTGGTGCGGCTGGGAGGCAGAAGACAAGGCACTTGGGGCCTTAATCCCGTAACTGGTTTTTGTAGAGTCGTTTATGATTAGGAGGGCACATGATGAATCGTAAAACCAAACGAGGGCCGCAGTTTCTGGTGGGAGTCTTGGTACTTTTACTGGTCGCAGCGGCCTGGGGTCATTGGGATCCGGAAGACGGCTTCAAGATGCACTACCCCCAGTTGCCGGATCCGAGCGGTTGGGACGTCTGTTTGCAGCATCTGCTGCTGGCCGATGATTTCGCCTGCTCCGAGAGCGGCCTGATCACCGAGATCCATTTCTGGATCTCCTGGAAGGACGATCTGGTGGATCTGGATGCCATTGCCGGCTGGGAGGTCTCGATCTGGTCCGATGCCAACGGCAAGCCGGGCCGGCCGCTCTGGCATTATCGCCAGGGGGCCGTGGCCTATCGCCCGGTGGCGCCGTCCCTGCAGGGCTGGCTATGCCCCTGTGGCGAGGGCCCGGAGGATTCCCTGGTCGCCCTCCCGGAAAACCACACCCAAAGCACTCAAGTAAATATCACCGAGATCGAGGATCCCTTCTTCCAGCAGGAAAACCAGAGGTACTGGCTGGTGGCCCGCGCCCTGGTGCCCGAGCCGGTGGACGATGCCGCGCCCGCCGTGCGGGTGGGGTGGAAGACGACCATCGAGCAACTGCACTGGGGCGCAGGGGCCCTCTGGTCCCGCTGGCCGAGCGATGCCGGCCCCCGCTGGCGGCCGATCCTCGGTCCGGACGGCGAGCCGGAGCATCTGGCGTTCGTGATCAACGGCCGCGAAGCGCCGCCGATGGACTTCGGCGATACGCCGGAGGATCGCTGCAACGACGAGGATCCCACCGGCGTACGGTGCTGCCGCTATCCGACCACCCTGGCCTGCAACGGGGCCCGCCATGTAGTCGTGCCGGCCGTCTACCTGGGCGATCCTTTGACCGACTGCATCCATATCGACGCCGAGCCGGACGGCCAGCCCTCCGCGGCGGCCAACGGCGATGACGTCCACGACGCCGACGATGAGGACGGCGTCATGCTGCCGGAGGTCCTGATCGCCGGCCAGACGGTCGAGGTCGAGATCCTGGCCAGCGTCGCCGGATTCATCGACGCCTGGATCGACGCCAACGGCGACGGCGACTGGAACGACCTGGGAGAGAGGATTTTCTATAGCCAACCGGTGGCGGCCGGCAGCAATACGCTGACGTTTGTCGTGCCGGCCGTCCCGGTTGAGGCGGCGGATGAGGCGGTCCTGCAGACGTATGCGCGGTTTCGCTACAGCACCCGGGGCCATCTGAACTACTTCGGTGCGGCGCGGGACGGGGAGGTGGAGGACTACCTGGTCCGGATCGTAACCGATCCCTCGCCGTTGCTGGATTTCGGCGACGCCCCCGACGGCGACCTGGTGCCGGGCGGCTATCCGACCCTGCTGATCCACAACGGCGCCCGCCACCGCATCCGTCCCGGCGTGCGCCTGGGCGGCCATATCGACCCCGAGCCGGACGGCCAACCCACCGAGCCAGCCGACGGCGATGACCTGGATGCCGATATCGATGACGAAGACGGCGTGATCTTCCCCGGGCCGCTGGTCCAGGGCCAGACGGCCGAGGTGTGGGTGATCGCCACGACGCCGGGCTGGCTCTATGGCTGTATCGACTGGAACCACAACCAGAGCTGGGCGGAGAACGCCGACCAGGTCTTTGCCGGCCAGTGGCTGCACAAGGGAGTCAATCATCTGGAATTTGACGTTCCGGCGGTTTCCGTGGCGCCCTATGCCACCTACGCCCGGTTTCGCTTCACCACCACCGAGGCCGTTTTGAGCTTCAACGGCCCGGCGGGCGACGGCGAGGTGGAGGATTACCTCGTGCGGATCGAACCGCCGCAGATCGATTTCGATTACGGCGACGCCCCGGACGAAACCGTCATCGACACCGGGACCGCTCCGTTTAGTTATCCGACCCGGCTGTGCGACAACGGGGCCCGGCACCGGGTCGCCCCGGAGATCTACCTGGGCGATCCCGACACCGATAGCATCCACATCGACGCCGAGCCGAACGGCCTGCCCACGCTGGCGGCCGACGGCGATGACACCACCGGCGCGGACGACGAGGACGGGATCGAGTTCCTGACGCCGCTGGTGCCGGGATTTCCCGCCAAGCTGCTGGTGCTGGCCTCGGTGGACGGCTACCTCGATGCCTGGATCGACTTCAACGCCGACGGCGACTGGGGCGACTTCCGCGAGCACATCTTTTCCGCCGAGCCGGTGGCCGCCGGGTCCAATTCCCTTGCCTTCGAGGTGCCGCCGTATCCGCACGCGGTTCCCGCAGATCTGCCCACCTACGCCCGTTTCCGCTTTAGCACCTACGGACGGCTGGGCTATGCGGGCCCGGCGCGGAACGGCGAGGTGGAGGATTACCGCATCCGGATCGAGGAACCGCCGCTGACCGCCGAATTGGGCGACGCCCCGGACAGCAGCAACAGCTTCGCCGTGGGGATGACGGCCTATCCGTCCAGCGGGGTGCTGCCGGTGACGGTGCCGGCGCACTTCCCGACGGTGTACCGGATCGGCTCGCCCCCCTACGGCCCGATCCACTGGCACAGTGCCCCGGCCCATCTGGGTGTGCGGTTCTCGGTCGAATCGGAGGCGGACTTCGGCTTCGATGAGGATCCCTCCAACAACCTGATGCCCCAACCGGACAAGGCGGACCTGGACAAGGCGGACGACGGTGTGCGGGTCCCGCTGGTCCTGCCGCCCTGCCGGCCGACGCGGTTTGGCTACGTGGTCACCGTGACCCGGCCGATCGAGGAGCTCTATGTGAATGTCTGGTTCGACTGGAACCGGGACGGCGACTGGGACGATGTCATCGAGGCCTGTCCCGACGCGACGGCGCTCGATCCGGCCGACACGGCTAGCACGGCCGACACGGCTGGACCAGCCGCCCGGGCGCGTGAATGGGCGGTGCGCAACCAGGTTCTTATAGACCTGGCGCCGGGCGTGTACCGGTTCCAGACGCCGCGGTTTCTGCCCTGGCATCCGTTGGATGGGACCGGCGTAGCGTATCGGCCGATCTGGATGCGGATTACTTTATCCGAGCGGGCCTGGCACCATCCGATTTTGCCGGAGGACCTGCCGGGAATCGGCGGGGCCGGCCCCCGGTGCGGCTACTGGCTCGGCGAGACCGAGGATTACTACTTCGTGCCGAAGACGTACCCGATCCTCACGGCGGACCTGGACGGCAACGGGATCGTGAACCTGGCCGACCTGGCGATCATGGCCGGCCAATGGCTCGACAGCGTGGGTAATCCATAGCCGGGATCATTTCCCAATCTCGCCCAAAGGTGAGATTGGCGGTGATAACGCCGGTAAGGTTGGCGATGAAACAGTTTTAATGCACCCGTGAGATTTGTTGGCATCATGGATAGGGCGGCATGCTCGGGAGAAATCCGGGCGTGCCGCCCTTGCTTTTATCTTGAGGGGGGCGTTTGTGCCCCATCCGGCAGATAATCTCTCATCCGGCAAGAGAGGGGCCAAATGCACAACCAGTCCTGTGGGGGGCAGGCGCGAATGGTGTTTCACCGCCCGAACGTCAAACTACTCAAATACCGTTCACCACTGGGGAATCAGTTCGACGGGATTGTGGTCCGGCTGCTGTTATGAGCAGTTGGTTCGGCTCCCCGGCCACTTCGCCGGGATGTGGACTTGCCGTCACGGCGATCGGATTATGCAGCCCCCCCGTCCATTCGCCCCCCGGTGCTTGGCCACAATCCGGGCCGCCGCCTGCCAATACGAACGAGCCATTCGGTCCACGAGATCCATTCGCCGGCGTACGATCGGGCCGTACAACCGGACGGTATTATCTTAACTCCTGGTAGGGAAACTGGGACTTCATGAAATAGATATCCGGATTGTTGGGCTGCACATTACTGACCGCCGTCTCTCCGGGCTGGACCCCGTAGAACTGTTGATAGCACCAATCGATCGTGCGATCATCCTGCCATTCATGGACTTTGGCATGACCGTCGCAAAATCCCAAGGTGCTTTTTTCGTTGTGCCAGGGGGCCAGCGGGTCCACCCAGCTCCAAGTGGACGGCGCTGTATTTACGTCCGGATCGATCTGCCAGGAACCCATGTTCCAACTGCGGGGATCCGCTTCTTCCACAAAGTTGATGTAATTTTCCGGGAATTTAATGCTGGAGATCTTGTAGAAGGGGGTGTAATCGCCCCAGGGTTCGCCGTTGAGTCCTCCCGTCATGGAATAGCTGCGGTAGCCACCTTTGGTTTGGAGGTACTTTCGTTCGTCGCTGGGGCAGCGGTAGCCTTTCACATTCTTGATGTAAGGATACAACAGCCCCCGGCGGATCCCCCGGAGTTCATCCTCCGGCGCCGGACTTTCGCCGGTGTAGATCCCGTCCTCGGTCTGCGGCGGCTCGACCCAGTAGACGCCGTGCTCGAAAGTCGAGGAACGCAGGGTGTGGGCGTTTACGAGATTGCCCTTGTTTTCATCGGAATACAGGACCCAACCCGTGGCCAGGGCCTTTTGATTTGCCATGCAGAGCACGCCGCTGGCCTGCTTCTTGGCATTTTGCAGGGCGGGCGCGAGAATGGTCAGCAACAGGGCGATAATGGCGACCACGATGAGCAACTCTATCAGTGTAAAGGCAGTTTGGATCTTCCGCATGGCTTATACTCCTTGCTTATAGGGCTTGTTTTTATCGGAAACATTCAGCATGTTTTTCACTTCCGCCTCTCTCCTGGAAGCCCCCTCTGGCTACACACACGTTTCCAGGCGACAATCAAAGACATTGACTATCGTTATCTCAATGAAAATGACTATGCCTACTGCTTCCTCCACAATTGATTATACACAATCCAACTGCCGAACACAACTGCCAATTTATCGGAAG
>JAFGFX010000331.1 GCA_016930855.1 Sedimentisphaerales bacterium | reverse complement strand
GGCCACCCCTGATTCGACGCGGGCCTGATTGGCCGGTTGACGGCTCGTACCGTGCCTGCTTGATAGGCGAGGTGGCAAGGCCACCCCGCGGCGAATTGCCCGTCGCGGCAAGCGACACACCCCCAAGCTCGCGGACTCGCTTGGCGGTGCCACCATGAATCACCATCAGATTTCTGGATTCCCGCTTTCGCGGGAATGACAGGGCAAGCGGCAATGACAGCGTTTTGTTTGCCCCTTATGGCGAATTGCTCCGAAATGGATGCTTCTTGTCTCGCCTATAGGGCAGGTTCAAAATGAACCGTCGGCTCGCCATCCGAGATCGCGTCGAATTGCCCGTCGCGGCAAGCGACCGCGTCGATCTATCTGTGCGAAGCACCTTAGTCGGTGAACCAGTTTTTTATGGTTGGGCGCTGGAGGTAGGCCACGATGGCGGCGCAATAGATCAGCAGGGCCGCCGGGAAGAGCAGTTTGCCGATCGGGACGGTCCCTTCGTCGGCGCCGACGGCATAGATCCCCTGGAGCAGCGCCAGGAAGATGCCGAACAGGCCCATGCCGCTGAGGATGCGGCGGGCCGATTCCCTTTTCTGTCGCAGGCGGACGCTGGCCCACAGGCCGATCAGGGCCACGGCCAGGATGATCGCCATGCCGATGCCCAGGCTTGGCAGGGAGACGTTCTCGGGGCCCTCGACCTGGACGATCCGGTCCAGTTCCCGACCGACCGCGGGCGAGCAGGCGGCGGCCAGGATCGTGGCCTCCACGATGATCAGCATCAGGCTCAAAAGGCCGCAGGAGATGATCCCCAGTCCTCCGATTAGGCTCACGCCGAAGGGCCGAGGCATGGCGGGCAGGTAATAGGGGTAGGCCTGGCTGCCGTGTGTGCCGGGCGCCTGGGGCGGTCCGGCGGGTCGATGACGCGGTGTCCGGCCCGCCGGCAGGCCCGCCGTGTCCGTCGAGAAGGTGAACAGGTTGCGGCAGAACGGGCACATCAATGCCGCCGCCTGGGGCACCGCCGTGCGGCGGAGGCGGTGTTGGCAATGGGGGCAGTTGATTAAAGGTTCCATGGCTTCGAATCCTGCCGCTGTGGCGAAGTGCGTATCGCACTCATAGATCGCCGCGGGGTGGCAAGGCCACCCCTGGATCGCCGCGGGCTGCCGTCACGTTCGACGCTCCCGTTGGTCGCTGCCGCTGTGGCGAAGTGCGTATCGCACTCATGGATCGCCGCGGGGTGGCAAGGCCACCCCTGGATCGCCGCGGGCTGCCGTCACGTTCGACGCTCCCGTTGGTCGCTGCCGCTTGTCGGCGCCCCTCGGGCTCGAAATCGCTTTTGAGGCCATGTTTAAAGGGCCGTTCAGGTCTGGATCCGCGGCGTACGGTGCTTGAACCAGCCTCGAATATCCCGTTTATACAGGTAGAGTATCGCCAGGGTGAAATAGATCACCACCGGCAGAAAGACGACCAGGGTCCAGGCCTTGATGGAGCTGTCCGGCATGATCACGATGCCGACAACCGTCCCGGCGAAGACGGCAAAGGCGATCCAGCTGTAGACCAGCAGGATCCGTCGGGCCGATTCCCGGCGCTTGAGCAGGCCGATGCAGGTGATCAGGAAGACCAGCGCGAAGGCCGCGGCGACGAAGGCGGACAGGATTTTTTGCGTGCGGGTGATCTTGGCGGCCACCTGCGGGAGGACCTCCCGCATCTCCTCGCTGACGGGCACCGGCGGCACGATGGCGTTCAGGCAGGACAGGCCCACCAGCACGGCGATGCCCAGGCCGATCAGGCTGGCCACGATGCCCAGGGCGGCGATCGCGGTCACGCCGGTCGGCCGGACATGCCAGACGCGGTAGGCCCGGCCGTAGGATCCGGCTCGGTCCGCCAGGTCGAAGCGGTGGGCATCGGCCCGTTCCGGGATCACGAACGCCTGGTCGCAGTACGGGCACAGCAGGACCATCCCGGCGAACTCGGGGTCGTTGCGCAGGGTTCTCTGACAGGCCGGGCAGTTGAGTATCTTCATAACCGGTTCTCAGCCATCCTTCTCGAACAGTTCCTTGAATGTCCGCTCGATATCGCGGCTGCGCATCAGCGTTTCCCCGATGAGCACGCTGTTGAATCCCGCCTGCATCAGGCGTTCCACGTCGCCCCGCCGGCGGATGCCGCTCTCGCTGACCAGCTCCTGCTTGGCCGGGACCAGCTCGGCCAGCCGCAGGGACGTATCCAGATCGACGGTCATGGTCCGCAGGTTCCGGTTGTTGATTCCCAGCAGATTATACCGCCAGGCGGCGGACTGCACCAGGGTTTGTACCTCCAGCATCATCTGCCGGTCGTGGACCTCCAGCAGGACGGTCAGGCCCAGGGCGTTGGCCAGGCCCAGCAGATCCTCGCGTTGGGCGGGCTCCAGGGCCTCGGCGATCAGCAGGATGGCGTCGGCGCCGGCGGCCCGGGCCTCGTAGACCTGATAGGCGTCCAGGATGAAGTCCTTGCGGAGCACGGGCAGGCGGACGGCCTCTTTGATCCGGGTCAGATATTCCAGGCGGCCCTGGAAGAAGGGTTCGTCGGTCAGGACGCTTACCGCGTCGGCGCCGAGCCGCTCGTAGAGCCGGGCCAGCGGGACCGGATCGAAATCCGGCCGGATCAGGCCGGCCGAGGGGGAGGCGCGTTTCACCTCGGCGATGACGTGGATCCCCCGCGGATGGCGGCCGGTCAGCGTCCCATAAAAATCCCGGCAGGCGGGCAGGTGGGCGATCTGTTCCTGGAGCCGCTCGGCGGGCAGCCGTTTTTTGTCCGCGGCAACCTGGGCGCGCTTGTGGCGAAGGATTTCCTCTAACGTAATCGTCATAACGGTTTCCGTATTATCGGCATGGCGGGCGGCTTGTCAATCCGCAGAAAAATCGGAATCCCGCCGGATAAAAATGCGGCGGTGCTTCGCTTTCGAGGGAAAAATAGTCTATAATAATACAGATAAACTACATAATTGATTTGACTGGCCGAACCCGCACAGAGCGAATATTCCGATGTGTGCCGGTCCGGTGGACCGCCGCGGGCGAGATGGGACGCCCAGATGTGTGGCATTCGCGCAACAGACCAGATAACCGATTGCCAGATAGGAAATTAGGGATCCGATGCCGGCGGGGCGGCAACCGGAATGTGCGATTTCGGCAACAAGCGGGAATAATTAGTATAGCTGTTTTTTGGGCCGCCGCCGGCCCGGCCGCTGTAACGTGGGATGTAGGCCGGAATTACAGAGTTTTTCGGGACCGATAAATCGAGAGGTTTTGGTTGGCATAGGTTTTGCGGAACAGACATCCGTGTCACGAGTCTCGGAATCATTCCGAGCGGGCCATGTACTGACCGGGATTCATGCCTAGGAGCAAACGATGGACGAAGCGACCTTCCAACAAAAACTCAGCGAGCTGGTCCGGGAAATCGGGACGCTGCCGGCCTCCCAACGCAAGAAGCTGGAATTGCTGGCCCAGGAAACCAAACAGCGCCATGCCGAGCTCCGCAAGAGCGTTTCCAGCCTGCAGGAGTCGCTGGATTATCTGCGGCTGAGCATCAAGTATCTGCTGTTCGATCTGGAGGCGACCCGGCGCGAGAATTCGTATCTTCGCCAGTTGCTGGAGGATAGCGATAAGCAGTGACGCCCGGCGGCCCCTTCCGGGCCGATGGTCCGATACACGGTTCTGGTTTGCATGGACAAAACCACCCGTCTGGGGCGAATAAATCCCCTGGATTACCTGCAGGATTGGTTTTGTCGGGGGTCTCAAAGAGAGGTAGGATTCCAGGGATACAACCGGCGGCGGTGCCTTAAACGGCGCTGCCGCCTTTTTTTATGCCCGGGCCCTTTTCCGCCCCCAAGCTCGAAGACTCGCTTGGCGGTGCCACCCAGGCATTTGATTTCTGGATTCCCGCTTGCGCGGGAATGACATCGTTTTGTTTGCCTCTTTGGGCAACGTGCTCCATTATGGATGCTACTTGTCTCGCCAATGGGGCAGGTTCAGAATGAAGCGTCGAGGAGCCAACCGTGCCCGCGGCGATTTGCCCGTCGCGGTAGCGACTATTGACCGAACCATTTATTGATGCTATAGTTACGGTCATTCGCCCCGGGGTGTCTCCGTGATTAGCCCGGCGGTTGGATCCGGAAAACTATCGAACGCGGCCCAGGCGGCGAAGCTGTAACTTCATTTTTTTCAGGTAAATAGCGGTATTTGCCCGGATTGATATTGATAAGACCGCCCGGGATTGACGACACTGTTTCTAGGATTGAAGGCCAACAAATGCGGATACGGGAGAATGTCGTTTGGATGCGGAATTGACCAAGATTTCCATCGTGGTGCCGCTGCTGAATGAACGGGACAACGTCCGCGAGTTGCTCGAGCGAATCCGGCAGGCCATGGCCCCGTCCGGATGGGAGTATGAATTGGTCCTGGTCGACGACGGCAGCACGGATGGCACGCCCCAGTTGTGCGCCGAGCTGAGCCGGGGGCGGCCCGAGGTCAAGATCGTCGAGTTGCGCCGTAATTTCGGTCAGACCGCGGCGCTGGCGGCCGGATTCGATCATTCCTCGGGCCAGGTCATCGTGCCGCTGGACGGGGACTTGCAGAACGACCCGGCGGACATCCCCCACCTGGTGACCCGGCTCCAGGAGGGCTACGACGTGGTCAGCGGCTGGCGGCGGCGGCGGCAGGACAAACTGCTCACCCGCAAGGTGCCCAGCTGGGTCGCCAATTTCCTGATCGGCTGGATCACCAAGGTCCGCCTGCACGATTACGGCTGCACCCTGAAGGCCTACCGCCGCGACGTGGTGGACCATCTGCGGCTCTACGGCGAGATGCACCGGTTTATCCCGGCCCTGGCCAGCTGGTCGGGGGCGCGGGTCACCGAGATGGAGGTCGGCCACCATCCGCGGACCCGCGGCCGGACCAAGTACGGCCTGAACCGCACGATCAAGGTGGTTTTCGATTTGATCACGGTGAAGTTTCTGGGGACCTTCAGCACCAAGCCGCTGCACATCTTCGGCGGGATCGGCCTGTTCACCTTTTTCATGGGATTCTTGAGCGGCCTGTGCGTGATCTATCAGAAATACATCAGCCCGACGCACCTGGCCATGAACCGCAACCCGCTGCTGGTCCTGACGGCCATGCTCATGCCGATGAGCGTGATGTTCCTGCTGATGGGGCTGCTGGCCGAGATGATGTGCCGGACCTATCACGAGTCGCAGAACAAGCCGACGTACGTCATCCGCTCGATCCGGCAGCCGGGCCGGGAATCCCCGCCGGACGATTCACAAGCCCCCAAAGGCGCAACCGATGTCAAATCGTAAACGAACCAGCAGCCGGGACAGGATCCCCGCCGGCGGTCGCGGCGGCCCCAGCGGCCACGGCGGCCGTCGCGAGCATCGACCGCCGACGGCCGCCGGGGAGCGATCCGGCGGCGTCTTGCGTAAATGGAAATGGATCGGGATTGTCCTGGCCCTGGGCCCGGCGGCGACGTTCTACGGGCTCGGCCGGTATTTCGAGTTTCACAGTCCCGGCGCCTT
>JAFGFX010000330.1 GCA_016930855.1 Sedimentisphaerales bacterium | reverse complement strand
CTCGCGTCGAACAAGGGGTGGCTTTGCCACCTCGCGTCGATCAAGGGATGGCTTTGCCATCTCGCGGCGATCAAGGGGTGGCGATGCCACCCAAAAGGGTGAGAAATGAAACCGTTATTGCTGGAAGAAATCAAGAATGCCGTGCGGGCGGAGTTGAAGACCGAGCTGAGCAAGGGATTGGCCCAGCGGGTCTGTACGGATTCCCGCCAGGTGCAGCCGGGGGATCTGTTCGTGGCGCTGCGGGGCGAGAAATTCGACGGACACGATTTTCTGGAGCCGGCGGTCGCCGGCGGGGCGCGGGCGCTGCTGGTGGATCGGAGCATGCCGCTGACCGCCGCCCTGCGGGACTCGAAGGTCAGCATTTTGAAGGTGGACGATTGCCGGGCGGCCCTGGGGCGGCTGGGAAGGTTTTACCGCCGGGAGCTGCTGCGCAGCGTCCGGATCGTGGCGGTCACCGGCACCAACGGCAAGACGACCGTGCGGGAGATGATCTACTGGGCGATGAGCAAGTACAAGAAGGGCCATCGCTCCCCGGCCAACTATAACAACGACATCGGCGTGCCCCTGACCCTGCTGGGGATCGATCCGGACCATGAGTTCGCCGTGGTGGAGATCGGCAGCAACAGGACCGGCGAGGTGGCGGCGCTGGCCCGGGTGACCGAGCCGGACGTAGCGCTGATTACTTATGTGGGGCCCGGCCACCTGGAGGGCCTGCGGGACGTGGAGGGGGTCAGCGTCGAGAAGGTGTCCATCACCGCCGGGCTCAAGCCCCACGGGATCCTGATCTGCGGCTGCGATCACGCGCCGACGCTCGATCGGGTCAAGGCGCTGGGCTGCCACGTGATCACCTTCGGGCTCGATGCCGCGGCGGACGTCTCGGCCCTGGAGCTGGATCTGCGGCCGGGCCGGATCGGGTTTCTGACCAACGATCGCTGCCGGGTGGAGATCCCGCTGAGCGGTCTGCACAACGTCAAAAACGCCCTGGCGGCCCTGGCGGCCACCCGGCGGCTGGGGATCACCAGCGAGCAGTTCGCGGCGGCGATGCGGGATTTTCCCGGGATCGCCGGCCGGATGGAATGCCAATCGATCAACGGCATCACGATCATCGACGACAGTTACAACGCCAATCCCTCCAGCATGGCGGCGGCCCTGCTGGAGCTGACCGGCTACCAGCAGGCGGGCCGCCGCATCCTGGTGGCCGGCGACATGTGCGAGCTGGGCCCGACGGCGGAATATTATCACCGCGAGCTGGGTCGGGCGGTGGCCCTGTCCAACGTGGACGTCCTCTTTGCGGTCGGACCGCAGGCGGCCTGGACGGCGCAGGCCGCCCTGGAGTGCGGCATGGGCAGGGGCGACATCCAGCGCAGCATCAACAGCCGGCGGCTGGCCCGGCTCATTAAGAGTTCGATCCGGGACGACGACGTGATTCTGGTCAAGGGCTCGCGCTCGATGCAGATGGAGCGGGTGGTCCAGGCCCTGCGGCGGTATCGGGGCGGCCGGCCGCGGATCATCCGGGCCGGGCCGGCGCGGGAACTGCCCGCCCCGTCGCGCCAGGCCCTGGTGGAGAATCTGCGGCGCTAGCCGGCGCCGCCGGCCGGCGGTCGTCGGTTAGGCGCCCGGGCCCGCCGGCGGGGATATTCCTCATTCAACAACAAGTTCCGGCCCGCCCCGCGCCGGTGGCGGCCGGGTCGGATCGTTAGCATTGCTTAGATGGTTGTCGGAGCATTCAAGGGATCGTTTGGCTTGCTTGTATGGTTGATGAAGTCGCATAGGAATCGTTTGCATTGCTTATATGGTTGATGGAGTATTTTAGCGAGTTCCTCGAACGAACGCTGCATTTCTATGCCTGGCGCGAGGTGTCGTTTCGCGCCGTCCTTTCCATCCTGACCAGCCTGCTGGTTTCCCTGTTGTGGGGCCCGAGAATCATCCGCTGGCTGATCCGGATGAAGGTGGGCGACGTCCCGGAATTTCATCATAAGGACCTCAACGAGCTGACCAGCCACAAGGAAGAGACGCCCACCATGGGGGGGCTGATCATTTTGGGGGGGATTTTTCTCAGCGTGCTGTTGTGGTCCGATCTGCGCAATCCCTTCGTGCAGAAGGGCGTGTTCCTGCTCGTCTGGCTGGGGGCCCTCGGCGGCGCGGACGATTACCTGAAACTGACCGCCAAGCGCAAGCACCGCACCCGCGACGGCCTGCACTCCTGGGAGAAGCTGATCTTTCAGATCGGGCTGGGGGTGCTGCTGGCGTATTTCCTCTACGCGGTGGATTTCGCCGAGCTGGAGGACGGCAAGCTGTTCTGGGTGCCGTTTTACAAGTACGGCATCCACCTGGGCCTGTTCGGCTTCACCCTGATCACGGTGCTGGTCATCACCGGCTCCAGCAACGCCGTCAACCTGACCGACGGCATGGACGGCCTGGCAACCGGCTGCATGGGGATCGCCTCCTTCGCCTTCGTGATCCTGTGCTACTTCGCCAGCGAGACCATGTCGTCGTTCGTGCTGCCCGATCCCACCGGCGAGCTGATCCGGCAGAAGCAGACCTGGGCGAGCTACCTGCTGCTGCCCCAGATCCGCGGGGCCGGCGAGCTGGGGGTGCTCTGCGCGGCGATCTTCGGGGCCTGCATGGGATTCCTCTGGTACAACTGCCATCCCGCCCAGGTGTTCATGGGCGACGTGGGCAGCCTGCCGCTGGGCGGGGCGATCGGGTACGCGGCGGTCGTGACCCGGCACGAGCTGCTGCTGCTGCTGGTGGGCGGCGTGTTCGTCCTGGAGGCCGTCAGCGTGATCCTGCAGGTTTTTTACTACCGCTATTCCGGCGGCAAGCGGATCTTCCGCTGCGCGCCCATCCACCATCATTTTCACCTGAAGGGATGGCCGGAATCCAAGGTGGTGGTGCGTTTCTGGCTGATCGGCATCGCCTGCGCGGCCCTCGCCCTGGCGACCCTGAAGCTGCGCTGAAAATTCGGCCGATTGTCATGCCGCACCGGCGTGCGGCACGAAGTAGAATAATAGGTGGGCCAACGGGCCATGTGGCCAAATGCGTTGCCTGGGGCATAGGGCACCCCCAAGCTGCGTTTGGCGATGCCACCCGGATTTACTGCATGTGACTACATGGTTGAAAAAAGGTAACACGCGAAGTACACCGAATCCGAAGGGGCGAGATTGTATCCGCAAGTCCTGACCAGCCACGAATCAGCCGCCGTGGCCGCCGAATCCTCGCTGGGGGCCTACCTCACGGTCATCATCAGCGCCCTGCTGTGTTTCGGCGCCTTGATGGTGTTTTCGGCGGGCGCCAGTCTGGATCAACAGCTCGACTGGAGGCGGTTCTGGGAGTTTTCCACCCTCCGGCGGATCGCCTTCGTGCCGCTGGCCTGGCTGGTCCTGGTGGGCGTCAGCCGGATCGATTATCGCCGCCGGCTGGTGTTTGCCCGGCGTTTTTGGCTCTCGCCGGTCGTCTGGATGACGGCGTTATCGCTGGCGCTGCTGGTGCTGGTGCTGGTGCCGGGCCTGGGGACCGCCAAGAACAACTCGCTGCGCTGGTTCACCTTTCATCTGGGGCCGGCGGAGCTGACCTTCCAGCCGTCGGAGCTGGCCAAGTGGAGCCTGGCCATGTTCCTGGCGGCGTATGCCGCGCTGCGGGGCGAGAAGATCCGGAATTTTGCCGGGGGGTTCCTGCCGGCCTGCGGGGTGCTGCTGGCGGTGGTCGGCCTGATCGGCAAGGAGGACTTCGGCACGGCGGCGCTCGTCGGGGCGGCCGGGGCGATGGTTCTGCTGGTCGGGGGGGCCCGCTGGTGGCATCTGGTGCTCTTGATCCCCATCGCGGCGGCCGCCTTTTACGTCCTGGTCTATTGCAACGAATATCGCTGGCAGCGGGTCCAGGCCTACTGGCAGGGCGGCCAGGGCGATACGCAGGCCACCGCCTACCAGGCCAACCAGTCGCTGATCGCCATCGGATCGGGCGGCCTGTGGGGAACCGGTCTGGGCCGGGGCACGATGAAGCTGGGCTGGGTGCCCGAGGACACGACCGATTTCGTCTTCGCCATCATCGCCGAGGAACTGGGCTTTGTCGGCTGCGCCCTGGTGGTGGCCCTGTTCGTGGCGTTTCTGCTGTGCAGCATGCAGATCTTCCGGAGGGCCCCGGATCGTCTGGGCCGGCTGCTGGTCGTGGCCATCGCCGGCACCATCGGCGCCCAGGCCCTGATGAACCTGGCGGTGGTGACGGGCTTGGCG
This sequence comes from Sedimentisphaerales bacterium, assembly GCA_016930855.1. Lineage (GTDB taxonomy): Bacteria > Planctomycetota > Phycisphaerae > Sedimentisphaerales > SM23-30 > JAFGFX01. The sequence goes on along the minus strand of JAFGFX010000330.1, from coordinate 6,053 downwards.
CCCACCAAGGGCATTGCCCTGCCCTTCATCAGTGCCGGCGGGACCGGCTTGGTCCTGACCGCCATGGCGGCCGGCGTGCTGGTCAATGTCGCCCGGCAGCAAGGTCGAGGGGCCGGCGGGTATCTGGCCGATCGGAACGGCTGACAGCGCCGATACCAGAAGCAGCTTTCCCGGCGGCCGGACCGGCGCCGCCGGTCGAGGATGGTCCTAGCGCGACGAGGAATACGGTTCAAGACGGACCTTTGGATATTGATAGCATAGCAAGTGACAGGGGGATTGCCACGCAGACAAATACCTACATCCTGGCCGGCGGCGGCAGCGGCGGGCATCTGTATCCCGGCCTGGCGGTGGCCGAGGCGCTAGGCCAATTGGATGCGGATGCGACGGTCCTCTTTCTCTGCACCGAGCGCCAGATCGACGAGCGGATCCTGGCAGCCAGCCGTTTTTCCTTCATCCCCCAGCCGGTGGTGCCGCTGCCGCGGCGGCTGGGCCAGATCGTGCGGTTCTACTCCGGCTGGCGGGCCAGTTTGAGCCTGTGTCGGGGCATCATGAGGCAGGAGCGGCCGCGGGCGGTGTTGGGCCTGGGGGGATTCGCCTCGGGCCCGGCCCTCAAGACCGCCTGGAAGCTGCGGATCCCGACGGCGCTGCTCAACCCGGATGCCGTGCCCGGCCGCGCCAATCGCTTCGGACGCCGCTACGCCGAGCGGATCTTCCTGCAGTGGCCAATCAGCCGGCAGTATTTCGGGAAAGACCAGTCGAAATGCCTGGTGGCCGGCTGTCCGATCCGAAAGGGATTTCTGGCGGCCGACCAGGCCGCCGGCGGCTACTACAAGGCGCGGGCCAAGATCGACCTGGGACTGGACCCCCAGATGCCGCTGCTGGTCGCGATGGGCGGTTCCCAGGGCGGCCGCAACCTCAACCAGGCGCTGGTAGCCTGCCTGCGGCAGGGGATTCTGCCGATAGGGAATCCGTCGCCGGCGGTTGCGGAGACGGCGTCTGATACGGCGAAAACACCGGCGCCGGCCCCGGGCCAGGCCGCCCAAGGGGATGCCCGGCCGGCCGTCGAGCCGGATCGGTCCGACTGGCAGGTGTTGCATCTGACCGGCATGGCGGATAAGAATTGGGTCCAAAAGGAATATGCCGAGGCGGGCCTGGGCGTGCAGGTGCAGGCCTTCAGCGATCAAATGGTCTCGGTGCTGGCGGCGGCGGAGCTGGTGATCGGCCGGGCGGGGGCCTCCAGCCTGGCCGAATTGACCGCCATGGGCCTGCCGAGCATCCTGCTGCCCTATCCGTACCACAAGGATCGGCATCAGTTGCACAACGCCGAGGTCCTCGCCGGGGCGGGCGCCGCCGTGATCGTGACGGATCATAAAAATTCGGCCCGGACCGCGTCGGAACTGGCCCGGGTTCTGGGAGAGATCCTGCCGGCGGCCAAACGGGCGGCAATGGCCCAGGCGGCCCGGGCCCTGGCCGCGCCGGAGGCCGCCGAAACCGTCGCCCGCCAAGTGCACCAAATGGCTCGTTGAAGGGAGTAGATCATGAGGATACAGGAGGTATCGAGTCAGGCGGTTTCAAGCGGGCCGACATTGCTGTCGTTGCGGAACCAGGCGATGCAGGTCAAACAGCATTATCATTTCGTGGGGATCGGCGGCTGCGGCATGAGCGGACTGGCCCAGGTCCTGGCCCGCCGGGGACAGATCGTCAGCGGCAGCGATCAGCAGGCCTCGGCGGTCACCGCCAAGCTGCGGGATCTGGGCATCGACGTGCAGATCGGCCATCGGCCGGAAAATCTGCCCGATGCGATCCGGTTCGTGGTGGCCTCGGCCGCCGTGGCCCCGGACAATCCGGAATTGGAGGGTGCCCGCCGTCGGGGGATCCGGATCTTCAAGTATGCCGAATTGCTGGGCGAGATCAGTCAGAATATGCATACGCTGGCGATCGCCGGCACCCACGGCAAGAGCACCAGCAGCGGCTGGCTGGCCTATACGCTGGCCCTGGCCGGCTGCCGGCCGAATTTCGTGATCGGGGCCCAGGTCGATCAGCTCGGCGGCGGCAGCGGCGCCGAGGGCGGCGAATTCCTGGTGGTGGAGGCCTGCGAGTTCGATCGCAGCTTCCTGCACCTGCACCCGCGGGCGGCGGCCATCCTCAATATCGAACGGGATCACCTGGATTACTACCGCGACCTGGACGAGATCGTGGAGGCGTTCGCCGCGTTCGGCCGACAGGTCGCCGCGGACGGCCTGATCGTGGCGAACGGTTCGGATCCCCAGGTGCGGCGGCTGCTGGAGGCAATGGTGCCCGCCTGCCAGACGTTTGCCCTGGACGGCGCCGCCGACTGGCAGGCGCTCGAGTTGGGATTCGAGCAGGGCCAGGGACGGTTCGAGCTGGCCTATCGCGGCGAATCGCTGGGCCGCGTCCGGCTGGCCCTGGCCGGCCGGCACAACGTGGCCAACGCCCTGGCGACAGCGGCGCTGGCCAATCACGCGGGCCTGTCCGGCCAGCAGATCCGGGCGGGACTGGAGACCTATACCGGCGCGCAGCGGCGGATGACGCGGCGGGGCAGCGTCAACGGGGTGGTGATCCTGGACGATTACGCCCATCACCCCACGGAGATCCGGGTGACCCTGGAGGCAATCGCGGCGCATTATCAGCCGCGGCGGCTCTGGTGCGTTTTTCAGCCGCATCAGCACAGCCGCACCCGGTTTTTGCTCCAGGAATTTGCTGGCAGTTTCGCCGCCGCGGATGTAGTATTGCTGCCGGATATATATTTCGTCCGCGATTCGGAGACCTCGCGTCGGCAGGTCAACGCGGCCATGCTGGCCGAGCGGATCGCGGCCCAGGGCCAACAGGCATTGTACCTGGGGGATTTTTCCCGGATCGCGGAATTTCTGATTGCCTCCGTCCAGCCGGGCGACGTGGTGGTCACCATGGGGGCCGGCGACGTGTGGAAACTGGCCGATGAACTTATTTGCCGGCTTGGAAGAGATCGTTAGGGAAAACGAGCCGATGGCCAAGCATACCTGGTTTCGGCTGGGGGGCCCAGCGCGCTACTTCGCCCGGCCGCGCACCGAGGAGGAGCTGCGCCAGATCGCCCGCCGCTGCCACGAGAATTCCGTGCGGATGTACGTCCTGGGGCGGGGCTCCAACATCCTGGTCCCGGACGCAGGAGTCAGCGGCGTGGTGGTCCAGATGTATTACAAGCATTTCGGCAACGTCAGCATCGCCGGCGAGACGGTCCGGGCCCAGGCCGGGGCGAGTCTGAGCCAGTTGGTGCGGCGCACCGCCCAGGCGGGCCTGAGCGGCATGGAATGCCTGGTGGGGATTCCCGGCACGGCGGGCGGGGCGGTCAAGATCAACGCCGGCGGCCGCTTCGGCGATATCGGCAGCGTGATCCGGTCGGTGCGGGTCATGGACAGCAGCGGCTACGAGTTCGAACGCCAGCGAGATGACATCTATTTCGGCTATCGCATGACCAACATCATCGCCAAGTTCATCCTGGGCGCCGAGTTCACGCTCGTGCCGGACGATCCCGAGCGGATCGGCCGGATGATCCGGGAGGTCTGGGTCCTCAAGAAGAACTCCCAGCCGATGAACAGCCGCAACGCCGGCTGCGTCTTCAAGAATCCCCGGGCCCTCTCGGCCGGCGCCCTGATCGACAAGGTCGGCCTGAAGGGCCACCACATCGGCGGGGCGTTCGTCAGCGAAAAGCACGCCAATTTCATCGAGGCGCGGGATGACGCCACCAGCAAGGACGTGCTGCAGCTGGTGGAGTATGTCCGCCAGCGGGTGCGGGACCGCTTCGACGTGGACCTGGAGATGGAGCTGGATATCTGGCAGTAAGGGCGTCTAACAACTGAATGTCTCGATCGCTCATGATGTTCAAAGTGATACGTGCGCCGTCCGGCGGGAAACGGAACTCGACGTAAAAAGATATTGGGGACCTCTAAAATCGATTTTAGAAGTCCCCTTCACTACGGGCAACGATGGGGAGAACATGGCCAGGGACGGCAGACAACGTGGCGCGCAAGCCCGTCTTCGACGCCGGAGTTCATCGGTGAAATCTCCTGCCATCCTGGTCCTGTGCGGCGGACCGGGCGGCGAGCGCCCCGTCAGCCTGCAAAGCGGCTGGGCGGTGGCCGCGGCCCTGGCCCGGGCCGGCTACCGGGTGCGGCAGGCCGATATCGCCCCCGACAACCTGGCCGCCCTCAACGGGCGGGACTACCAGATCGTCTTTCCGGTCCTGCACGGCGCGTTCGGCGAGGACGGCCAACTCCAGGCGATCCTGGAGGCCAGGCAAATCCCCTACGCCGGCAGCGACTCGGCCAGCTCCCGACTGGCGATGGATAAATACCTCTCCAAGGTGAAATTCACCCAGGCAGGCCTGCTTTGCCCGCTGGCCGAGCGGATCAGCCGGTTGCAGCGGGCGACGCTGGGCCGCCGCCGCTTCGACTGGCTCATCGAATATGCCCTGGAGCGGATCGGGCTGCCCTGCGTGATCAAGCCGAACGCCGAGGGCAGCAGCCTGGGGATCCAGATCGCCGCGAATATCGAGCAGGCCTGGCAGGCAGTGCGATTGGCGCTGCGGCGGTACGGCGATATCCTGATCGAGCGCTACATCGCCGGCCGGGAGATGACCGTGGGGATCCTGGACGGCCGGGCCCTGCCGGTCCTGGAGATCCGTCCCAAACAACTCTTCTATGACTATCAGGCCAAGTATCTGGACCAGGACACCGAGTACCGCTTCGATATCGATCTGGAGGCGCCCCTGTTGCAGCGGCTGCAAGACGAGGCCCGCACGGCGTTTAGGGCGCTGGGCTGCCGGGATTTCGCCCGGGTGGATTTTCTGGTCGATCACCTGGGCCGATCCTTCGTGCTGGAAATCAATACCATACCGGGCTTCACCGATCATTCCCTGCTGCCCAAGGCCGCCGGCCAGGCCGGAATCGGCATGGAGCAAATGTGCGACCAGATTGTACGATTGGCCGCCCGCCGGACGATATAACCTCTATGGCCTCGAAACGACGTAAATCCACGCGCAAAAGGAAGGCCCCCTCGCCGGGACTCGGCCGGCGCTGGCGGGAATTCTGCCGGAGTGATTTTGTCAGCGCCCTGGGGCCCAAGCTGGGCCGGCTGGTCCTGCTGGGCCTGCTGGTGGCCGCTACGGCGGCGGGATTCGGCTATCTGGAACGGTACGTGCGGCAGGTCACCCGCGATCGGGCGGTGGCCTTGAAGGTGGAATTGCAGGACCCGCCCAAGTGGGCCGGCCAGGAGCTCATCAGCCAGATTTGTCTGGCCACCGGGATCCGCCGCAACGACGATCTGACGGACAAGTCCCTCGTTCAACGCTGGCAGAAGAACCTGCTGGGCAATCCCTGGGTCAAGGACATCCGCCTGCTCCGCAAGCGCTATGACGGCCTGCTCCAGATCGACTGCGAACTGCGCCAGCCGATCGCCTCGATCCGGGAGGGCTCTGCGTTGTACTACGTGGACGCCGAGGGGGTGGTCCTGCCGTCGGTGCCCCTGGAGGGCAGCGCCGGCCACCTGGTGCGCCTGCAGGGGGCCGATTTCGCCGACCTGAGGCCGGGCTCGGTTATCCAGGAGCCGGCGGTCCAGGCCGGCATCGATGTCTTGGCCCAGATCCGCCGGACGGACGAGAAGCTCACCTGGCAGGACCGCATCTGGCAGGAGTTGGCGGTGATGGATGTCAGCAACTACGAAGGCCGCCTGAGCCAGGTGGATTCCCACCTGGTGATGTACACGACCAACCATACCGAGATCCGCTGGGGGGCGGCGCTGGGCCGGTCGCGGCCCTACTACGAGGCCCCAATGGCGGTCAAGCTGGAGAATCTCTATCGCTCCTACAAGCGGTTCCAGTCCCTGGGCGCCTACGAATTCGTGGACCTGCGCTATCTGCGCAAGGAAAAGGCCGACCCCCTGCGCCAGTCGAAGGGCTAGTCATCTTTTTTGGATCAACTCGGAAAAAGTTGGTAGGAACGGCTCTACGAATCCGGCGAAATGTTTTCGCCTACGCCTTTCTTTCGCCGCCCCTCTGG
>JAFGFX010000329.1 GCA_016930855.1 Sedimentisphaerales bacterium | reverse complement strand
GGTAAAGGTGCCTTCGCCCGTCGTGCTCTGGGGGATGTATTGATACACATGATTCCAGGGGTCCATGATATCCCCCATTTTCAGGTAGGGCCCGTCCCAGTTTTCCACGCCCGACGGCGGGTTCAGGAGGGCGTCCAGGCCCTCCGATTGCGACGGCAGCCGGCCGCAGTCCAGGTAGAATTCCGACAGGGCGTTTTCGATCTTGGCGATCTTCGCCCTGGCGATATTGGTCTTGGCCTTGCGAAACCCCTTGAACACCCGCGGGGCGATCAGGGTCGCCAGCATGGTGATGATCAGGACGACCACCAGCATCTCGACCAGGGTAAAACCGCGTCGCCTGTGTTTTCGTGTCCTTTGCCGTTTCATCTTGCTTCCTTCCCGGTTCCGGTCGCCCCGGTATCCGCGCCCGGCCGCCGCGCCGCCGAAGGCGTGCCGGCGTCTGCGGATACCTGAAACACTGCGTTTAGGAAAACATCCTGCCGCCCGCCGTTTGGCGCCTGGTGCTCCGGTCGGTCCGGCAGGGCTATGCGTCGATCCCGGCGCCGTGGCCCGACGCCGCGGGATCGTCAAAATCCGCTGACGCCCAGCTGCATCGAGACGATGGGCAGCAGCGTCGCCACGATGATGAAGGCCACGATCATCGCCAGCAGCAGCACCAGGACCGCCGGCATGATGGCCATGAATCGGGTGATGGCCGCGTCGGCCTGGGCGTCGAAGGTCTCGGCCGCGTTTAGCAGCAGTTCGTCCAGTTTGCCGGTTTGTTCGCCCACCGAGACGATCTGGACCAGCAGCGGGGGGAACCGTCCCGATTCGGCCAGCGGCTTGGCGATGGAATCGCCCGTCCGCACCCGCTCGATCACCTGGTCGATGTCCCGGCTGAGCACCTCGTTGCCCAGCGTGTCGCGGACCACCTTGAGGGCCTCCAGGATGACGATGCCTCCCTTGGTCAGCGAACCGAAGGTCCGGGCGAACCGGCCCACGGCGATGCTTTGCAGGACCGGGCCCAGCACGGGGATCTTCAATTTCCAGCCGTCGGCCCAGAGCCGTCCCCGCCCGGTGCGCAGCTGCCGGCGGGCCAGCAATCCTCCGGCCAGCAGCGCCCCCAGCAGCACCCAGCCGTAATAGCTGCGGCAAAAGTCGCTCACTCCCAGCAGCAGGCGGGTCGGCCAGGGCATCTGGATCCCCTCGGCGAAGATCGTGCCGGTGATCTTGGGCAGCAGCCAGGTGACGATCACCATCACGGAAACGAATCCAATGGCCAGCACGAACAGGGGGTAGGCCGAGGCGTTTTTCATGTGTGATTTGATTTTTTCCTCGCGGCTCAGCAGGCCGACCAGCTGGGCGCTGGTTTCCTCGAGCAGGCCGCCCGTCTCGCCCACGCGGATCAGGGCGCAGTGCAGCGGCCGAAAGACGTCCGGCCGCTTGGCCATGGCGTCCGAGAGCGAGTCGCCGCCGCTGACCCACTGGCTCAGGTCGGTCAGCAGCTTGCGCATCGCCGGTTTGGCGGTCTGTTGGTGGATCACGTGCAGGCAGTCCAGCAGCGGCAGCCCCGAGCGCAGGGCGATGCTCAGCTGGCTGATGAACGAGAGGATGTCCTTGCCGCTGATGCGGCGCCGTTGGAACAGGCCCCAGCGGGGCGCGCCGGGCGCGTCGGCCGCGCGGGCCGACCGGGCGCCGTGGTCTTCGGTGTGGGCCGCCTGCTTGGCGCTGCCCGCTTCCAGGCGGGTGACGAACTCACCCCGTTCGGCCAGGGCCGCCACTGCCGTGCGGCGGTCCATCGCCTCGATCGTGCCGTGCACCTGCGTGCCGGTAAGGGTTGCCGCTTGATAGGTGAACAAAATCACGGAATATGTTGCCTCCGGTTTTCGGTCAACTCACCCCGGCGCCCGCGCGGCCGGCGGCCCCGATGCCCCAGGCCAAGCCGTCGTCACTCGTCGAATCCCTGGGTCACGCGCACCACTTCTTCCAAGCTGGTGGTTCCCTTCAGGATCTTCTCGATCCCGTCGATGCGCATCGCGGCGTGGTCGCCGGGCGCGGCCTTGAGAATCTGGTCGGTGGTCGGGCGGTTCGTGATCAGGGGCCGCATCTCGTCGGTGATCCGCAGCAGTTCGAAGATCCCGATGCGGCCGCGCATGCCGCTGTTCATGCACTCGGCGCAGCCCCGGCCGTGATAGAACGGCTGGTCGGCGGCGACCTGGATGGTGCCGTTCAGGCTGCGGAGAAGGTTTTCGTTGGGGTGGTAGGCCTCCTTGCAGGATTGGCATATCCGCCGCACCAGCCGTTGGGCCAGGACGACTTCCAGGGAGCTGGCCAGCAGGAACGGCTCGACCCCCATGTCGAGCAGGCGGGTGATGGCGCCCGGGGCGTCGTTGGTGTGCAGGGTGGAGAAGACCAGGTGGCCGGTCAGGGCCGAGCGGATGGCGATGTCGGCCGTTTCCCGATCCCGGATCTCGCCGACCATGATGATGTCCGGGTCCTGGCGGACGATATGGCGCAGTCCGGTGGCGAAGGTGAGTCCCCGCTTGGGATTCACCGGCATCTGGATGATCCCGTCGAGCTGGTACTCGACCGGGTCCTCGATGGTGATGATCTTCTGGCTGGGGGTGTAGATCTTGTTCAGGGCGGCGTAGAGGGTGGTGGTTTTGCCCGATCCGGTCGGGCCGGTGACCAGCAGCAGGCCGTGGGACTTGTGCAGGCTTTGTTTGAAGCCCCGCAGGACCCGCTCGTTCATGCCCAGTTCCTCCAGGCGAATCAGGGAGGCCGACCGGTCCAGGATCCGCATGGTGATCGATTCGCCGAAGATGGTCGGCACGGTCGAGACGCGGATGTCGATCTTGCCGCTGTGTCCCGAGAATTCGATGTGGCCGTCCTGGGGAATGAAGCGTTCGGCGATGTTCATCCCCGCCATGATCTTGATGCGGGAGACGATCGCCGCCTGCAGGCGTTTGGGCGAGGGCGATTTTTCCAGCAGCATCCCGTCGATGCGGTACTTGATCTTGAGCTGGTGTTCGAACGGTTCGATGTGCACGTCGCTGGCGCGGGCGTCGATCGCCTCGTAGAGGATCAGGTTCACCAGGTTGACCAGCGACGGTTCCCGGGCCAGTTCATGCAGCTTGGCGGGGGAGTATTCCCCGTTTTCATAGGAGGCGTCGTCGGCCTGGTCCTTGGGTGCCAGGTTTTCCAGCATGCGGGCGACGTGGCTGCCGTAGAACTTGCTGATGGCCTGTTCCATCAGGTGGGGATGCCCGAAATAGCGCCGGATCGAGCAGCCGGTCACCACCCGCAGGTCCTCCAGGGCCTGGCTGTCGAACGGATCGACCATGGCCACCGCCAGATGGCTGTTCCGCTGCCAGAGGGGGAAGACGTTGTACTTGCTGACCAGTTCGGCCGGGATCTGGCTGACGATGGCCGGCTCGATGCTGACCTGGGTCGGGTCGATCCGCTCGATCCCGGCCTGCAGGGCCAGGGCCTCGGTCAGTTGCACCGGGGTGATATAGCCCAGGTTCAGCAGGATCTGCCCCAGGCACAACCGCAGGCCCTTTTGCTCCGAGAGGGCATGATCCAGTTGCGATTCGTCCAGGTAGGATTTCTCACACAGCAGTTCGCCCAGCCGTTTGGTCTGCACCGTTGTCATGGTAAAAGGGTCTCTCCTGTGGGCCTAAACGCTCATAACGTACCATTCAAAAGCAAGTTATCTTATCAATACCCGGCAGTCGCTTTTTCGGCCGTCCGATTTCTCCGGCCGGAATATCCTCATGGCCTGGGATGGTCCCCTCCGCCTGCTTTCATTGCCGGCAGGTTGACCTATTTTGGTTTGTCTCCTGGTTGAAGTAGCCCAGTTTAGGCATATCTACTTTTTTGGTTTAGCTCCAGGTCGAAGTAGGCCGGTTTGTCGGTAGGGATCAAGGGGAATAAACTAGGCCGCCCCATCACCGGTCGCATCGTACCCCGGCATTTTGTTAGGCGCTCTACCACGTGGAACTGGCGAGAGATTCAGCCGCCCTGGCCGGTGTTTTATGCATTGTTTCGATAAGCGCCCTGCGTCATAAGGGACCGCCCCACAGGGGCTTATCCGTTACCTCCGCATTTACAGACAATTATAACCCATATCCTTACCGAATGCACCTACATATTCTTCTGCCGGCGGGCAAAAACCTGAGGGGGAAAAAAGATTTACGTCAAATTTTCCCCGGCTGCTTTGCCTGCCGCGAATCGCCTGCCACGGATCACGAAACGGTGCTAATCCCGCTTTGCCGCCAGCGGATCACGAAGCGACGATAAGCCACCGCGGACTCTGCGGTCTGGTCCGCCGGCCAAGGTTCCCTTCGATTCCCGCCGGCCAAGAGGCCCATCGACTCCTGCCGGCCAAGATGCCCTTCAACTCCTGCCGCCCAAGGTGCCCTTCAACTCCCGCATCCCTAAGTGAGCTTCATCTCCCGCCGGCAAAGACGCCCATCGACTCCCGCGAACCGAAACGCCCATCGACTGCCGTAAGCCAAACCCTCTTCAACTCTCACAAACCGAGACGCCCCCGGCTCCCGCAGGCCGAGACGACCTTCGATTCTCGCAGGCCAAGACTACCATTGACTCCCGCAGGACGAGACGCCCTTCGGCTTACGCAGGCCACGCAGCTCTTTTATGTCGTGACCTATTTACATAACATGATGACATAGAAGAGTTTAGCTCCTTGCCCGCTGGCCTTTCATAGATGCTGGCTGGTGATCACCTGGACTCGCCGGCGGGATTTTGCCGGCGAAAACCGCATTTTCTCCTTCATTTTCCCCAGGGGGATTTTCCCGCCAAAAACGAATTTTGGCATGATTTACCGAGTGCCTTTACTTAACAGTATTGAAATACCCCTTTTTATATATGACGTTGATGCCGGATAAATGTTTCGTAAATCTGGAAAAAACATGATCGTAAGGTGATTTTGCTTTCGCTTCGGTACGATTTTCGCTGCCGGAAAACGGCCGATTTTTGGCGAGATGGGGCGGATGTGATGTAAGTTGTTGGTATGTAAGTGGATGTGTGGATTTTCGGCGGCGGGCAAGGGGTTATTTTTGGGCGAGATGGAGCGGATGGAGCGTAAGTGGTTGTCATATAAGTTGATATGTGTTTTGGGGACGGCGGCCGGGAGGTTTGGGTGTTGGTGATTGAGACTGATGTTTGTTCTGTGGACAACATACGGCGAGTTCGAGAGGGCGGGCGGTGGCGGCGGTTTCCGGGATGGGGAGATCTGGCGGGATTGGATTTGGATTAGGGTGCCAAGCAGCGGGGCGAGTGTTCTTGGCGGGGTATGGTTGAGCGGGTATTGGCTCAGGGTGAGGTTTGGGGGCCAGTTTGTAGAAGGCTGGCGGCGGGGCGGCTGGGTTGGCTATTGGCGGGAGGTATGCTTTAGGGCAAGGCGGTGAATGGCCGGGGGCAAGGTCGCTGGATTCGCGATGGTTGGATATGAGCGTTGGGGAGTGCGGGCCGGGCGGCAGAAGGCCTGGGCAGGGTGGCTGGATTGACTGACAGAGGGGGGAGTGAATTTTGGCTGTAATATATTACGCGGCAATGGATTAGGTTGAGGGGGGTGATTTTGGGGATAATAGGTGGCAACGGTCTCAGGGCAGGCTCAGCCAGAGTGCCAGCCAGAAGGGTAAACTAATGGCGGAGATCAGGTAAGTGATCAGCATGAGGCTGCTGACTTTTTTCAGGTCGCCGCCGTAGATTCGGGTCAGCAGGATGAGGCTGGCGGCCGGGGGGGCGGCGGCCTCGAGGATGAGGAAATCGCCCAGGATGGGGTAGGGGGCGGCCCAGCGTGTGTAGTAGAGAAGCAGCAGGACCAGGGCCGGCAGCGCGATCAGCTTGATGAAGATGACGCGTCCGGCGTCGAGCAGGTAGGGGCGCAGTTGGATGGAGATGCTGCCCAGGATGGAGCCGAGGATGAAGGTGGCCAGGGGGACGGTGGCCTCGCCGAGCAGGTCCACGGCCCGAAAGAGGGTGTTGCCGACGGGGTGTTGGCCCTGGGTGAAGTAGGGGGCCAGGTGGCAGAAGACCAGCAGCAGGGCGGCCAGGTTGGCTACCAGCGGCGGGGTGATGAGGTTTTGCCAGCGGAGGGGTTCGCCGGACTTGCTGGAGGTGAGGTACTTGCCGAAGCTCCAGAGCAGGGGGCTAAGGCCCGGGATGAACAGGAAGACGTAGAGGGCGAAGCGGTCGAACTGGTCGGCGTAGACGACGGCGCCGACGGGCAGGACCAGGTAGCCGGCGTTCTGCATGGAGGCGAGTGCCAGCATGTTCTTCTTGAGCCGCCAGGTGCGGGGGAACAGACCCAGCCCGAGCAGCAGACCCAGTCCGGTCAGCAGCAGGGCCGAGAGCGGCAGCACCCACCAGATCCGCAGGGAGCTTGGATCGAAGGACTTTAGGATCTTGGCGAAGATCATACAGGGCAGAAAGATATTGACGGTAACGGCGGTGAGGCTCTGGATCTGGGACTGGCTGATAATGGAGCGCCG
>JAFGFX010000328.1 GCA_016930855.1 Sedimentisphaerales bacterium | reverse complement strand
CCGCATTGTAAGACCCCGTTGCCGATAAGCCCTGGCGGCACTGCGGCGTCGGCGGGTGCTTGGCCTGCGGCCCCAAACAGCGCCGGCTGCAGCAATTTATCGCTCCCAATCCACCCGCCAGGGGGCTCCCGTTGGGCCGAAGGGCTATCTAAAGGACACCGTCACCGATCCGGCGGACTTTGTTAGTTGGACCTTCTTTGTTGTACCGCCAACCGTTACGCGATGCCTGCCAAAAAACGCCGGGACACGACACGTGCCGTCCTGGTCGGCCGTTCCCTCCCATCGCGTCCACCATTGGTTGAACACCAGGTCGCGATAGGCCCCGGCCGCGGGGGTGGGCGTCCAGTCCCGCCGGTACAGCGAGGACTGGGGTATCCAATTGGCCCGCTCCCAGAAGCCCCACATGAGGATGCCCTTGACGGCCGGGTGGGCAAAGCAGATGCGATAATATTGGGCAAGGGCCTCGGCCTTGGCCTGCTCCTGCTCGTCCGTGAGCTTCACGTTTCGGCGCTGATACACGCGGGAACGCTGGCCGGGGAAGTTGAACTCGGTGATGCAGACGGGCAGACCCGCCTCGCCCAGGGCGTCGAGGGCCCGGCCCAGGGCGGTCGGATCGAACGAGTCGCCGTGCAGGTGCCCCTGCACGCCCACGCCGTCGATGGCAGCCTGCTCGGCCAGAAGGCCGCGGATGTGTTTGAGGTAATCGTTCAGGCGCCTGCCCGTCAGGATATCGTAGTCGTTCAGATACAACCGGGCGTCCGGATCGGCCTGCTTGACCCAGGCGGCCATCTGCTTGGTGATGCCCGGACCCAGGCGATCGGCGTAATAGTTGCCGTGGATCATCTCGTTGTTGAGGTCGTATTCGGCGAACCGGCCCCGGTAGCGGCTACCGATGGTCTCGGCCCGGTTCCGCAGCGTCTGGCGCAACTGCTCGTCATCGAGCTGCTTGACCCAGTCCTGCACCCGGCCGGGAATGCCCCAAAATAGGTTGTGGCCGCGCAGAGGGATCTCGTTCTGCTCGGTCCAGGCCAGGATGGCGTCCACCACGGCGTAATTGATCCGCCCTTGCCGCGGCTCCATGTCATGCCATTTCAGGGCATTTTCCGTGACCGCCGCGTTGAAGTTCGACAGGAACACCTCCTGGTACCGGCGTTGATCCTCCGGGTTCATCCCGCCGTCAAAGGCGGACGAGGAGAGCGCGGCGCCGAACCAGAACTCGTGCCGGGTCTGCTCGACACGGACGCGGGCGCCGGGGGCGGCCTCGACGATCAATGTCCCCATGCGGTGTTGTCGAATCCTCTGATCAATGTCGTTGCCTTGGGCATCGACACGAAGCGTGAACACCATGGCCAGAACCAGTGACATCCGCGCCAGTCGTTGGAAACCGTTCATACCCTACACTCCTTTCCGGTTACGGACTGGATTCTACAATATCCCCATCGTACTCGAAAAAGGGCGATGACAACCAGCCTTATTTTCCCGTGATAGCGATGTTCCTCTCCAGGTATGATTGTGCTCCACGACCAGCCGTGCCTCTGTTGGAGACCATTCGCCGCCGAATCGCCCCTCCTGCCGTCTTGCATTTTTATATTGCGGCCGGCCGGCTTCGGCGGCTATGATCCTGGATACAGTCCTGCGGAGGTCTCGAGATGCATACACGCAAACGAATCCATCGTTTTGTTCGTTTGGGAGTCTGTCTGGCAAGCGCGATCGGCTGGCCGTTTGTCACCGGCTCGGCCGGGATCGCCCAGGCAGCCGAGCCGGCCCCGTCCGATCAGGTCGTCGTGGTGGCCGGACAGTTGCATATGGCCCTAGGGAAAACAGAACAGGGCCTGCGCGTGCTCAGCCTGACCGACACGGCCGCCAGCCGCCAACTGCTCGCCGATGAGGCGCTGCCACTGTTTACCGCGACGTTCCGGGATACGCAGACGAAAGAGATGCTGACGGTGGACGCCGACTCCGGCTGGCAGCAGGTGGAGGCGTCCCCGATCGGCGAACCGGGACGATACGCCCTGACGTTCGGCATGCCGCTGGATGACCGCCTGAAAGGGATCCGGGTCGAGATCGACATCGCCGCCTTGAGCGAGGAGAATGCCCTCTCGTGGGACCTGCGCGTCGACAACCGCAACGCCCGCTGGGGCCTCTGGCGGGTGGCGTTCCCCGTGGTCTCGGTCCGGGACCTGGGCGCCGACGGCAGGGTGTTTTTGCCGATGTTGTCCGGACTGGAACTCGCCGGCCTGTGGAGCAAGACGTACAAGAGGGGCGGGACCTATCCCAGCGGCTGGATCTGCATGCAGTACCTGGCCGCCTATGACAAGACGGCACGAACGGGCCTCTACGTCGGCGTGCATGATCCCTGGGGCTCGACGAAGGACATCTTCGGTGAAAGCCGGCCGGACCATCAGGCGGTGATCCTGCGGTTCGAACACCCCGTGGCCAACATGGGCCGGGCGGGGGCAGGCTTCAATCTGCCCGGCGAGGCACGATGGCAACTGCTGCGGGGCGACTGGTTCGATGCCGCCCAGATCTACCGCGCCTGGGTCCGCCGCCGGGCGCTCTGGTGGCCGCCGCTGGGGCACGAGGGCCGCGAGGATACGCCCCTGTGGATGCGTCAGTTGCCGGCCTGGGTGATGACCGGCGGCGCGGCCTCCGATTGCGTGCCCCGCGTCAAGAGCTTTGCCCAGGCGCTCGATTTGCCCGTCGGCTTTCACTGGTACAACTGGCACCAGATCCCCTTCGACAACGACTATCCCCACTACTTTCCGGCCAAGGAGGGATTTGCCCAGGGCGTGGCGGACCTGAAGGCCGCCGGCGTCCACCCGATGCCCTACATCAACGGGCGGTTGTGGGACACCCACGACAAGGGCGCCGCCAACTGGCAGTTCGCCAACACCGCGCTGGCGTCCGCGACCAAGGATGAACAGGGCGAGCCCTACATCGAGACCTACAACAGCAAGGAGACCGACGGCAACAGCGTGAAACTGGCCGCCATGTGCCCGGCGACCCCGCTCTGGCAGGAGAAGGTCCGCGAGATCGTGCTGCGCCTGTTCGGCGAGTGCGGCGTCAGCGGGGTGTACATCGACCAGGTCGCGGCGGCCTCGCCGCGGCTGTGTTTCGACGCCGCGCACGGCCACGACCTGGGCGGCGGTCACTGGTGGACGGCCGGCTACTGGGCGATGCTCACGGCCATCCGCCGCGCCAAGCCGGCCGACCGCATGCTCACCACCGAGTGCAACGCCGAGCCCTACATCAAGTGGTTCGACGGCTACCTCACCTGGCACTGGCAGAACCAGGACATGGTCCCGGCCTTCCCGGCCGTCTACGGCGGCGCCATCCAGATGTTCGGACGGGCCTACCGCGGCGGGCCGAGCCAGGATCTCGCCGGTCGCATGAAGGCCGGCCAGCAGCTGGTCTTCGGCGAGCAGATCGGCTGGTTCGGACCCGAGCTGATCGAGCGGCCCGAGTCCGGCGGGTTCCTTCGCGACTGCATTCGGCTCCGCTGGCGGCTGAAGGAATACTTCTACAAGGGTCAGATGGCCCGCCCGCCCAGATTGACCGGCCCGATCCCGACGGTCACGGCGGATTGGCAGTGGCACGGCGAGTGGCCGGTGACCACCGACGCCGTCATGACCGGCGCCTGGCGGATGGTAAACTGGCGGGAGGTAAAGGAGAACCGGACCGTCCTGCTGTTCGCCAATGTCTCGGACGAGGGGTATTGCGGCCCCGTCCAGTTCGATCCGTCCGAATACGGCCTGGCCAATCCGTCGTTCACGGCGGTCGCGATTGGGGCCGATGGAACCAAGACCCCCATCACGATCCGTCCGGACGAGCGGCCCACGCTTACGATCGCCCCCCGAAGTGTCCTCGCCTGGGAGCTTGCACCCGCCCAGAGTAATTAGCCCTTTTCTCGTGCGGGAGTCAGAAATGGCCCCTACACCGGCCGGCCTGTACGCCGCGCCCTGTTCGCGCCGGCACACCGGCACGGTCAATGATTCACGACCTGATGGAGCAGATCCAGATAGTCGGTCAGCAGGCGGGTGATCAGGAAATGCTCCCGCACGGTTTCGCGGGCATTCTGGCCCAGGCGCTCGCCTTCGCCGGGATTCTCCAGAATATGCACGATCCGTTCGGCGAACCCGTGCAGATCGTGGGGCTCCAGCAGATACCCGCTGACGCCGTCCTCGATCTGCAGGGGAATGCCCCCCACGTTGGAGGCGACCACCGGCCGGGCCTTCCAGAGGGCCTCGGTCACCGCCAGGCAAAATCCCTCGCGCACCGACTTCTGGATGATCACGTCCGAGAACCGCTGGACGGCGTTGACCAGCGTCTCCTGGTTGCCCTCCACGAAGATGATGTCGCCGCGCTCGACGTCCTCCTGGGCCCGCTGGCAGATGTGATCGTACACCCGCAGCCCCTCCGGATCGTCGGCGGCCAGGTTGTAGCAGAACAGCAGGCGGCAGTCGACCTTCTGCTTGACCAGCTTGAAGATGTCCAGCACCCCTTCGGGATCCTTCCAGGGGTCCAGCCGCGAGACCTGGGTGATCACGGGCTTGTCCGTGGGGATGCCCGCCTGCTCGATCTGCTCCCGGACGGCGTCCTCGTCCAGGTCCTTGTTCTTCATGGTCAGCGGATTGATCGCCGGGGGGATGATGCGGTGCGGCACCGGCAGGTCCTGGTGGGCGTACTGCTCGCTGGACAGGATGGTCATGTCGTACTTGATCAGGAATCCCTTGATGAAATCCCAGAGGGTCGCGTTGGGATCCGACAGGTCGATGTGGCAGCGCCAGATCCAGGCGCCGTGTTTCTGGTAGAACTTGATCATGGGCAGCGGCTGCGGATCGTGAATGATCGTGCAGTCGTGCTCGATGTGGGTGTAGGCCGAGAAATTACCGTTGAGTTGCATGTACATCCGCCGCTTTTCCTCCGTCAGGTCGATGTCCCTGCCCTGCAACCCGTTGTGGAATTCCTTGGTGATCTCGAAAAAATCCAGGCTGCCGTGCAGGACCCGCCAGCCGGTCTGGATGCCGATGTCGTTCATCAGCGGCACCAGGGAGTTGAGGATCTCCGCCACGCCGCCGCCCTGATAGGTCGCGTTGACGTGCACGATGCTCTTGTTGTACAGCTTGGAGGCGCGTTGATAGATCTCGGACAGCTTCTTATCGGGAATGATCTCGCGAAAATCATCAAGGGTCAGCATGCAATCTCCTTTGCCAATCGATGGTCGTATCGGTGCCTTGGGCCGGCGTTATCCCTGCTCGCGCCGGACATTCCGCTTCTTCGAGGAACCCGCGGGGTGCTCCAGGTGCTGGATGGCACAACCGCCGCCGGCCGGAACTGCCGCTTGCGACATTCGCCGCAACAGGTCGCGGACGTCCGCCACCGCGTCCACGGTGTATTTCGCCTTGGAAATGCCCGGGCGGACCTTGATCGAATACGCCTGGGGCCCCAGCACGTCGAACATGTCCTCGTCGGTGTAATCGTCCCCGGCGGCCAGGATGAAGCCCCAGTGGCTCTTGCCCAGCCACAGTTTGGTCATGTGGCCCTTGTTGACGCTCAGGTTCTTCACCTCGAGGATCTTGTTGCCCTCGTAGACGCCGATCTCCAGGTTCTCCACAAAGTTGGCGATGGCGGCCTTGAGCTCCTGCGTCCGGACCCGGGCCAGTTCCGGATCGGACTTGCGGCAATGCCACGCCAGGGCGAAGTTCTTTTCCTCCACGGACGCACCCGGCGTGCGGTCGACAAACAGCTCCATGATGGGCCGGATGATGTCCTTCCAGTCGTTCCGTAGCGGCCCGATGACCCGCCACGATCCGTTCTTTGGCCGGACCCAGGCCCCGTGCTCGGCGATCAGGGTGACCGGCAGAGCCCCCAGCCAGCGGGTCAGCGTGGTCTTGTCCCGGCCGCTGATGATGATGATCTCGTTGCGGCCGTCGGCGGCCAGGGCCCGGAGCCCATCCAGCAGCGCGGAATCCGGCTCGGCCTTCTCGGGCCGGTCCACGAAGTCCACCAGCGTCCCGTCGTAGTCGAGAAAGAACAGGCGGCTGGCGGCCGCGGCGTAATCCCGCAGCAGGCGATCCCGCAGGGCATCGGACAGCTTTCGCACCGACAGGTCCCGCTGCTTCTTTTGGATCTCGCCAAGGCCGTCCAGGAAATCATGCGCCCAGCGGGCCACGGTGTAGCGGCCCAGGCGCTGCTGCATGGACCGGTTCCGCTCGATCTGCTCCGAGGGCGGCATTTCCAGGGCCACCTTGATCGCCTGGACGATTTTCTCCTTGTCGTTGGGATTGACGATCAGCGCCTCGCCCATCTCGCTGGCCGCGCCCGCCATTTCGCTCAGGATCAACACGCCGCGGCCGTGGCACTTGGCGGCGATGCATTCCTTGGCAACCAGGTTCATGCCGTCGCGCAGGGGGGTGATCAGGGCGACGTCGGCCTGGTGATACAGGGCCACGAGCTTCTCGAAGGGGATGGAGCGATACAGGTAGAGGACGGGCGTCCAGCCGAGCAAGCCGTGGGAACCGTTGATCTTGCCGATCAATCCGTCGAGCTGCTCTTTGAGCATCTGATAGTGATCCACGCTGGTGCGTGACGGGATCGCCAGGAGGATGAACCGCACCTTGCCCTTGTATTCGGGATAGCGGGTCAAAAACGCGTCGAACGCCTCCAGGCGCTGCAGGATCCCCTTGGTGTAATCCAGCCGGTCCACCGAGAAGATGATCCGGCAGGAGCCCATTTCCCGCCGGTTATTTTCGATTTCCCTTTTGACCTCCTCCCGGCCGACGGCTCCGGAGAACTTTTCGTAATCGATCCCCATGGGAAAGGCATCCACCTTGACGAGCCGATCGGCCACGTGCAGGTCCCCCAGGGTGTGTTCCGCCCCGGTCAGGCGGCAGACGCTGCTGAGAAAATGCCGCACGTAGTCGTAGGTGTGAAATCCCACCAGGTCCGCCCCCAAAATCCCGCGCACGATGTCGTCCCGCCAGGGCAGCAGGCGGAAAATCTCATAGGAGGGGAAGGGAATGTGCAGAAAAAAGCCGATCAGCGCGCCGGGAATCCGTTCGCGAATCATCTGCGGCAGCAGCATGAGTTGGTAATCATGGATCCAGATGCGATCGTCCGGTCCGGCGATGGCGGCCACCTCATCGCAAAACCGCTCGTTGACGTCCCGGTAGGACTGCCAGCAGCGGTCCTCGTAGACGGTGTTCTGGGGGAAGTAGTGAAACAGCGGCCAGATCGTCCGGTTGGCAAATCCGTGATAATAATCCTCCACGTCCCGCTGCGAGAGGAACACCGGCAGGCAGTTCTGCTGGGCCAGGGTATCGACGACCTCGGCCGTCTGGGCGCTGGACAGTTGTTCCCGGGCAACGCCCGGCCAGCCCAGCCAGCGATAGGAATAGGTGTCGGCCAGGCTCTTCATGCCGGTGGCCAATCCCCCCGCACTCGACTGGAAGCATATGCTTTTTCCCTGCTTGCTCACCTTGACCGGCAGCCGATTGGATACCACGATGAAACGATTCATTCCTGTTCAGCCTTTCCAGGCAATGGTTTTATTTTGCCCTTATACGCTCCAACACAACTCCCGGCCGCTGGGCAAAACCGCCCTAGGTTGATCTATCGCACCGGTTTTGTTTGACGCCCTTCGTCTTGTTGGGATCCGGTCTTTCCGCCTCGCTCGCTGGGGGTACGGTTACCGGCCGGTTGCATTCGGGGCAGGTGCCCATCCGGCCGGCCATCCGGCTGTCGGCCTTCAGGGGGGCGCCGCAATGCCCGCAGGAAAATTCGATTTGCCGGTCCGCCATGATCAGTCCCCGGATTCGTTCCCTTTCGTCGTCTTCGGCGCGTCGGAGGGGCTGGCCGCCGGGCCGAACTTCCTGACGCTGCCGTTCGGCCCCAGCAGGTACATCGGCCCCCAATGGCAATGCGCGTAGAGCATCAGTTGCCGCCGGATTCCCTCCCCCACATCCGGGAAAAACAGGATGGGGATCTGGGCGTCGATATCCCGGATATTCACCACCATCTCCAGCACATCATCGGACTGGTTGAAATCCCGGCAATCGAGCAGCATCGCCAAATACCGCTGCCGGCGCAGGTCCGCCACGGCGTCCTTCATCTCCGGGCGGATTGTGGTATCCGCCCCGAGATCGGCCAGGGCGTCCTTGAGATCCCGCGTCACCTGCTTTGCCACCACCAAAAGATCACGCACGGCCATCACGGCCCTCCCAAACGGCCCGGTCCCATTCGACCCAGTTCGACCAAGCGGACCCGTTGTTTCCTTTCGAATCTATAGGCGCAATACACGTGCCAGCCAAAGAGAGAGAAACATAACTATATATGTACCAGTTGCTTATAAAATATAACGTATAGGGATCGATCTGAAACTGGCCGTTTGGAATGCCAAAAACAGCCTCAAGTGTGCATATTATTTACAATGGGAATGTAGCGGCTATTTATCTGTATACTTTCGACACATTCGGTCGGCCCTCGGTCATATATTGTCAACCGCCGGCCATCTGCACCTCGGTTCGTTGCCGTCGTGGTCGGTGCGTCCCACGCCATCCGGCGTTCCGGGAGATTATCATTTGCATTTCCTTCGATTCGGGCCCAAGATGCAAACGGGGCAAATATTCATACTGTCGAGATCGGAGGTACGAGGATGCTGGGTCAAATCAACGGATTCCAGTGGGCGGACATCGGCTGGTTTTTGCTGGCGGCGGCGGCGGCCGCCGCCGCCGGCGCCCTGGCGAGTGTTTTATTGTATGCGGTCGGCAGCCGCCTGGCGCGGCGCACCCGCAGCATCGTGGACGACCTGCTGTTTCGCCACGCGTCTCGGCCGGCCGGTGTGATCCTGATCATGCTGGTTTTGCTGGTGACCGGCCGCGTCGCCCAGGAGATCCTGGCTACGCCGGCCGGCTTCTACGAGGGATTTCGCCACCTGCTGGTCATCTGGTTCATCGTGGCGGTGGCCTGGCTGAGCATCAAGCTGAGCCGGGTCCTGAACGATTTCATCGTCCACCAGTTCGACGTGGAGGCCAAGGACAACCTGCAAGCCCGCAAGATCCACACGCAACTGCGGGTCTTCAACCGCGTCGTGTTCGCGGTCGTCTGCGTCCTGGCGTTCGCCCTGATCTTGATGACCTTCGAGCGGATCCGCACGCTGGGAACCAGTATTTTGGCGTCCGCCGGGGTGATCGGCATCATCGTGGGCTTCGCGGCCCAGCGGTCCATCGCCACGTTGATCGCCGGCATG
>JAFGFX010000051.1 GCA_016930855.1 Sedimentisphaerales bacterium | reverse complement strand
GGTCCGTCCCGTAGCCGTCGGGCAGATAATGGCGCGGGGCATCGATATGGGTGCCCACGTGGGCGGTCGTCTCGAAGACCGAGACATTGGACGAATCGCCCCGGTGCATGTCCCGCTGGAGCGAGCGCCGATAGGGTACGTCCTTCGGATAGGTCAGCATCCCGTCATACAGCGTCATCGAAATGTCATGGATCTTCATGATGTAACCCGCCTCGGTAGATTATTGACCAGGAACATCCTCTTTCCACAGCCAGATCCGATCCACCCAGACCGCCTTGACGTTCGCCTCGTTAATCACCGGGGCCACCCACACACACATCCGGTCCGTCAGCACGTGTCCGCCCAGATCGATCGTATGATAGGCCCCGTCGGCCATCTCGCGGGCGGTCAGCCGGCGGGCGACGACCGACCGCTTGTTCTGCCGGTCCCAGATGCCGCAACTGAAGGCATCGCCCTCGACGCCGCTGATCTCGCAGCGAACGCTCAGGGCGCAGCGAACCGGCTGACCGGCCGACGCCGCGATCCAGTCGATATCCAGCGGCTGCTGCAGGGCCCACTCGTGGTGGGTCGCCGGCATCCGCAGCGCCATGCCGTCCGACGCCATCTCGTCCGGGGCCAATGCGCCCCAGGCCGGATTGACCGACGGAAACCCGTCGTCCTGCAGATCCGTCCAGTCGCCCGCCGGGCGATCCGCGCAGCTAGGTGAGGGGCCGGCCGTCTTGCGGGCGGCCTCGTGGGCCACCCGCTGGTCCAGGACGGCGAATCCCGCCTCATGCTCGTTCAGGCGGGTGACGTTCTTTTTCCGGGCCACCTGCCGGAACTGCTCGTACACCTGGCCGATCGAGTCTGAAACCGGCCAGGGTCCGCCGCGGCGCCGGTGCTCATCGCGAAACTCGCCCCAGCGCATCAGGAAGGCGTACAGCACCGGCAACTGGGCGCACTGCACGCGGAACCGCAGCGCTTCATCCCGGCCGACCGCCTGCTCGGCCGCCAGCAGGTGCCCCCAGCCGCGCCGCAGGACCTCAAACGACAGGAACTTGGCCGTATGCCCGGAAAAACAGCCCAGGTGATCGCCGCTGGCGGCCACCGCCTCGTGGATCACGTCGAGGTACTGCCGGATATCGCCGGCCGCCGGGCCATAATAGCCGGCGAGAAACTCCTCGATGAGCTTCTCGCCGTCCCGGCGGGGATCCCACATCATCTGGGCCAGCACCCAGGCCCGCAGCTCGGCCATCTCCGCCCCGTTGGTGGTGTAGGCCCCCTGCTCGAAGAGTCCCTTGACGTTGTGGTCGGCGAAAAACCGCACGTTCGGGCCCAGCACCCCCAGATTCGGATGCGGCAGGAGATGGTGCCGGAAATTCGTGGTGTAATCCCAGATGTACAGACGATCGCAGATCCGCGACCAGCCCTCGAGGTCGGCGGCAAAGTCCCGGTTCCGCTCGGCCGCCAGCGGCGTGCTGAACGAGCATTCGATGCTGCACAACCGCACGATCACGTTCGCCCGGGGCCGGACGACCTTCGGCGGCCGGCGGGTGTACTGGTAGGCCAGCGTACTGATCGCCACCCGGGGAAACTCCGGCTCGATCGCCTCGGCCACCACGTTGACGAAATGCAGCAGCGATCCGGATGGACCGCCTTCGAGCTCGTCCAGCGCCCGGCAGGCGGCGCACTGGCAGTTGCCGTGGCAGTCGTTCTGCGAGACCGAGGCGATCGTCGCCCCCGGATTCGCCCGCAACCTCTCCTTGAGATTCTGTATCAGCTCCCGGCGCATCGATTCGTTCGTCAGGCACAACTGCGCCTGCTCGCGCACCCTCTTGCCGGCGATCTCGCTGAACCATTCCGGGTGCTCCGGGAAATATCGATCCGGCGGAATCAGCGAATAGAAGGTGTGGACGAATCCCTGATAAACATGCCTGCCGCCCCGGGCGGCGTCCAGCCGATGCGTCTGGCCGTTGCACCGGTTGCGCACGGACCAGTCGGAGTCGAAGGCGTCGTACCAGAACGTCTCGCGGTACTCCAGCGGCGGTATATACCGCACGTCCAGATCGTCCAGCCGAATCGCCGGCCGCGCCGGGATGGTGCTGGCCTGCGAATCCCACCAGCGGCAGCCCAGCACATCCTGCAAAAAGGTATAGACGGCATACAGCGTCCCCCGCGGCGGACCGCCGGCCAGGATCAGATCCTGACCCACCGTTCGGATGACCAGGCCCTCCGGGGCCAACGCCTCGACGGAAAAATCCGGATCGGCCAGCCGGGCCGCCTGCGGTCCGATGAGCAGGCGACAGGGGTAACCATTCTCTCGGCCGGAGACCGGGCCGCTGCCGGCGTTCGCCGCCGCCTGCTCGATCCCGCGCCGCGGAATCTGGGCGCCGCCGATCTGGCGGAGGAACTCCGCTAATTCCGCGGCCGCATGGTCGACGGCGGCACCCTCCGATTCACCCACCACGATGACCGCCCGGGCCTGGGTCGCCTCGACGATCGACAGGGCCCCGGCCGCCCGCTGCCCGCCCAGAAACGCCACTACCAGAATGATCCCGGTTTTCACCCTCATGCTGCTTCTCCTCTGCGTAATCGTTTCGGGCCGCGGCCTGCGGCAATCGGCCGCAAAAACGCCCCTGCCGGCCCCCGTCGCCAGCGCCCATTGGGCCTGAGGGTATCACACAAACCTCCCGCGGTCATTATCAATCCGCCCGGACCGGCCCGCTTTTTGCCGATAGACTCTGGCACAATCCGGGCCGTTCGGGTATAATGTAGGGGATTCGGACTAGCCGCTTGCGAGGTAAACAAGTAATTCACTTGGGCTTATGATGGTAGAGACGATCCGGCACATACCAGGCGCCTTGCGACTCGGCGGACTGCTGATCCTGTCGGTCCTGGTCGCCGCCTCCTCG
>JAFGFX010000005.1 GCA_016930855.1 Sedimentisphaerales bacterium | reverse complement strand
GATCGGCACAATTACCCATTGTGACCGACTCACACCACTGTTGAGGCCTCACATCCCGCCGATATCGGTCCGTTTGGCCTATGAGTGCTTTTCCGGCAACAACTCCCCCGACCGAGGACCCTACGTCGGGGGTCCGGCCTTGCCGGTCCCGCTCGCCGAACCGATATACGGCTCCAGCCGCTGGCGAAGCTGCTCCTCGGTCAGACGGTCGACCTGGATCTCCTTGAGCGGCCGGCGGTGACCGGAAACGACCGAGACGGCGGATTTGGGCATATCCAGGAGCTGGGCCAGAAACCGAACGAGCTCCTGGTTGGCCCTACCTTTTTCCGGCGGAACCGCCACCTGGATCTTCAGGGCGGAGCCCAGGATCCCGCCGATGCCGGTCCGGGAACTGCCAGGCACGACCTTGACGGTAAATCGGACGCCATCTGCTCGTTTGCGGATCTCGAATTCCTGAGATTCCATGGCTGACCATTCTAGGAAATAACGCTTCCCTCGGTCAAATCAAAACCTCCAACACCACCCGCCGGAGGCAGAATCCCCCGGGCGGCGCGAGAACCCAAATATGACCGAAAGCCCGGTTGCCGCCTGGCGGGAAACGAAAACGCCTCCTGGAGGCCGATGGCGCCGGAACCAAAACAGTTTTCCGTGCTAAGATTTTGATATATCGGAAGTTAGCAGGCCCCCCGCCGCCGCCGGAAAAAACCCGTAAAGAAACACTTGCAATCCGTCGCCGGCAGGGGATAATAAAGGGTAGCTGTTGAGTCGCCGGATAGTGTCCCAGCGGCAAGGATCATATACAAGTGCATACGAACCGTTTGGCATGCTGAAGGAGAATCTATGGGGCCGCTTCTGAGTTCTTTGGTACAATTACAGACCATCGAATCCGAATTACGAAAAACACAGCAAAGGCTCAGACTGGCTCGGCAAGTCGTTTTACACCAAGAATACCAGATCAAGAAACTCCAAGAAGCGTCCATCGCCAAAAAAGAAGAGATCAAGCTCACCCGGGTGCAGCACGACAAGCTCGAAATGGAGCTCAAGACCCGGGAGGAAGGCATCAACAAGCTCCGCGTGGCCCTCAACAGCGCCCGCACCAACAAAGACTACAGCACCATTCTCACCCAGATCAATACCAAAAAGGCCGACAAGTCCAAGCTGGAAGACCAGATCCTGGCCCTGCTGGGCCAAATCGAAGCCGACCGCGGGATTCAAAAGGAAATCGACGAGAACATCGAGAAGGAACGCGTGCGCCTGGCGGAAATCCGCAAGATCTCCGAAACCAAGCAGCGGGAGATCCAGGCGGACGTGGACACACTGCTCGATCAGCGAAAGCAGGCCAGCCGGCAGGTGCCACCCAAGGAGCGGGCCATCTTCGAGCGGCTGGCCGATCGATACGACGGCGAGGTGCTCGTGGAAATCGTCCAAGTCAGCGGCCCCCGGAGGGAACACACCTGCGGGGGTTGTTATATGGGCGTCACCCTGGAATCGGTCAATGCCCTCATGACCCGCGACGACGTGGTCAACTGCCCCAACTGCGGCCGGATCCTGGTGCTGGACATGAAGCCCAAGCAGCAACCCACGGCCTGACGAGGGGGCTCGTTCCCGACCAGCCGATTTCTGGCCTCGGCACAAAACAAAGCGGTGCGGGATGTTTTACCGGTGCGGTCGGTTTGGAAAAACCCGCGGCGATCCCCCTTAATACCGGCGGCGAATTTGAGTGTTCTTTGAAACGACCGGCCAGGGGCCTTGTATCCGAACTATCACGCGGCCGGATACCTGGTGTCTTCGCCGGTGGGACCATTTTGACAGCTCCGGCGAATGTGAGGGATCCTTGATAAGACCCATCCATATAAGTCACTTCGCCCGCCCCGGCGACGAGGGGGTCCGGATCGGCGACAGGATCGCGGGATATTCTGTATGCAATTAATTATTCACACCGACGGCGGCTCGCGCGGCAATCCCGGTCCGGCCGCGGCCGGCGTCGTCATTGCGGATAAGCACGGCCGCCCGCTCGTTGCCCACGGCTACTACCTGGGCTCGGCCACCAACAACGTCGCCGAATACGAAGGGGTCCTGCGGGCCCTGGACCAGGCCGCCCGCCTGGGCGCTACCGAAGTGGAGATCTTCTGCGACAGCGAACTGCTCGTCCGCCAGGTCCACGGCCGATATCGGGTCAAACATCCCCGGCTCAAGCCCCTGTACGAGCAGGTCGTCCGGCGGCTGGCCGCCTTCGAGAAGACCTCGATCCAACACGTCCGGCGCGAAAAAAACGCCGAGGCGGACCAACTGGTCAACGCCGCCCTGGACGCCGGGGCCGACGTGGATCACCTACCCGACGCCCTGGGCGAACCGGCGGGGCCCGCAACGAATCCGCCCCTCGATCTGGACGGGCTGCTGCTCTTCCCGCCGGATCGGCCCTTCCAAAAAACGCTGAGCGAGACCGGCCGACCGTCGGCGACGATTGTCTGCCTGTCGGCCGGTCAATCCTGCCCGCTGCCATCGACCGCCGGCACGGCCGCCATCCTCTGCCTGACCGGCAGCGGCACGCTGCTGATTGGGCAGAAAAACCACCATCTCAAACGCCACAACTGGCTCGGCCTGGACCGGGCGGTGAAACCGATCCTGCAGGCCGACTGCGGGGAGAACCTGGCAATCCTGCTGGTGGGCGACTGAGCTTACCGCCACCTCCCCCCGAATCCCACCGTCCGTCCCCCATCGCCGGGATCTCCCTTGCCCAAGCCGCAGAATGATCCGGCTCAGGGTGAATCGCCGGCGGCAGGCGGCTTATCAGCAAAGACGGCCTGTAGATGGTCTTCATGGGCGGAAAAGACCAGTTTCCAGCCGGACGGATCCCGGGCAAAGATATTCAGGATGTTCGTTTTGCTCACCCGGCCCTGCGCGTCCGTATGCGAAGAGACGCCCCGTTCATAGGCCATTGCTTGGACGATCCGCACGGACAGAACGGTGTGCCTGTGCTCGAGATCCGGCCGGTTCTGCTTGAAGGCCCCAAAGGCGCTGCAGAACATCTGGCGATTCATAATCACCGCCCGGGCGGGATCCTGCGGATTCGGGATGGCCTCGCCAAAGGCCCCCTCCGACAATACGGCCTTCATGATCAACTCGCCCTGCTGCGGCGCGGCCCAGGCCTGGTTGATCCGCCCGACCAGCGCGTGGATCGCCGCCTGCGCCTCGGCCACCGCCGGCGAGACGGGCACGCCCGGTTTGCGGCCGGGTGTTTCGTCCAGGGTCCGGCGGATGGGGGCCGCGTCAAATACGCCGATGCACTGCCAGCCGGCCGAGTCCTTCGCCAAAAAGTGCAGGATCTCGCGCTGCACTATCCGACCGCGGGCGTTCCGGAAGCGCGCCATTCCCATCTCGTAGCCCAGGGGCCCGAAGGTCATCACCGTATGAACCGCATAGGCATAATCCGCCGGCCGGGCGGATTGAGTGTACAACCGGATCGTGCCGGCCTTGTTCAGGACCTGGTTCGGGTCCGCCTCCGGCCGGCAATACACAAACGCCTGGTCGGAGAGGATCTGCTCGAGCGCCGACCGGGAGCTGGTCGATTGCCAGGCCTGCTCGTATTTCTGCACCAATTGCCGCACGGCAGCCCGGTCATCAGACGCAAGATCCGGCTGGCCGGCAGGGATCGAGCGCTGGGCGGGCTGCACGTGGGCAAACAGGATCAATGCATAACAAACCGACGTGATCATGACGCACCTCCTCGCACGAACGGATGTCTCCCATTGCCCCCAATCTTTGAATCCGAAAACCGCAGGGATTATATCCGATATCGCCGCCCGATGCCTTGCGAAAACGGGCAGGTTCCGCGATTGATTTTTTCCGGCGTTCGCGGTATGATAATCTTCGGAGTGGGTGGGGCGATCGCTCGTCCCGAGCCTTCGGGGCGGGAGGAAAGTCCGAGCAGGACAGGGCCAGGTGATGGCTAACGGCCACCCGGAGCGATCCGCGGGACAGTGCCACAGAAACGACACGGCCGATGGCCCCGCATCCTGGGGGCGGCACGTACAGCCGGCCGATCGGTAGGAAACATTTGAGCCTCCGTCAATCCTGTCGATCCGCGGCGGCCGCTCCCCCGGCTGCGGGGCACAGGCAAAGGTGAAATGGTGCGGTAAGAGCGCACCGCGGCGCCGGCGACGGCGCCGGCAGGGTAAACCCCACCTCCTGCAAGACCAAACAGGGCCGAGCGCCGGCCCGGCGCGTTCGAGGCCCGGGTAGGTCGCTGCCGCAAGGCGAGCGGTCGGGCAACCGGCCGTCCAGATAAATGATCGCCGCCTTGAATCCCCTTCGGCCAAAGGGGATTCGGGGATACAAAACTCGGCTTACACGCCCACTCCATCTTTTTCCATCCCTATGCGGCCCCTCCCGACCATCGCCGTATTCACTTTTTTGATTAGGCCATGTTGGGGGGGAAAAGCCCCCTAAGTCATAAATACTTGTTATGTATCAACTTAAAGACGACGTCCGCCAATTGAATCCAGGGGCCACCCAGCGGAGAAATTACTTGTACATACAAAAACCGGCCGGTAGAATGAACCGCCATTCGTAAATTGAGTTTATATTCATATAGTGAGCGGACATTATGAATCCGCCCGTTATCCATTAGTCGGGACCTGGAGATGTCGGACAGCCAAAGCCGTAAAGAAAGGGAACGTCAGCGGCGCACCGAAGAGATCCTCGAGGCGGCCGAGAAGGTGTTCACCGAAAAGGGCTTCCACCGGACCACCGTGGAAGACGTGGCCGTCCAAGCGGAGTATTCGGTGGGAACCCTCTATAATTTCTTCCCCAGCAAGGAACTGCTCTACCAATCCATGATCGAGCACCGCTTCCAGCGGCTCAGCGATCAGATGAACGCCCTGCTGGCCGAGGCGGCCGATCCGATGGATTTTCTGCGGCGCTATATCCAGGGCAAGATCGACTTGTGCTACCAGCATGAATTGTTTGTCAAGCTGTACACGCAGGAGCGGATGGGGGACCGGTTCGCCGATTCGCAGCTGTGGAAGGACAAGATCGAGGACCTGTACGTGCAGTTCCGCCGCCTGCTGGCGGACAATTTCCGGCGGGGCGCCGCCGAGGGCCGTTTTCGCCGGGATATCACGCCGGAGGATATGGTCTCGGCCCTGGAAGGCCTGACCGACGGATTCATGTACGATTGGCTGGCCGATCCGAACGCCTTCGAGTACGCCGACAAGTTCGAGGTGATGTTTGAACTGCTGGTCCACGGGGTAGGGAAACCATCATGATGCGTCTGACACCATATCGCCTGGCGCTGGCGGGATTGGCAATCGGATTGTTCCTGGCGGGCTGCCCCAGCCAGCAGCGGCTGGACCGGGAGTTTCGCGCCCGCCGGCAGGCGGCCTATCACCGGCTAATCCAGACGGACCCGAACCAAATCGCCGCCGACCTACGGGTGGTCTCCGGCGGCCTGACCCTGGCCGACTGCCTCGAGCTGGCCCTGCGGCACAACAAGGACGTCCAGATCGCCAAGGTCAAACTGCTGGAGGCCAAGGGCCAGATGCAGGAGGCGGTGGCCACGGCCCTGCCCCAGGCCGGCTTCACCGGCTCGGCCCTGCGCAACGACAACACGGGATTTAACCTGCAGAAGGAGACCTACGAACTGCAACTGCTGGCCCGCCAGCCGCTCTATCTGGGCGGCCTGACGGGGGCGGCCGTCGACGCCGCGTCGGTCTATACCTACATGACCCAGCAGGAGCTGCGCCAAACGCTGCACCAGGTGGAGTTGTCCGTTCGGCAGATGGTTCTCAACGCCCTGCTGGCCCGGGAACTCATCGAGGTGGCCCGCCAGGCCCAGCGGGACGCCGCCCGACATCTGCAGGACACCCAGGCCCGGCTGACCTTCGGAACCGGCACCCGCTTCGAGGTGCTGCGGGCCCAGGTGCGGGTTCAAACCCTGCAGGCCGAATGGATCCAGCGCCGCAACGACTATCGGTTGGCAATCACGCAACTGCTCAACGAGATGGGCGTCTCGCAACTGAGCCAGATGGAGCTGGAAGGGAAATTGGAATTTACCCCGGTCACGGCCGCGGCCTCCGAGAGCCTGCGGGAGGCAATGCAGCAGCGGCCGGAACTGCTTATCGGCGAGGCCCTGATCCGGCTGGCCCGGGACCAGGTCAAGTCGGAGCGCTCCAGCAACCTGCCCAAGGTCTATCTCCAGGGATTGTACATGCTGAGCTACCCGGGATTCAGCTCGAACTTCTCCTTCGGGGGCGGCCAGGCCCCGGCCGATCCGGACGAAGGTCAGGATGAGGAGGCCAATCCATTCGCCTCCCTGGCGACCGGGGGCAAGCAATGGGAGCGGACCATGAACGGGGGGATCGTGGTCGAGTGGCCCTTTTTCGACGGGTTCCGCACCGACGGACGGGTGGTCCAGGCCAAGGCCCAGGTCCACCGCCAATTGATCACCCTGCGCCAGTTGGAGGAGCAGGTGCAGATGGAGGTCACCCAGACGATTCTAAATCTCCAGAGCAGCGCCGAGTTCGTCCAGTCGCAGCAGGGCAACGTCGAAAACGCCGAGGAATCCCTGCGGCTGGCGCAGATCCGCTTCCGCGAGGGCGCCGGGACCAGCCTGGACGTGATCAGCGCCGAAACCGCCCTGCAGCAGGCCCGCAGCGATCTGGCCCGGGCCGTACGGGACCACCAGACGGCCGCCCTGGCGCTGGAATACGCCACCGGCCGGCTGGGCGAGGATAGTTACCAGGCCGTCAAGGCCGAGGCACCGGAAACGATCAAACAGTGGGAGAGGATGAATCCATGAAAAAGGGGATCGCAATACTGGTCATTCTGGCGGTGGCCCTGGCCGCCGCGGCCGGCTATCGAATCCACCAGCGCCACTCGCAGGTGGCGGCCCAGAGCATCGATGAGCTCCAACTGGAGGCCGGCGTGCCGGTGCGGGTGTTCACCATCCAGCCGGTGGAGCTGAAAAAAACGGTCTCCCTCAGCGGCGGCATTGAGCCGTACCAATCCGTCGCCATCGCCCCGACGCTCAGCGAGCGGATCGAAACGATCCACGTCCAGACCGGCCAGGCGGTCGCCGCCGGCGCGCTGCTGGTCACGCTGGACGCCGTCCAGGCGAAACTGGCGGTCGATCAGGCCCGGGCCTCCCTGGCCGCCGCCCAGGAGCAGGTCAACAAACTGGAGGAAGGCTCCCGCCCGGAGGAGATCCAGGCCGCCCGGGCCCGCCTGGCGGAGGCCGACGCCCAACTCAAGCTGCAGGAACTGGAGACCAAGCGCTACCAGGGGCTCTACGAGGAACAGGCCGCCACCCTGCAGCAGCTCCAATCCGTGGAGAATCAATATACCCGCCTGCAGGCGGCCGGCCAGGCCGCCCAGGCGCAGCTCGATCTGCTGCTGGCCGGGGCCCGCCGGGAGGACATCGCCATGGCCCGCTCCCAGCGGGACCTCGCCCGGGTGGCCCTGGAACAGGCCCAAGAGCGGCTGGACGATCACTATCTCCGCGCCCCCTTCGCCGGGGTGGTGACGATGCGCCACCTGGAACCCGGATCGATCGTTGATTTCAACCAGACGATCTTTTCCCTCCTGCAGATCGATCCGATCTACCTGGTCCTGCCGGTCTCGGAGTTGTACATCCCCCACATCGCCGTGGGCATGCCGGTGGAGATCACCGTCGACGCCCTGCCCGACGAGCGGTTTACCGGGCAGGTCGCCCAGATCGATCCGCTGGGCACCAGCGACCGCTCCTTCAAAACCAAGATCCGACTCGACAATCCGCGGGGATCCTTGCAGGCGGGCATGTTCGGCCGGGCCCACATTATCGTGGAACGGATCGAGCAGGCCCTGGCGGTTCCCGCCGACGCGATCCGCCAGGAGGACCAGAGCCGCTACGTGTACGTGGCCGAAACGGAAAACGGGACAACCCTCTGCCGGCGCAAAGACATCCAGGTCGGCGCCGTCTTCGACCGGCAGGTCCACGTGCCATCGGGTCTGCAGGCGGGCGACCGGGTCATCACGCTGGCCCAAAGCTTCCTCGAGCCGGGCACCAAAGTGGTCATTACCGAGGAACAGGCCCCTTAAGCGCCAACCCAAAGAG
>JAFGFX010000050.1 GCA_016930855.1 Sedimentisphaerales bacterium | reverse complement strand
TCATCACGCTGGCCCAAAGCTTCCTCGAGCCGGGCACCAAAGTGGTCATTACCGAGGAACAGGCCCCTTAAGCGCCAACCCAAAGAGAAACACGCCATGAATCTGACACGAATCTGCGTAGCCAGACCGGTGCTGGTGGCCATGATCATGCTGGCGCTGACGGGCCTGGGGGTATTCAGCTACCTGCAGCTGCCGAAGGAGATGTTTCCCAACATCGAATTTCCCATGGTGACGGTCGTGACCGTGTACGAGGGCGCCGGACCGGACGAGGTCGAGCAGTTGATCACCCGGGAGCTGGAGGACGAGATCAGCACCGTGGAGGGCATCAAGCATCTCTGGGGCATCTCCCAGCAGGGCATCAGCCTGGTCATGGCGGAGTTCTACCTGGAAACGGACGTGGACGTGGCCGCCGCCGACGTCCGCGACAAGGTGAACCTGGTCCGGGCCGTCCTGCCGGAATCGGCCGAAGACCCAATCGTCCAGAAATTCGACTTCGGCGCCATGCCGATCATGCAATTGGCGATCTCGGCCCCCCGCTCGCTGCGGGAGGTCTACCAGGTCACCGACCAGCGGATCAAGGACCGGATCGCCACCGTGCCGGACGTGGCCTCGGTGACCATCGTGGGCGGCCAGGAGCGGGAAATCCACATCCTGACCGACCAGCAGCGGCTGCGGGCCAACGGCCTGAGCATCCGGGACGTAATCGGATCGGTCGCGGCGGCCAACCTGGAGATGCCCGGCGGGCGGATCCAGCAGAACAGTCGAGAGTATAACATCCGCCTGCGGGGCAAGTTCGCCGACCTGGACCAGATCCGCGACCTGCCGGTCCGGTTGGCCTCGGGCCGCAGCATCCAGCTGCGGGAGATCGCCGAGGTCCGCGACACCTACAAGGACATCCGGGACATGGTCCGCACCCGGGGCCGCACCTGCGTGGGCATGCTGATCCAGAAGCGGGCGGACGGCAACACCGTCAAGATCGACGCCGCGGTCCGCGCACAGATCAAGCAACTGGAGGAGATCCTGCCGGACGACTTCGAAATCACCATCCAGGACGAATCGGCGACCTGGATCGTGGGGGCCCTGGCCAACGTGTTCGGCAACATGCGGGTGGGGGTGGTGCTCACGGCGATCGCCCTGTTCGTGTTCCTGCACAGCCTGCGGGGCACGCTCGTCGTGGCGCTGACCATCCCCATCTCGGTGGTCGCCACCTTCATCATCATGTACCTGACCGGCTTTACGCTCAACCTGATGAGCATGATGGGCCTGGCGATGACCATCGGCATCCTGGTGGACAATTCCGTGCTGGTGCTGGAAAACATCACCCGCTTTCTGCACATGGATCATTCCCCCCGGGACGCCGCCGTCAAGGGGACCATCGATATCGCCATCGCGGTGGTGGCCACGACGATGACCAACCTGGTGATCTTCGTGCCCATCGCGTTTATGGGCGGGATCATCGGGCAGTTCTTCCGGGACCTGGGCCTGACGGCGACGTTCGCGACGATCTGCTCGCTGTTCATCTCCTTCACCCTGACGCCGATGCTGGCGGCCAAGCTGCTGACCAAGCAGAACACTACCCCGGGCCAGACCGGCTGGATCAACCGGTTCGGGCGGGGATTCGACCGGGGGCTCGAACGGGTCAAAAACGGCTATGCCGGCAGCCTGCGCTGGTGCCTGCGCCATCGGTTCTGGACGCTGGTGCTGGTGGGACTGCTGTTTGCCGGAACCCTAATGGGGCCCGGCCGGTACATCGGCGGGGAATTCATCACGGAGATGGACCAGGGCAAATTCGTGGTGATGCTGGAGATGCCCACGGGAACGCGGCTGGAGGAGACCTCGGCGGCGGTGCGGAAAATGGAGAATCTGCTGATGGATAAGCAGGTGCTGCCGGAGCTGGTCAGCACCTACGCCGTCATCGGCCGCTGGACGGGCGGCGGCTTCGGCGCCTCGCAGCAGTCGGTGAACCTGGCCCAGATCGCCGTGAGCCTGGTGGCCAAGGAACTCCGCCGGCGCAGCACCGAACAGGTGATGACCGATCTGCGGCCCCTGCTCGCCGCGGCCGGGATCCCCGGCGCCAAGATCAAGCTGCTCAAAGGCGGCGAGGGCGGCGGCGGCGGGGAGGCCCCCATCCAGATGGAGATCACCGGCGAAAACATGGACCGGATCCTCGCCTTCGCCGCCGAGGCCGTCGCGATCATCTCCGATCCGCGGCAGATCGACGGCGCGGTGGACGTGGACACCAATTACCGGCAGGGCCAGCCGGAGATCCGCGTCGTGCCCGATCGGGACAAATGCCGCGACGCCGGCGTCAGCGTCGATTACCTGGCCCAGGTGGTGCTGGCCTCCTTCGAGGGGATGCTGGTCAACGAGTATCGGCTGGGGGCCTACAACTACGACATCCGGGTGCGCAACGACGAACGCTCGCGCCGGCAGGTCGAGGACGTCCGGCAACTGACCGTGGTCAATCCCGCCGGCGCGCTGATCCCGCTGCCGCAACTGGCCACCGTGCACGTCGACACCGGACCGTCGCAACTGTTCCGCAAGGACCGCCTGAGCCTGATCACGGTCTCGGCGGAGGTCAGCGGCCGCAGCCTCTCCGAGATCGTCGAGGACATCCGCGAACGGATGAAGCCGCTGCTGGAGAAATATCCGGAGTGCAAAATCTTCTTCGGCGGCCAGACCGAGATGATGGAAGACAGCTTCGGCCGGCTGGGCGTGGCGATGGTGATGGCCATCTGTCTGACCTACATGCTGCTGGGGGCGCTGCTGGAATCGTTCGGCGAACCGGTCCTGATCCTGTTGTCGCTGCCGCTGAGCCTGATCGGGGTGCTGCTGGCCCTGTTCCTGATGGGCGGGCGGTTCTCGATCTTCTCGGTCATGGCGATGGTGATTCTCATCGGGCTGGTGATCAACAACGCGATCATCGTGCTGAACTACGTGCGGATCCTGCGGGCCGAGGGCCGCGGGCGGACCGAGGCCTTCGTGGAGGCCGGCACCATCCGGCTGCGGCCGATGCTGATGACCAACCTGACGACCATCGCGGCCCTGATCCCCCTGTCGCTGGGACTGGGCTGGGCCGGCGAGATCCAGGCGCCCATGGGCATGGTGCAGATCGGCGGCCTGATCACCGGCGGCTGGATCGGATTGCTGATCGTCCCGGTGATGTACACGCTCACCGACGATCTGAAAATCCGCCTGAAGCGATCGATCCATCGGTCGCCCCAGACGCCGACCGCCGGCGACGCCTCCTGATAGCCGCGGCGCCAGCCGCCGTCCGGGCGGGACCAATGATCCGGCCAGGACGCGAACAAACCCATGTGCCGTCGGCTTCGGCGCGGTTTCCGTAACGGCCATCAGTTCCCCTAACCGAGCGCACAACAAAGGGGCGCCGATATCCATCGGCGCCCCTGTCGTTTTGAGGCGGGATCGAACCGCTATTTGCGGTTCGCCGGCCTATTCGTACTGATGGGTGGACTCCGTCTCGTTGACGGGGCTGGTCATCTGATCGCTGATCAGCTCCACGGCGAAACGCACGTCACCCGCCTTGGTGCCCTTGACCACCACGCGGTAGGTGGCCTTGGCCTTGGCCGCCAGGGTGGCCAGCGGAGCGAAGGTGACCTTCTTGCCGCTGACCGAGGCCTGGCTCGGACCCGTGCCGGAAACATACTCCTGCTCATCCGGCACCGTGCAGGTCACCCGGATGTTGGTCCCGGTGGCCGAACCCTGGTTGGTCACCACGATCAGGTAGGTCTCGTTGGAGCCCACCTCGATCGGATCCTCCAGGTCGACCACCTCCAGCAGGATCGCCGGGATGCCGGCCACCTCGGTGCTGACCGAGGCGGTGGCCTCGGTGCACTGGGCCTCGGCCCGGACCGTATTCTTCAAGGTGCCCATCTGGGTGGGCATGCCGGTCAGCGACACCTTGCGGGATGCATCCGGCGCCAGGGTGCCCAGGTTCCAGGTGACCTTGCCGCCCGCGAAGACGCCGCCGTCGGTGGCGCTGACGAAGGTCATGCCCGCCGGCAGGGTGTCAGTCAGGATGGTGTTGCGGGCGGGCCCGTCGCCCTTGTTGGTCACGGTGATCTCATAGGTCGCCGAACGGTTGACGAAGCGCTTTTCCGGTCCGGTCTTGGTGATGACCAGGGCCGGTTCGCGGACGGTGACCTTGTGGGTCGCCTCGGCCTTGAGCCCGCCGTCGGCGGTCGCCGTCGCGGCGTTGTCGTAGACGCCCTTCTTGCTGGCCTTGACCCGATAGGCGAACTGCTTGGACTGACCGGGCTGGAGGGTACCCGCCTTGGCCAGGATCGTATCGCGGCCTTCCTCGGTCGTCAGGCCGGCCGGCAGCTTGTCGGTCACCTCGACGTTGACCGCCGGGCCGTCGCCGTTGTTGCGGACCACGAGCGTATAGGGGATCGGCTCGCAGATGAGCACCTCGGCCGGGCCGCTCTTCTCCAGGACCAGCTTCGGCGAGGTGATCACGGTGGTCGCGCAGGAGTTGGCCTGGAGGCCGTGGTCGGCGGTCACCGCGGCACAGTTCTCAAACCGACCGGTCCGCGTGCCGGAGACCGTCACGGTCAGGGCGCGGCTCGCCTGCGGCTCGAGGGTCCCCAGGGACCAGGAAAGACTCTGGCCGCTGACGGTGGCGCTGGGCGTACTGGAGGCGTACTTGATGCCTTCCGGCAGCGTATCGGCGACCTTCACGTTCGTCGCCGCCGCCTTGCCCGGGTTGGTCACCTGGATCTGATACTGGAACAGCTCGTTCATGCCGGCCTGGGCGGGAGCCGTCTTCTGGATGGCGATCCGCGGGCCGACCCAGGTCTTGGTCACCTTGCCGGTGGCCAGCTTCATCGGCGGTTTGCATTCGCCGCAGGGCTGGACGGTGATGTCCATCTCGATGGTGTTGACGCCCTCGACGGGCTTGTCCTGCTCCAGGGTGATCTTGGCCATGCCGGCCTCATCCGTCTTGACGGCCGCCGCGGTCTTGCCGCCCGGCGTGAAGTGGGCCGGGGGACCATCGACGATCTTGAAGTTGACCAAGGCATTGACTATCGGGGTGCCGTCGGAGTAGCGCATGACCTGCACCGCCAGATCGTGCTTGGTCCCGATGGGATTGACCGCATTTTCCGGCCACTTCCAGGTGGCGTCGTTCCAATTCTTGGTCACGAAGACCTTGTGATTGTCCCAGTTGTAGATCCCGGGGGCATAGACGACCATCTGGGTGGTGCCCTCGATCGGCGAGGTGATCACGCACCAGGTCTGGCCCTTTTTCAGATGGATGTCGTCCGCCGGATCGGCGTTGCCCCGCGTGAGGATATGGTCACCCTGATTGGTATGGGTGACGGCGTACTTGTTGTTGACCTTGTAGCCGCGGGTGTTGTACCAGCCGCTCTCGTCGACCTCGACGATCGATCCGACGCTGCCCTCGGCGATCATCCACTCCACGCGGCGCCCCGCCAGCGGCTCGCCGTTCTGGTCCAGCACGGTCGCCACCAGGACATGCTGGGTCTGGACCGGATTGGTCGCCTCGGCCGGCTTGACCTCCAGGCGCACGGCCTTGGGGTCGAAATTCTGATAATACCCCCCTTCCATGGGTTTGCCGTGTTCCCGCTGGATATGCCCGCCATGCAATATCCCGAACTTGGTCGGATACGACGAGCAGCCCAGCGTCAGCAGAATCCCTGCCATCGCCACACTACACCAGATCCACATCGACAGAGGTTTCTTCATCATCTTCTCCTTACATTACGCCTAGGTAAAAACGCGATAAAACGATATCCCCAGACTTCCTGTCTACGAAATCACGGACGAACAACGTGCCGCCCCGTGATGTTGCGCTCCTTCCCTGGAACTAGACCACCATGACATGTATCGACGCGCTTGGCCCTGCGGTACCGAAACGGCTTACCCCCCGCCTGCCCCCTGCCGGTACCGGATCCCGCGCAGGCTAAACACCTTAACTCACAGAGAAAAAGACCTGACGTTCGCTATCCCGTAAATCCCTGGATCAACCTCCCTTCATACCCGTTGTCGCTTTGTATTGAACAAAAAACAACCCCCTTCACCGCTATCTCTCAGACGGTTTATTTCGCTTGATCACTGCTTAGACTCTCTCATCGTTATCATTACATCTTATGTAGCTGCCGAACCAATTTCAAGTAAATGGAACGACCATTTTTTAAATTTTTTAAAAGGAACCGTCGGGAGCCGCCCTTGGTCTTTTCCGCCGGAAAAACGGTAATGGCATTCTTTACAAGAATTTAGAGAGGCAAAACCCTGTTTGTCCGCCCGGATAATTCCCCAAAAAGCAGACCGGGATCGCTCCGAAAGAAAACGGGCATTCTGTCTCACAAAGGGGGGGAGTGGATTTTCGTACCCGAATGGGATGAATTCCGGCGCGACAGGTGTTTCGAGATATCCGGCGAGGATTCTGGCCGCCGCGGATTCGGCTATCCCCGTAGGAGAATCGCCACCGCGGCGGCACGGTCAGCCGTCAGCGATCTGCAGCAAACGGCCCGTCTGAAAGAGCGCCGCGTCAGGGTCCGCCGGTGCCAATCTGCAGCAGGCGGCCCGTCTATCTACTTTACCACCCCTGCGCGTCAACTGGTTCCGATCTGTAGCAGGCTGCCCACCTGATAGACCGCCGCCGTCAGGAGGTAGGCTGCGGCAGTCAGGCCCCAGAATTGCAGCAGCGCCCACCGCCAGCCGCCTTCCCGGCGGGTGACCGCCACCGTGGCCATGCAGGGCGTGGCGATCAGGCAAAACAGCATGACGCAAAAGCCGATCAGAGGGGTATATTCGGCCTGGAGATGACGACGCAAGGGGTCCATGGATATCCGGCCCTCGGCCGGGGCGGCCGGCGCGGTCGAGACCGCCGGCAAGGAATCGTCCTGGACGGCGTAGACGATCGCCATCTGGGCCACGAACACCTCCTTGGCCGCGAACGCCCCGAGCAGCGCCGTATTGATCTTCCAATCGAAACCCAACGGACGAAAGACCGGTTCCAACGCCCGGCCGATCCGCCCGGCATAGGAGTGGGCCGCCTGGGCTTGTTGCCGTTCGACGGGCGGGTAGTATTCCTGCTGAGCCGGCGTGAGCGTCGGAAAATGGGTCAGAAACCACATAACGATCGACAGGGCCAGGATGATCGTGCCGGCCTTGCGCAGGTACATCCGGCAGCGCTGCCAGGTATGCAGCAGCACCGCCCGCGACGTCGGGATCCGATAGGGCGGCAATTCCATCACGAACGGGGCGGGGCGGCCCTGGAAGACCGTCGAGCGCAATATCCGGGCCACGACCACGGCCAGCAGAATCCCGATGAGATAAATGGCATACATGACCGTCGCGTGATGCTCCGGGGCAAAAAACGCCGGGATGATCAGGGCATAGATCGGCAACCGGGCGCTGCAGCTGACCAGCGGCAGCACCAGCATCGTGGTCAGCCGGTCCCGGCGGCTGTCCAGAACCCGGGTGGCCAGAATCGCCGGGACCGTGCAGCCGAACCCGGTCAACATGGGGATGAAGCTCTTGCCGTGCAGGCCCATCCACTTCATCAGCCGATCCATCAGGAACGCCGCCCGGGCCATGTAGCCGGTATCCTCCAGCAGGGTGATCGCGGCGAACAAGAACAGCAGATTCGGCAGAAACACCACGACATTGCCCACGCCCGAGAGGACCCCGTCTGCCAGCAGGGAATGCAGCCATACCGCCCGGCCCGCCGGCCAGAGCAGGTCGATCTTGGCCGTGATGAATCCCAGGGCGCTCTCCAGCCAGCCCAGCGGGATGGCCCCGGCCGCGAAGACCAGCCAGAAGGTGCCGTACATCAGCAGGGCGAAGATCGGCAGACCCAGCAGGCGATTGGTCAGGACCCGATCGATCCGCACCGTCATGTCCATCCGCGCCTCGGCGGTCTGCCGGACCACCTCCTGGCAGATGCCCCGCACGTAGCCGTAGCGCCGTTCGGCGATGAGGATCTCCGGATCCTCGCCGTACAGGGCCGCCAGGCGCCGGCGGCTCGACTCGACCTGCTCCAGCAGGGCCCCGGCGGCGGCATGCCCGCTCAGGGCCTCCAGCACGTCACGATCGTTTTCCAGCAGTTTCAGCGCCAACCACCACGGCGAGGTCTCGGCCAGAAAGGGCAAAGGCCCGCCGGCGGCCTGCGAAGCAGCGGCGGCGGCGGTCTGCTCCTCGACGCATTGTGTGATGCGCTCTAATTCCCCTTCGATTTCCGGTCCGTAGTGGATCGCCGCGGGCGGTGATGACGGCTCGATTTGCGTTATCGTCGGCGGCGCCGGCGGCGGCGCCGCCGTTTGCAGGATGTGCTCCATGAGCCGCTTAATCCCCTTGTTGCGGGTACCAACCGTGGGGACCACCGGCGCCGACAGGTAGCGGCCGAGGGCCCGGCGGTCCACCGTCTGGCCCTTCTTCCTGATCTCGTCGGCCATGTTCAAGGCCACGACCAGCGGCACGCCCAACTCCCGCAACTGGGCGGTCAGGTAGAGATTACGCTCCAGGTTCGTGCCGTCCACGACGTTCACGATCACGTCCGGCCTTTGATGCAGAATGAAATCCCGGGCGACGATCTCCTCCTGGGAAAACGCCGCCAGCGAATACGTGCCCGGCAGATCGATCACCCGGATCCGCCGGCCGGCGTGACGCAGCCGGCCCTCCTTGATCTCGACGGTGACCCCGCCGTAATTGCCCACCCGCTGATGCCCGCCGGTGAGCAGATTGAACAGCGTGGTCTTGCCGGAATTCGGGTTGCCGGCCAGGGCGACCGTCAACACCGGCAATTGGCCCGGTTGGCCCGGCCGGCCTGTCCGGTCCGGTGTCGGCACGGCGGCTTCAATCTTTGACAACAGGTTGAACATATTCAGCAGCCTTCCTGACCGCCTCAGCCCAGCGGTTCGAGGAGGATATCCCGGGCCTCCTGGCGGCGCAGACTGACATGATAGCCCTTAATGAGGTATTCCGCCGGATCGGCCAGGGGGGCGAGCTTGATCTTCACGATGGTCTCGCCCTTGACCAGCCCCATCTCCAGGAGCCTCTTCTTGAAGGGGCTGTTTCCGCGGATCCCCACAATCCGCGCCCGGTGCCCCGGTGACAATTCATCCAAGCTCATCGACTCGGCCATCAAAGCACCCTCTTGTCCTGGGTCCCTTTCGTACCCGAACCAAGAGCCGCCGGCGAGGCCGCCGGCAATTCAAAAACTCAACTGAGCCCGCAGGGCCAGTATGAGCGCGTCGTCCGCCGCCTCGTCCGCCGCCGGCGAGGCCACATATTGCAGGGCGGGGCTAACGTGCATCCCGGCCGCCAGCTTTATATTATAGTACAGTTCCCATACGGTCTCGGCATCCTCGCTGAGTGCCGCCTGATCGCTGAAACGGCCCCGCGCGACGCCGGTGGCCAGCACGTCCTCGTCCCGGCCGACGAGCAGGCCCTGATACTGCAGGCCGACACTCCAGAAATCCGTCACCTCACAGGCCCGACCCGAGGCCCGGCCGTAGCGGGCGAAGCCGCCGAATCCCTGGCCGTCGTCCGGATCGTCGTTCTCCCGGCAGAGCATCTGATCGCAGCAGACATACCAGCCGGCGCTGCCGTGGCCGCAGCCGGCGAGGCCCTGCTCGCGGCCGGGATCGTGCCAGACGCCCAGGCGGTACGTACCGGCCAGCGGCCCGCGGGCGGACGGCCAGGAACCGGCCAGGCCGGTCTCCAGCACCGAGAAAAAGGCCCCTTGATCGTGAAAGGCGGTGCGAAATCCGGTTTCGCGGCCATCGCCGCGGTTATCGGCGGCGCCGGCGGCAAGGTACCAGCCATCCGCCGGACGAACATACAGCGCCGCCCCCAGGCCGTAGGCCGGAAACCGGATCGTCGGATTGTTGACCAGGCTGCCATGGAGAAACTGCGTCGTCTCGTCGTTGGCGAACCGACTGCCGTCGAAGGCCACGGGACTGTTATGATGCTCAAATCCCACGGTCAAATCCAGCTTGCCTATCCGCACGATCAGCCGATCGTCCCCCCAGCTCTGCTGATACCACAACTCCGTCACATCAACGACCCGGCAGCCGGCGGCGTCGGCGTTGACGCTGAAATACCCCCCCACCGACTCGGGATCGATCCCGCCGGCCGCGGGCCAACTGCCCTCGGCGTGGACATACAGACCCGCCTGTTTCATTCCCGCCAGCCTGTCCAGATCCGTCATAATCTCCAGGTCATAACTGCCCGTGAATCGCCCGGAACGGTCATGGCGGCTCAATCCGCCGCGCACATTCTGCTGGTAGATCTGGGTCAGGCCCAAGGTCGCTTCCAGCGGCGGAGTCGCCAGGTCATCCACCGGCGGCCAACCTCCCGAGGGCGGCAGGTCGCCGCTGTTCGCGCCCGCTGCATCCTGGTTCGGATCCGGCATCCGGGCGACCAGCCGGCCGGCCGGCCACGCCAGCGATACCGCCAGGACCCAAAACGCCGCCTGTTTCATCGACGATCTCTCTTTTTGCCACATCCCGCACCGCCAGAATCAGCCCGCTTCACACTCGCCGGTCCGATCGACCGTATGGCGATGGCGCATCCGACGCCGATGCGGCAGGGACGGATCCTCCGGGCCCGCCGAGATCACCC
Organism: Sedimentisphaerales bacterium; assembly: GCA_016930855.1. GTDB lineage: Bacteria > Planctomycetota > Phycisphaerae > Sedimentisphaerales > SM23-30 > JAFGFX01. The sequence continues at coordinate 20,378 of JAFGFX010000050.1, read as the reverse complement.
GGACCTGGCGGGCCGTCTGGCAATCCAGCATCAGCCGCGTCGTCTGGGCCATTAGCATGACCTGCCCGCCGCCGCAGCGATCCGCCAGGACCTGCAGCCTTGCCCCCTTGGCCAATCCCATGTCCGCCAGGCGGCGGGTTGTCTGGTCGTCGGCGACCACCCGAACCACCTGGACCGTCTCGCCGGCCAGGCACTCGCCAAGGCTGCGGGTCCGCGCCTGCTGGCGGATGCACTCTTGACACATGCCGTAGATGTTCAAGGTGTGCTGCAGGAGCCGGAAATTCGCCCGCCGGGCGTTCTCCTGCTGCAACCGCTCGATCCGGGGATCGAAAAACTCCATGATCGCCCCGCAGGAGACGCAGTACAGATGATCGTGATGCGACTCCGGATGGCAATGCTCGTAGAGGACCTGGTCCTGGAGCCGCAGGGCCCGCGCGATCTTGTGCTCACACAAAATCTCCAGGGTTTGCTCCACCAGGGCCCGGCTGATCTGTGGATTCCGCTGGCGGGCCTGCTGGTAGATCATCTCCAGCGTGCGATGCCGCTCGGTCTGCATGAACAACTCGACGACCTGGGCCTGCAGCGGCGACAAGGGCCTGCCGCTTTCCTGGAGCAGCTCGGCCAGATGGTCGCGGATCAGATGATCCCGATCCTTGGAGACTTTGGGCAGCTCCTCGCAGACCGGCTGTCCGGCGGATTCGCACCCAGCCGCCTGGATCTGGTCGCGGCACTCGTTGACGCAATCCAGGCAACTGTCCCGGCGTTTGCCCTGGTCGCAATAGAAACCGAATCCCTTCATCCACTGCCGGCCCGCCCGGGGGCAGCGATCCAGGAATCCCATAAAATCCCGCATCCGCTGGAGGACCTCCTTGTCCAGCACGTGCTCCAGGCGGCAGGCGTTCACCTCGGCCAGTTCCCCATTGACGCCCAGCACCTCGGTGAGAAACTGCTTGATCTGCTCGTGACGCCGGCTGAGCCACTGGCCCAGCTTATGGCCCTTTTCGGTCAGTCGGATGGCCTCATACGGCGAATAATGGATCAGGTCCTTGGAGGCCAGTTGGTTCAGCGCCCAGGAGACGCTGGATTTGGACACCTGCAGGTAATCGGCGATCTGCTGGGCATGGGCAAAGTGCTTGTCCTGACAGAGCAGGTAAATCGCCTCCAGGTAATCTTCCAATCTGGAACTTAATTCTTTGTGTTTCATAGAGTTATGCGCCTAGTTGTCGGGAGGCTCCCCAGGTCACATTGTTCGAGTATTCATACATAGTACGATAAATCGAACTTTCCTGTCAATCCCTTCCTCTTTTATTTCTTGCCCTCCGGATCGTTTGCGGCGTTCCTGGCCGCCCGGCGGCCGGGTGTTTGGGCCCCTATCTGGCCATAACCGGCCCGTATCCGGCCGTGCCCTTTTGGGGCCATTTCGGGACTGGCTACTTGTCAATCCGCCTGTCCGGGCAATAATATCCTCCATGAAAATACACATCCATCCGGAGATCCTCAAACGGCAGCGCTACAGCTGCATCTGCTGCGGGGCCGGCTGTCGGAGCTTTCTGGTGGGCCTGCGACCCGCGGAACGGGGTGCCATCACCGGCCTGGACGATTGGGCCGGCCGGCTGGCCGTCGAGGATCTGTTCGTCCGGCATCGTTCCGCCGGCCGCCTGGGATTCGGGCTGGCCAAACACCCCGACGGCCGTTGTATCTTCCTGGACGACCAGAATCTCTGCCTGGTCCATAAAGAGCACGGCCTGGAGGCCAAGCCCCTGGCCTGCCAACTCTATCCGTTCGTGCTGAGCCCCCTGGCCGGGCGCCTCTTTGTGGGGCTGCGGTTCGATTGCCCCGCCGTGGTGGACAATCACGGTGACAAATTGGGCCGCCATGTCGGCCCGCTGCATCAGCTCTGCAAGAAACTCATTACCCCGGATATCGAGGCCCTGCCGCCGCCGGCGTTTGGGCCCGCCATCCGGCTGGAGCCAAACCGCCTGCTGACCATCAACGAGGCCTTCCTCAAGATCCTGACCGCCGATGATCTGTCCCTGCATAAACGGCTGCAAGGATTGCTGGATCTTGTCGGGCATCTTGAACGGGTCAAATGGGACCGGCTCGGCGATGCCGATTTCTCGGACCTGATCGGCCTGTTACGGGATGGAGCACTGGCCGAGTGCCGGCGCTACCAGCCCCAGCGGCGGCCCCTGCCGGCCCGCGGCCGCACCCTGCTCGGCCAGATCTTTTTTCTGTTGAGCCAACCCACCACGGTGATAACGGGCACGGCTGATTCGCTGGGTCGGCGGATCGTCCGGCGGCTGGGACTGCAGCGCTCGGCCCGCCGGATGGGCCGCCCAAACGGTGCCCTGCCGAAGGTCCAGCCTGCCTGGCCTGATGTGGATCTAAAAGAGCTGGAATCCAGCTTCGGGCCTTGGACCGACCAGATCGACGCGCTGCTGACCCGCCATCTGGTCTGCCGGCTGGGGGGGCTGAATTACTGCGGGGAGAACTTCTATCGCTACAGCATGCGCGAAGGGATCCAAACCCTTATTCTGGGCATGGTTACCGCCGGCTGGCTCATGCGTATCTCGGCGGCGGCCGCCGGGCGCGATCACCTGGTCGAAGCGGACGGCCGGCAGGCCCTGTTGACCATCGACGGCAATCTGGGCTACAGTACCGCCCTCGGATTCGGGCCCTCGCGGCTGCGGCTGCGCTACCTGAAAGAATATTTGCGGGACTTTTTGGATTGGTATTGCATCTAGCTTTCGATATCGCTACAAGGAGCGAAGTACGCTTGACGCTCTAGCGAGGATCAGACCATGGTAGCGAAGGGAGAGAGACTACAATGATCGTTCAAGGTAATCGGAAAGGGGAAATTACGTTCGTCTGCAACCAGGATCCGCAGGCCCAGCGGGTTTATTTGGTGGGCAGCTTCAACAATTGGGACCCGATGGCCAAGCGAATGACCCGCAGCAAGGACGGCTCGTTCCGGGCCCGGCTCAAGCTGGCCCCGGGGGCGCATCAATACAAGTTCGTCATCGACGGCTCCTGGCAGCACGATGACCAGGGCCCGGACCAGATCGAAAACGAGCTCGGCACCATCAACAGCGTGGTCAGTATCGGCTGATCCAAACCACGTCCTTATCACCCACGACATTCCAGGTGCGTGTTCGATACAATCAAGGCCGCGCCGGCCGCTTGCGCCGCCGGGGCCGCGGCGGTCACCATGCCTTCGTCTGGACCGCTTGACGCAGCGGCCGGGGGACCGGCCGGCCGGTGGCATCCGAACCGCCCGGAAGTCAAATCCCCGCGCTCCAGGGATAACCCTCGATCCGGCCGGACGCATTCGTTTCGGCGGGCACGGCCCCGGGCCCAAAGGACATGACGCATGGATTCCGGAAACGAGGCCCTCAAGGCCGTTGTCGACCGTTTGCGGGGCTGCCGCAGCATCCTGTTTATCACCGGGGCGGGCCTTTCGGCCGATTCGGGCCTGCCGACCTACCGGGGCATCGGCGGCCTGTATCAGCGGGAGAACACCGAAGATGGAATCCCCATCGAGCAGGCCCTCTCCGGCGCGATGATGCAGCGGCGCCCCCAAATCGCCTGGAAGCATCTGGCCCGCATCATCGAGTCCTGCCGGTCGGCCCGCTACAACCGCGGCCACGCCGTCATCGCCGAGATGGAGGCCCACTTCGAACGGGTCTGGACGCTGACCCAGAACGTGGACGGTTTTCACCGGGACGCCGGCACGCGAAATCTCATCGACATCCACGGCGACATCCACGGCCTGCTCTGCACCGCCTGCGGCAAGCGCCGGCGGCTGGAGGAACTGACGGACCTGCCGATACCGCCGCGGTGTGCCGCCTGCGGGGCCGTCCTGCGGCCCGACGTGGTCCTCTTCGGCGAGATGCTGCCGGAAAACAAGCTCGACATGCTGGAACGCCAGCTGCGCCGGGGCTTCGATGTGATCTTCTCGGTCGGCACCACCAGCGTTTTCCCCTACATCGCCGCCCCCGTATGGCAGGCACAGCATTGCGACACCCTGACCGTCGAGATCAACCCCGGGCATTCCGAGGTGTCCCACCTGGTCGATATCCGGTTCGCCCAGGGCGCCGCGGCAACCCTCGAGGCAATCTGGTCGGCCTATAAGGGAAAAACCTAAGGGCGTCTAACACCGACAAGGGTACATGACGGAGAACGGCCGGGAGGGGACATAGTGTCCTAACTTTGTTTGTCAGAGGTCCTGGCCTTGCATCTCCCGCCGCAGGCGCTGCCAGCGGCGATACAGCCCCGCCGCATTGTCGCCGCCCAGATGGGCCCACGGCAGTATTTCCCGCTCGTCGCGCTGGCGCCGGGCGTAAAAATCCGGATCGAGCCCGCAGGCCTCAAATGCCTCCAGATAATGCGCATAACGGAAACATTCGTCCCAGGAATCGAACCGGGCGCCGCGGCGGTAGGCCGTTTCCAACGCCCCACCGAGCCGCCGATCGCCGCGGGCCAGCACCCCTTCCAGCAGCGATCGCTCGAGATGGTGGAACTTGAAATTCACCCGCCGCACCTGCCGGTCCCGGCGCAATTGAAGCAACCGCTCGCGGGCGGCGGAAAAATATTCCGCCGACTGCATCGCGCACCAGGCCAGCGGCGTATGGGGCTTGGGCACCAGCCAGGATACCGTCACGTTGACCGAGGCGTCCTGGCCGCCCGTCTGGCGCCGCAGGCGGCTGATCCGAAACGACAGGTCCGCGATCGCGTCAATGTCCTCGGCCGCCTCGCCGGGAAGACCCACCATGAAATACAGCTTGACCCGCTGCCAGCCCGCCCGGTAGGCCGCCTCCATGGTCGCCAGCAGATCGTCGTCCGTTAGGTGCTTGCCGATCGCCCGCCGCAACGGATCCCGCGCCGCCTCCACCGCCACGGTGAGCCCCTCCCGCCGCACGCCGGAAACCTGGCCGGGCACGTCCCGCAACTGGCGATCCACCCGCAGGGACGGCAGGGATATGCCCACATGCCTGCCGGCAAATTCGCCGTAGACCCGGCGAACCAGTTCGGCCAGGTCGGGATAATCGCTGGTCGAGAGACTCAGCAGCGAGACCGTGTCGTGGCCCGTGGCCGCATACGATCTTCGGGCGATCTCCAGGATGGTCTCGATGCTCCGCGTGCGGACGGCCCCGCGGGTGTGGCCGGCATGGCAGAACGCGCAGCGCTGCGGGCAGCCCCGCATGATCTCGATGGCGATCCGATCGTGCACCGATTCGGTGAAGGGCACGATCGGAGCAATCGGAAAAACCGCCGCGTCCAGGTCAGCCACCTGCGCCCGGCTGATCTTCGCGGGGATCCCATCGACCAGCGGTTCGCACGATTGCAGCGTCCCGTCGGCGTGATAGGAGCACCGATACAACTGCGGCACGTAGACGCAGGAAAATTCCCGGGCCAGTTCGATCAGCCGCTCCCGGCGGGTGGCGCTCGACGTCAGCAGCCGCCGGTACGCCTGGACCAGAGCAGGTAGGGCCTCCTCGCCGTCGCCCAGGACCACCAAGTCGAAGAAATCGGCCACCGGCTCGCAACTATCGGCCAGGGGACCGCCGCCGATGACCAGCGGCTCGTCGTCGGCCCGCTCGGCGGCGCGAAACGTGATTCCCGCCAGATCCAACAGGTACAATACGTTGCTGTACGACAGCTCGTGCTGGAGGGTGATGCCCAGGATATCGAACCGGCCAACCGGCCGCCGCGTCTCCCAGGAAAACAGCTCCAACCCTTCCTGACGCATCACCGCGGCGGCGTCCACCCAGGGACAAAAGACCCGCTCGGCGATCACGCCGTCCATGCGGTTGAGAATCTCGTAGAGGATCTGCAGGCCCAGATGGCTCATCCCGATCGCGTAGGTGTCGGGAAACGCCAGGGCCACCGTCACGTCGCCCGGCCGGTGGTCCTTGCGGATCTGGTTGATCTCACCGCCGAGGTACTGGCCCGGCTGCTCGACCCGCGGCAGCAGAATACGACTTACCTGTGACGCCAACGTCTGGTCCATAACCGGTCATTATAGGGACCGAACCGGCAAAGACCAAGCGCCGTACCCGAAATCGGGCCAAGATCCGCCCGCGGTGGCATTGCCACCCTTTGTTCGACGCGAGGTTGATTGGCTAGTTGACGTCTCATCTCTGAGACTGCTCGTTTGGCAAGTCAAGAAGCATGTATTACGGCGGGGTGGCGGCACGCCTAACCTGCGAACCTCACGGCCGGCCGCAACGTACCGAATATATCGACAAAATGAATCCCTAGCCAGCGATCGAGGGGGGCGACCGGATGCGATAGAGAATCCCGTGGCCGCTTTCGTATCATCATACTATAATCAAACATATGGCGAGCTGAAAAAAAGGATGACATCATGGCCTCACGAAATATCTGGCTTGTCGGCATCACCACGGGAGTATTATGCATCCTGCTGCTGGGCTTGGCGCAGCGCGAACAACCTGCCCAGTCTCTCGAAGCGGCGGCCAAACCCTTGCCGCCGTCGCCTTTTCTCTTGATCGATGATTTTCAGCAGCCGCCGCGGAGCCGGGCGTTTGGCACCGCCTGGCAGTTGCTCGGCGACCCGATTCCGGTCGATCAAGCGGCAGGCAACCTGGATTTCGCCCTGCGGGATGGAGCCGGCTGTCTGCACCTGTCCGGACCCAAGCGGCCGCAAGACGCCGGGCTATTCATCCAGGCCCGCTTGCCGCTAACCAGCAAGAACGACGGACCGAATCCGGACGCATTTGACGCCAGGCGCTTCGACGGGATCGGCCTTTGGGTCCAGGGCAACCGGCAGCGCTACGCCGTCCGCCTGCTAAGCGGATCCGGCCGCCTGCCGCAGGAGTTTTTCCAGACCGAGTTTGACGCGGGGCCGACCTGGGGATTGATCCGCCTGCCGTTCGCCGCGTTTCGGCCGGTCGGATCAGAGAAATCCCTGGATCTGGCCGCCCTGACCGGTATCGCCGTGGCGGCCGCCGGCCGAGATGCCCCCGCCGATCTCTGGGTGGATCAAATCACGTTTTATCAGGAAAGGCACACCATGACTCGACCCCTGAATCCCGAGGAAAAGCGGGTGATCGAACAGAAGGGAACCGAGCCGCCCTTTAGCGGGCGGTTTTACCGGCACAACGAGACCGGCGACTATCTCTGCCGGCGCTGCGGGGCGGTCCTGTTCGCCTCCTCATCCAAGTTCGAGGCGCACTGCGGCTGGCCCAGCTTCGACGATTCGGTCCCCGGCGCGGTCAAGCGCCTGCCGGACGCCGATGGGATCCGGACCGAGATCGTCTGCGCCAACTGCGGCGGACACCTCGGCCACGTCTTCGAGGGCGAGGGTTACACGCCGAAAAACACCCGCTTTTGCGTTAATTCCCTCTCGCTGGATTTCCGGCCGCCCGCCCGGCAGCGGGCGATCTTCGCGGCCGGCTGCTTCTGGGGCGTCGAGCATCATCTCCAGCGCGCCGAGGGGGTGATCTCGACGAGCGTAGGCTACACCGGCGGCCGGACCAAAAATCCCACCTACCAGGAGGTCTGCAGCGACCGGACCGGACACGCCGAGGCCGTGGAGGTGGTCTTCGATCCGCAAAAAACCAGCTTCGAGCGGCTGGCCAGGCTGTTTTTCGAGATCCACGACTTCACCCAGCTCGACCGCCAGGGCCCGGACGTCGGCACGCAGTACCGCTCGGTGATCTTCTACCTGGACGACGAGCAGAAGACCGTCGCCGAACGGCTGATCGGGATCCTCAAGCAGAAGGGTTTTACTAATATCAAGACCCAACTGGCACCGGCGACGACCTTCTACCCCGCCGAGGAGTACCACCAGGACTACTACAACAAGACCGGCAAGGCACCCTACTGCCACGTCTACCGCAAGATCTTCGATGACCAGTAAGACGCGAAGTCCCAGCACCTTCTTTTACTACAGCGTCATAAAGAATCACCCCGTGCAGCCTGGGGCCAGGCAACGTGAAAGAATAATCGGCTCCGGCAACCTGGCCGGAGGGGGCTATTTCGGTTTGCCCTGCACGAAGCGGCTGATCTGGCGCATGGCCTGGCGGAGGCGCTGCTCGTTTTCAACCAGCGCGATCCGCAGGTACCCTTCGCCGTTTTCGCCGAAGGCGCGGCCGGGGGCGACGGCCACCTCGGCCTTTTCCATCAGTTCCATGGCGTAATCGAGCGTGCCCATGCCGCGCAGGTGCTCGTCGGGCACGCGGGCCCAGACGAACATCGAGCCCCGCGGCCGCTGGACGTCCCAGCCGATCTTGTCCAGAACGTCGCAGACCACGTCCCGCCGCCGGGCGTACACCGCCGCCTGCTCCCGGGCCGTCTTGGCCCCGTGCCGGATGGCCATGATCGCCGCGATCTGGATCGCCTGGAAAATTCCGTAATCGTAATAGCCCTTCACCGTCGCCAGGGCCTCGATAATCTGCCGGTTGCCCGCGCAGAAGCCCACCCGCCAGCCGGCCATGTTGTACTGCTTGCTGAGGGTGGTAAACTCGACCCCGACGTCCTTGGCGCCCTTGACGGACAGGAAACTGGGGGCCTCGTAGCCGTCGAACGTGGTCTCGCCGTAGGCGAAATCGTGCATCACGATCACGCCGAACCGCCGGGCCAGGCGGACCACCTCCTCGAAGAAGCCCGGATCCACCGTCATGGCCGTCGGGTTGTGCGGGTAGTTCAATATCATCAACTTGGGCCGCGGGTAGAGATGCTCGCAGACGTCGGCGATCCGGTCCAGGAAGGCCTGGTCACAGCCCAGCGGCACGCTGATCACGTTCGCCCCGGCCAGGGCCACGGCATAGACGTGGATCGGGAACGCCGGATCGGCCACGATCGCCGTGTCGCCGGGACCCAGCAGGGCCAGGCAGCCGTGGCTGAATCCCTCCTTCGATCCGATCGTGGCGATCACCTCCTTGTCCGGGTCCAGCTTGACCTGCCATTTTTTCTCGTACTTGACGGCCATCTCCCGCCGCAGGTTGAAGATGCCGGTCGAGGCGCTGTAGCGCTGGTTGCGCCGGTCCCGGGCCGCCTGGGTGAGCTTTTCCACGATGAAATCCGGCGTCGGGTCCGTCGGATTGCCCATCCCCAGGTCGATGATGTCGACGCCCTGCTGGCGCTTTTTCAGCTTCTGGGCGTTCAACTTGCCGAACAGGTACGGCGGCAGCCGCTTGATCCGGCCGGCCGGTTCTATCACAAACTTCGCCATGACGGCTCCATTTCGCCGTGCGGGCCACACGGGCCCACGCCTCATCTATAATGTATCCAACGATTTCTGCAACGCGCGGCAGACCGTATCGACTTGTTCCTCGGTCAGGTTATTGCAGAACGGCAGCGCCAGCGTGCGCTCGGCGATCCGTTCGGTAACCGGAAAATCGCCCTTTTGGTATCCCAGGCGCTCCTGGATGAACGGCTGCAGGTGAATGGGCGAGAAGTAATTGCTGCAGCCGATGCCCGCCTGCCGCAGCCGTTCCAGCAGCCGGTCCCGCTGGGTCGGGGTAAACTCGTCCCGCAGGCGAACGACATAGACAAACCAGTTCACCTGGCAACCCGGCGGATCCTGGGGGATCACCAGGCGCTGCTCACCGGACAACCTGGCGCGATACATCTCGAAAACCCGCCGCCGTTTGGCCTTGAGCTCCTCCAATCGCCGCAGTTGGGCGATCCCCAGGGCGCACTGGATGTCCGAGAGCCGGTAATTGTACCCCAGCCGGGCGTGGGCCAGCCAGCCGCCGCCGGCGTCGCGGCCCTGGTTCCGCAGCGAGCAGCACAGCGCCGCCCAGGGCTCATGGTCCGTCAGGATGATCCCGCCCTCGCCGGTGGTGATCTGCTTGTTCGGATAAAAGGCGAAGGTGCTCATGTCCCCCAGCGTGCCGACCTTGCGGCCGTTGACCACGCTGCCGAGGCCCTCGCAGGAATCCTCCAGGCAAAGAAGCGCCCGCTGGCGGGCCAGATCGTAGAGGGCATCGATCCCCGCCGGGTTACCGAACACCTCCACCGGCAGCAGGGCCTTGGTCCGCTCCGTGATCGTCGCGGCCGCCCGCCCGGCATCCAGGTTGTAGGTCACCGGATCGATGTCGGCCAGGACCGGGTGGGCGCCGGCCATCAGCACGCAGTTGGTCGTGGCGATGAAGCTGAACGGGGTAGTCACCACCTCGTCGCCGGGCCCGATCCCCAGAGCCAGCAGGCACAGGTGCAGGGCGCTGGTACCGCTGTTGACCGCGACGCCGTAGCGCCGGCCGATCACATCGGCAAAGAGCGTCTCGAACTCCCCCAGCTTCGGACCCAGGCTCAGCGTCGGGGTCCGCAGAACCTGCACCACCGCGTCGATCTCCGCCTGGGTGATATCCGGACCCGATAGATCGATCTTCATGCCCATCCCGCTCCCACACTGGCGCGTCAGGCCCGCCGTCTGATTGTGTCTGTCGTATTGTGATACCGCTGCGCTTGGCCATGGGCACGGATTCGATTGCTCTGGTTTACCCACCTCGAAAAAAGGCGCGGCTCCTGCCCCTAACACCGGTGCGGTTCATTCCTGAAACGACTGCTCTATACCGTAATGTAACTATACATATCGCTCGATCCGCCCGGCGGCAATATAAAATAATCCCGCCGCCGGTCGTTATTTCACCTCGATCCAATACATCTTTTCCTGGAGCGGCGGCCTTTCCGGTTCCCAGCTCCGCCGGTACTCAAACACCAGCCGGGCGGTCCCCTTGCCGACGGCGCGGAAGGTATAGACCTCCTGCCCGCCGGCGCCCACGGCCCCCTCGGTGGCCTCGTCGGGCACGTATTCCTGCTGCACCAATTCGAGGCAGTCCGGGATCTGGCCGGCCAGGTTCCAGCGGTACCCGGTCGTCGGATTCGCCGGCAGCTCGATCGCGTGGATCTCCTGCGGCCGGAGCGTCACATCCGCACAGCCGGCCAAAGCCGGCGCCATCATTATCGCCAGAATCCATGCTGCCCGGTTTCTCGTTTTCATCCTGCCTGCCCCTTTCGGCGCACCGCGGCGCCGGCAACGGGACGTACGCGTCCTGGCCTGCGCCCCGAGGGCACGCCAGGGCTCGCGTTTGGCCCCGGCGCCGCCTGCGGTTCGACCCTTGTTCCCGATATCGCCGTCATTATAGCGTCAGGAGGCGGCCGGCCCAACAGATTTCCCCTGCGGCCGGCGGGACCGGGCCCCTCCCGCGGCCCATCGGCTCCGCGGCGGCGGGGACGACCGCCGAAAACCTCGAACTTGACGGCCGCCGGGGATTCTGCTAAGTTCATGTTTTTTGCTGATCGAGAGGGATATCCAAGCCAAGCACAACCGCCCCCGCGAACGAGCATCGGCCCCGGCGGTGTAGGGCCCCGGCCGTCGCCGACGGCGGCACACTGCCGGCATGACCGGCGAACGGACCGACGGGCCCGACAGACAGGAAACCCCATACAACATGAACTCACTGTCTCGCGTATTGCATTACGTCAAATACGAATATCGGCCGCTGGCGGTGGCCATCACCTGTGCCCTGCTGGTGGCGATATTGTTCTCGCTGAGCCTGGCGGCCATGCTGCCGCTGATGAAGGTGATGATCGGCGAGGAAGGCCTGCACGGCTGGGTCAACCGCGCCGTCGTCAAGCAGCGCAGCGGCATCCGCTTCTACGACGTCCCGCTGGCCGAGAACCTGCAGGCGACCGGCAAGGCCGTCGAGCAGGCCAAGCTGCGGATCAGCCGCATCGTGCACCACAGCCCCGCCGCAGGGATCGGCCTGCGGGAACAGGACATCGTTCTTCAGGTGGTCTCGCCGGATCTGTCGCTGGAGGCCCTGCCCGAGTCGCGCCATCGGCGCGATCGGCTGCTGGAACGGCTGGCCCGGGCCCCGACCGGCGTCCGGATGCAGATCACCGTCGAGCACGATTCCGGCCAGCAGGAAACGGTCGAACTGCGGCTGGAGGAAAAACCCTTCTATGCCCGGGGCGCCGAGTGGCTGCTGGGATACGTCCCGCGGATGGAGAATATCGAGTCCGACGCGCAGATGAGCCGCTTCAAGCGCGACAGCATCGTGCTGATGATCGTGTTGATGCTGATCGCGACGCTGATCCGCTGCTTCCTGAAATTCCTGCACGAGTACCTGGTCAAGAATCTCTCCTACCGCATCCTGATGCGCTTCCGCCGGGACGCCTACACCAACGCCATCCGCATGCCGCTGCTGCACTTCAGCACCAAGGGGGTCAGCGACACCATCAGCCGCTTCGTGCAGGACTCCAACCGCATCCATACCGGCATCACCACCCTGTTCGGCAAGGTGGTGCTCGAACCGATCACCATTGCCTTTCTGGCCTTCTGCGCCTTCAAGATCAACGCCAAGATGACGCTCATTGTCCTGACCGGCGCGCCGGTGGCCGGTTTCGTCATCGGCCAGCTCGGCCGCAAGATGAAAAAGGCCACCAAGCGCACCCTGCAAAACTGGTCCCAAATGCTCGGCCGCCTGCAGGAAAGCCTCCAAGGCATCCGGATCGTCAAGGGCTACCACCAGGAGCGGCAGGAAGAGCAGGTCTTCGAGCAGATCAACCGGAAACTCTTGAAGCAGCAGGGCCGGGTGGCCAAGATCAACGCCGCCAGCGGCCCGCTGCTGGAGGCGCTGGGCGTCGCGGCGGCCAGCGCCGCGATGATCTTCGCGGCGTTCTACCTGGCCGGCGGCGGGATGAGCACCAGCGATTTCTTCACCCTGGTGATCCTGCTGGCGGCGATGGCCGAGTCGGGCCGCAAGCTCGGCGACGTGTTCCCCCGCATCCAGGCGGCCAACGCCGCCGCCGAGCGGATGGTGCACCTGATGGACCTGCCGTCCGAATCCGAAGCGCCCCACGCCAGGGTCCTCGGCCGGCTGCAGAAGAACCTGACGATGCGCTCGGTCCGATTCACCTACCCGGAGGCGACCGAGCCGGCCCTGCGGGATATCGAACTGGACATCCGTGCCGGCGAGCGGGTGGCCGTCGTCGGGCCCAACGGCTCCGGCAAGACCACGCTGGTCAGCCTGATCCCGCGGTTCTTCTCGCCCGACAGCGGATCGGTGCAGATCGACGGCGAGGACATCGCCCAGGTCACCCTGGAAAGCCTCCGCCAGCAGATCGGCATCGTCACCCAGCAGACCATCGTGTTTAACGATTCCGTCGGGGCGAACATCGCCTATGCCAAGCCGGACGCCAGCCGGCAGGAGGTCATCGAGGCGGCCTGCCGCGCCTATGCCCATGAATTCATCGAGCAGCTGCCCCATGGATACGACACGCGGGTCGGCGAACAGGGCGCCAAGCTGTCCGGCGGACAGCTCCAGCGGATCACCATCGCCCGGGCCATCCTGCGGGACCCGGCGATCCTGATCTTCGACGAGGCCACCAGCCAGATCGACTCCGACAGCGAGGCCAAGATCCAGAAGGCCATCCTGGAATTCTCCGCAGGACGCACCTCCTTCATCATCGCCCACCGGCTCAGCACCATCATCCACGCCGACCGGATCGTCGTGCTGGAGGCCGGTCGGATCGCCGCCCAGGGCAAACACGAGACCCTGATCGACACCTGCCCCCTCTATCGCCAGTTGTACGAGATGCAGTTCGCTGTGAACATCTGACGCGGCCGGACACGGCTGGACATGGCCGGACAGTCCCTCCGCAGGATGGCCCCGGCCGATCCGATTTGCGAGGAATCCTCCCCCATGAAGGCAAAACGCCAACGAATCGAGGAACCCGCCAGCCCCCTGCGGGTGAACTTCATCTCGCTGGGCTGCGCCAAGAACCTGGTGGACAGCGAAAAGATGCTGGGCCTGCTCGCCGAGGCCCAAATGATGCCGGTAGGCCCGGACGATCCGGCGGAGGCGACGCTCATCAACACCTGCGGCTTCATCGCCGACGCCCGACAGGAGTCCTTCGAGGCGATCGAGCAGGCCCTGGAGGCCAAGAGCCGGGGCCGCACCGCCGCGGTGCTCGTCTGCGGCTGTCTGGCCCAGTACTGGCACAAGCGCCTGCTGGAGCGCTATCCGGAGCTGGACGCGGTGGTGGGACTGGACCGGCGCGACCGGATCCCCGCGATCGTCCGGCAAATTATATCGAGTCCCCCGACGGCCAAAAACCCGCGGGACCGTGTGCTGGTCGGGCCCTTCAAAGAGCAGACCGCCGACGACCGGGCGCGGCTGCGCCTGACCGAGCAGGGCTGGGCCTATCTGCGGATCAGCGAAGGCTGCGACCGGGGCTGCTCGTTCTGCACCATCCCCCGGATTCGCGGGCCCTTTCGCAGCCGCCGGCCTGAAAGCATCCTGGCCGAGGCCGCCGAGCTGGTCGCCGACGGCGTGCTGGAGATCAACCTGATCGGCCAGGAAACCAGCGGCTACGGCGCCGATCTCGACGAGGGACTAGACCTGGCCGACCTGGTGGGCCGGTTGAATCGCCTGGAGCCGCTGCGCTGGATCCGGGTGCTCTACGCCCACCCGGCCACCCTGACCGACCGGATCATCGAGGCCCTCGCCGGCGGCGAGAAGGTGGCCCCCTACCTGGACCTCCCCCTCCAGCACATCAACGACCGCCTCCTGAAACTCATGAATCGCTCGATCACCCGCGGTCAAACCGAGGATCTGCTTCAGAAACTGCGGCGGCGGATACCCCAGCTAGCGGTCCGGACCACGCTGCTGGTCGGATTTCCCGGCGAGACGGATGAGCAGTTTGAGGAGCTTTTGCAGTTCGTCCAGGACCAGCGCTTCGAGGCCCTGGGGGCATTTCGCTATTCGGCCGAGGCCCACACCCGCGCGTCCCATCTCCAGCCGGCCGTTCCGGACGAGGTCAAACAGGAACGCTACGAGCGGCTGATGATGACCCAGCAGCGAATCGCCTTCGACCACGCCGAGGGCCTGATCGGCCGGCAGGTCGACTGCCTGATCGGCCGGCCGCTGACGGACGAGGAATGCACATCGCTGGAGCTGCCGGCCGCCGAGGGGCCCTGGTTCCTCGGCCGCCACGCCCGCCAGGCCCCGGAGATCGACAGCGAGTGCCTTATCGCCGGCGTACGGGAACACCACGGCGACACCATTGTCCCCGTGCTGATCACGGCCCGCCGCGACTACGATCTCGTCGGCCGCCTCGACAGCGGGGAATAAAATATACTGGCCCGACCCGGCCCGCATCGGATATAAGGTATAGAATAATATGTCCCAAACGAAGGGGCCGCAAAGGTTGCCGGCCGGTTCCGCCGGATGTCCACCGAACCGGCAGGCACGCCGAATCGTCCCTACAACCGCCCGCCGGAAAGAAACGCCGCCGTCATGAAAGGCATTTGGAGACACATCCCCAACTGGATCACCGCCTCGCGGCTGCTGTTCGCGGCGGGATTTCTGCTCCTGCTGCTTTTGGCCAGGGCCCGGGCAACCGCCGGGGCCTCGGTGCCGCCGGCAACGCAATGGCGGCTTCTCTGGGGCTTCGTGCTGTTCGTGGTGGCGGGCCTGACCGACATCATCGACGGCCCGCTGGCTCGGCGCTGGCGGGTGACCAGCTCCTTCGGCCGCCGCTTCGATCCCTTCGTGGACAAGATCCTCATCGGCGGCGGATTTATCCTGCTGGCCCTCTACGGCCCCTCCGTCAGCGGGATCGCCTGGTGGATGGTGATCGTGATCCTGGCCCGCGAGATCCTGGTGACCCTGCTGCGGCAGATCAGCGAATCCCAGGGCCAGCAATTCGCCGCCACCTGGGCGGGCAAGCTGAAGATGTTCCTGCAGAGCTTCGCCATCGGCACCGTGATCATCTACATCGCCTACCACCAGGAGAAGACCTGGGCGGTGATCTTTCGGGACACCACGATCTGGCTGGCCCTGGCGGCCACGGTGCTGAGCGCCCTGATTTACCTGCCCCGCATGAAACGGATCTGTTTCGGCCGCCCGGCGAGCCCCCAATCGGATCAGCGGCAAGCATCATGACATGACACGCAGCCCTGCCGGTCGCCGAGATGCGGGATGGCCCGCTTCACGGATCGGCCGGTAATTCCTCCGGAAATTTGACCTGCTTTTGGCATCACGCGGACCGCTTTGCCGCTTTGACGTCATCCGCCGTTCGGGCGTCACCCTGCCCCCTTTAGTTTGGTCAAGCCGGCTCAATCAAACGCCCTCGGCGCCTGGTTGGCCACCTGGCAAGATAGGCTCATTCACGGCGCCAGGATGGTGTCGCCGTCGTTCGTCGGCCACTCGTCGCCGTCATACTGCCAGATCCCCTCCAGCGTATAGATATCGTCCTGCCGCAGGCCGATGCAGCGCGACGCGGAGAACCGGGCATGGCCATCGCCGAACAGGACCGTCTGGCCGCTGCCCTGGTGGTTCGGCGAGTTTTTCTGCATCAGTTCCCGGCAATTCTCCAGGTCGACCATCGGCGAGGCGCAGCGTTCGATATCGGCGAACAGCGGATTCATATCGGAGGCGATGGCGGTCTGGGCCACCGGCCCGGCCGGGAAGGACTGCTGCGGCAGGATCAGCAGGAAACTGTAGTGGATGTCGCCGCGGCTGGCAAAATCCTGCATGGTCCGCAGCACCTCGGGCCGCAGGCGGATCCGGACCGGCCGATCCGATTCCGAGCAGGCGGGGCAGAGAAACGATTCCGGCGCGATGTATCCCAATTTGATCAGCAGAAACAGGTTTTGGGTATTGGAGGCGTGATCCTCCTGGTCGGAACCGACCGGGAGCCACTTGGCGTTTTCGGGGCGATTGACGTAGGGCATCTTCCCCAGGTTCTCCAGGGAATACTGGGCCAGGGCAAATCCGATCGAGCGCATCTGCGCGGCGCACATATTGCGATGGGCGACCTGCCGGGCCTGCTGCCATCCGGGCCGCAGGAGCCCGAAGAACAGCATAATGGCCGCCGCCGCCGCGAGAAAATCGCGGAAGTTCGCCAGGACCCACAGGCCGCGGCCGGAACGGTCCGGGTGCGGTTCCGCGGCGACGGCCGCCGAGGCGGCGGCCATGGTGCGGGCCTGTCGGCAACGCTCGGCGGCCTGGATCGTCCGATCGGCCAGGCCGGCGGGAGGTTCCTGATCCGGCCAGCCCGAAAGCGGCGCCAGGATCCGGCGGAGGGCCTGGTCCAGGTTCTGTAATTCCGGGTCGTCGGCCAGCAGTCGCTCGGTCTGGCGGCGCTGATCGGGGTCATCCAGAGAAAAGTGATAATCCAGCAGACGTTGTACCTTGTGGGCGTCGGATGGGTCCATGCTGATAATTCTTTATAGTATAATGACTTATGATGCCAAACAAAAAGCCGTCATTCCGGCGGCCACACGAACCGATTTGGCCTTTCACCTGGATTTTGTCAGGCACCCTTAAAAAATACCCTTGAGCGATCCTCAAGGAAAGATGATTCCGGCATTAACTTATGCCTTATTCACTTCTCATTACGGTCTGAATCGAGCGTCTGTTCGCTATAAAGTTTGGCAAAATTCTTCACCGCCGAATGCAGGCGGGATTTGACGGTTCCCAGGGGGATGCCCAGCACTTCCGATAACTCCTTATACGACAGCTGATCGAAATAGGACAGGATCAGGATCTCCCGCAGGTGGTCGGGCAACTGGTCGGCGACCTTGCGAACGAGCTGCTGGAGCTGTTTTTGGGAGTAAATCTGCTCGGGCGTGGTGACCTCGGCGTTGAGGGTGTCCCAGAGCCGGCCGAGTTCGGCCTGATCGTCACCGGTGGTCAGCTGCACGGTGGGCCGGCGGGCCCGGCTGCGCAGGGCGTCCCGGGCCTTGTTGGCGGCGATGGTATAGAGCCAGGGCCGGAAAGACCGTCCGCTCTGGAAGCTGTCCGCCGAGAGATAGATCTGGAGAAAGGTCTCCTGGAAGACATCCTCGGCCAGCGCCGATGAGCCCAGGAACCGCAGCAGGAAATTATATATCTCCTTCTCATAGCGATGAACCAGCCGGGTGTAGGCCTGCTGGTCGCCCGCCCGAAAGGATTCAAACAGTTTTTCGTCGCCGAGTTCGCCCAAGCGGACTTCCTTACCGAGGGATCCGGATACGGGACACGGCCGAACTACAAAACCGCCCACCGCCGGAAAATCCCCCCAGTTTGTAGCAGATTGCCGGGTAGTTTGCCAGTCTCAGTTGCCGGCCGTTTGCCTGGCGAAGGAATTTTCCGGGCGACCTGAAGGTAAGCCCCTGCCCCTCGGCAACATAACTAAATATTATATCGATATTTACACAGGCACCGGGACAGTCGAATCCCCATGGCTTACCCCAGGTGCCATCGGCAAACTCATGCGACAAAACCCCCTCGCCGCCGTCCAGCCGGGAATTTCGGCTACGGCCGGCGAGCATGGTCGGGGGGCGTGGATGGTCGGGGATGGCCCGGCCACAAACCGCCCCGGGCAGCGCAACCGGGCAAGCCGGGGGACGTCTCGCGGCATAGAGGGCCGTTCCCGGTCTTAAAGATGGCTTGGTGTTGATGTCACGAACGTCCAGATAGATAGTGGCGTGTTGCCGCCGAACCCGGATTTCCCAGGTAGGTAGTGACAAACAGACGGGAACTTGATAGCATGTTGCCCATGGAGCTGGAGCAATGTGCTGCAGGTGATACGTTGGAATCTGCGTTTGCCGTTCTATGTAGAATGTATAATCATTGTTATTCCCTAGTCTGAAAAAGGAGAAACAGATATGGGCGATGGCGGAAAAAGAGATAAAGGCAAAAGAGAACATCAGAAAAAGGCCCTGCTTACTCCAAAGGAAAAACGCAGACTGAAAAAAGAAAAGAAGAATAAATAAGTGCTCCGTGGCGTCCGGCGCCCCGAAGCATTCCAGAGGCCGTTTCGCAACCTCGTCAACTGGCGATATCGGCAATGATGTCGTCGTTCGGTGTGGGTTGTGAAACGGCTTCTGGTGAATTCCAAGCTGAGAGCCATCGACGAACCGGTCGAAAGAGGCCGAGCCCTTGATGGAACGGCTGCTAGTGATGTTTTGCCAGTGCACCGGCCGAACAGGCGTTACGGATTCGGTGTGAGCGGGAGCGAAAGGTTCGGCTGGATGTTATCTTGGAACTGGGCGATCCAAAAAATGGTAAAATGGACCTGAGATTCCATGGCCGGCACGGGACACCTGCACGCTACAACTCCATTACGGCCAAGGATTTAGCCACGCCGGCACAAGGCGGCGGCGTTTTTCCCCCTAAATCATCATCCGTTCCCAAAAAAGACAATTTGACTCTTGACAAAAACCCGATATGGTAATATGGTATGTTCGAAATAAAAGATTATGGTTTGCTGAACGAGTTAATCAGGTTTGAGACAGTTTCATTTCTGCTTCCCGCCAAAGTTTCTCCTTCAACCTTCCATCTTTTATGAGGCTGAATCGTCAGCCGCTTTCCCTGTGACCTGGAAAGTTTAATATGGGTCACGTGCCCGTACATAACAGGAGATTTTGTTATGGGTAGAAAGGTGTATGTCGGAAACATGAGTTACGAGGTATCGCAGGCGGACCTGGAACAGATGTTCGGCGCTTACGGCACGGTCGAAAGTGCTCAGGTCATCATGGATCGCGATACCGGCCGAAGCAAGGGATTCGCTTTCGTCGAAATGAGCAGCGATGCGGAAGCGCAGGCCGCGATCGAGGCGCTGGATGGAAAAGACTCCGGCGGCCGAGCCCTCAAAGTGAACGAAGCCAAGCCGCGCCCGTCTCGTAGCGGTGGTGGCAGTGGTTACGGTGGTGGCAGTGGTTACGGTGGCGGCCGAAGCCGGTATTAAGGGCGTCTAACATAACCGGTCCGATAGACCAAACCAGGGCAGTTTTACCCTGCGGCCGGTAGTTATGTTAGAGTGTATAATTACTAGAGGCCTAACAAAGGAAGACCACGGAATCCTAAGGGCGTCTAACATAATGAAGGCAAACAGCCCCACCCGGGCGACTGAATGCGTCGGTCGCTCATTATGTTAGAAGTTATACATTCTGTGGTCTTCTTTTCGTCACGGCCTGCCAACCCAAATCTTGATCCACCTCCAAGGGGGCCTCTAAAAACAGGCCAAATCCGGACAGCAATCGAGAACCATATGATGAATAAAAAGCAGGCAAAGCGAATTTCCGAGGACCTCCACCGCCAGGGCGGACCGGCCGAGCAGGCGCTGCGGATTCGGTGTGAGCGGGAACGAAAGGCCCGGCTGGATGTTATCATGGAATCGGGCGATCCGCGCAAATGGTAACATTATCCCGGGCTGCCCCGATGTGTCACGCCAAGGCGCATAGACACGACGGAATTTATGACCGATATTATTCTTCGCGACTTTGCGCCTTTGCGTGAAATATATATTCGCCATAATTACGACATGGCAAACGTGGTCGCGAAATACAGAATATCTCACGCCAAGGCGCCAAGACGCAAAGAAGAAGCCAGACAGGATAACCCCGATAGATCGGG
>JAFGFX010000049.1 GCA_016930855.1 Sedimentisphaerales bacterium | reverse complement strand
TCATGAAGGAATACCTGCGGGACCCCGCCTGGTGGGATAGAGACCGCTAGGCCATCCGGCCCCAGCGTCTCGATAGACAGGCGGCCGTGAATTTACCTGCTGGTTTTGTCTGACAAAGAAGGTGTGTATTCGCTCTAAAATCGAGTCGGGCGACTAACGGGGCCGTTCGTATTATAGACGGGGGATTTTATCTCTCCGCTCGCCGATGCACCGCGCCGGCGAGTAGTGTCTTCCACTCCCGCAGGGGCGCGAATCCGCCGGCCAGCAGGCACAGGATCGCCAGGTAGATCGCCCCGGTGGCGGCGAACATCACCAGCACCCCCCCTACCGTCCGCCATAAATCACCGCCCAGCCAACGGACATATCCCAGCACCAGCCCCGTCAGCGCCGTGGCCGCCAGCGGGCGCCACAACCGGCCGAAGATATCGCGAAGACCGACCGGCGTCGCCCGGCAGGCGTACCAGATACTGGGCAGCGCCAGGACATAAATTGAAATCGTGTAGGCCGTCGCCACGCCCAGGGGCCCCCAGGCCAGTCCGATCACGAAGCCCATGATATGCACCGTCGTGGCACACAGCGACCAGCGAAACATCCGGTCGGCGCGCCCGCAGGCCACATACAACCAGGCCGCGGCATTCAAGAGCGGCTGCCAAAAGGCCGACAGGCCCAGAACGGCAAAGATGCGGCCGGCCTCGACCCACTGGTCGCCCAGGACCAGCCCGATGACCTCCTCGGCCATCAGCACCATGAACAGCACCAGCGGCAGCGTCACCAGGGCAATCCCGCCCAGGGCCTGGAGAAAATAGCGTCGGAAGCGCGGCGGATCCGTCTGCAGCCGGCTGAGCGTCGGGATGGCCGCCGCCAGCAGCGGGGCATTGATCTGATGGATCGGCAGGAGAAGCAGGCCGTAGGCCTTGCTGTACAACGCCAGGGGCCCGGAACCCCAAAACCGGCCGATCAGGACGTTGTCCACATTCCGCAGCAGGTAATTCATCAGGCTCTGGCCGGTGTAATGCCCGCCGAAGGAGAGCATCTGGCGGACCTGCCGGATCGGTCCCGGCCGGCCCGGCCGCCAGCGGCACAGCAGCCAACTCAATACGGCCGAACCGGCGTTCGCCGCCCAGGCCATGACCACCAGCGACCAGACGCCCGCGCCGCAAAACGCACTAATCACCGCGGCGGCGGCCCCGAAAGACAACTGGCCCACCTGGATAACCGCCAGCGGCCGAAACCGCATCTGGCGCCGCAACAGGGCCTGGTGGATGGTGCCCAGGCCCCCTAGCGGATAGGCCCCGGCCAACCCAATCGCCAACCAGACCAGTTGCGGCTGGCCGTAAAACCAGGCGATCGCCGGGGCAAGCCCCGCCGTCAGCAGCGCCACGACCAGACTGGCCGCCAGACAGAGCCAAAACAGCGTCGAGGCCTGCCGGCTGGTCAGACGGTCCCGCTGCACGGCGGCGACGGACAATCCCAGGTCCTTGCCCAAGGCCAGCAGGCCGCTGACCGAGTAGATCATGGCGATCCAGCCGAAATCCCGGGGGGCAAGCACCCGGGCCAGCACCATGGTCGAGGCGATCTGGATGACCTGGCCGCCGGTTTGGCCGGCCAGGGTAAACAATCCCCCCTGGATTGCCCTCTGGCGGAGATTAGTCCTTAAATTGCCGTCATGAAAGTAGTTAGATTCTTTCTCGCCGGATGCCTCCCCCCGGTCGGCAGCAAAAAAATCCGATTCGCCTCCGGAGGGACCACCATCCCCGCCGGACGATTGCCTTGCCGGCCGTTTCGGATCGGATAGTGATGTGCTTGCAGAGAGCATGACATCTGGCCCCGGCAACACCTTGACCGGCGACGGTCAGGATATTATGGCTGTCGGTCCGCCCCCGCCGCCGGCTTCTTGACACGACGGACCGCCGACCCTATTATCGTCCATTAGCACAAAACCCATAAACCCCATAACCGTATGGAATAAAACAATCCAGTCCCAGGCAAGCCCATGACGCCGCAGTCGTTACAGATCGTAGCCCGCCCGCCGCTGGTCAATCCGCGGATGGTTCTGGGTTTTTCCGGCTGGATGGACGGGGCGGACATCTCCACCGGCTCGCTGGGATACCTCATCGAGCAGACCGACGCCCGGCGGCTGGCCCAGATCGCCCCCGACGAGTTCTATATCTATAACTTTCCCGGCTCCATGGAGTTTTCCGCCCTCTTTCGACCGAGCGTGGACCTGGAAGACGGGCTAATCCGGAACCTGGCCGAGCCGACCAATATATTTTTCTACGATGCGGACAACCAGCTCATCCTGTTCGTCGGCAAGGAGCCCAACCTCAACTGGCATAGCTATGCCGACTGCATCCTGGGCCTGGCCGAGCAGTTCGCCTGCCGGGAGATCTACTTCCTGGGCAGCTTCGCCGGTCTGGTGCCCCACACCCGCGAACCCCGCTTCAGCGGCAGCGTCTCCGACGAGACCCTCAAGCTCGCCCTGGCCCGCTACAACATCGGCCTGGCCCAGTACTCCGGTCCGGCGGGGATCTCGACCTACCTGACCCGGGCGGCCGGCACACGGGGCCTCCACATGCTGAACCTGGTGGCGGAGATCCCCGCCTACGTCCAGGGCCGCAATCCCCGCTGCATCGAGGCCATGCTCAAGCGCCTGGCCGCCCTGCTGGACATCCACGTCAACCTGGACGACCTCCGCCGACAGGGGGACGCCCTGGAAAAGAAACTGGACAAGGTCATCGAAGACCGGCCCGAACTGCTCGAGCACATCAAGAAACTGGAGGAGAACTACGACAAGGAGGTCTTCGACGAAAACCTGGGCGATCTGAAGGAATGGCTCCAGGGCCAGGGGATCCGTCTGGACTAGGCCACAAATTTCCCGGGGATACGCCGTAGAGCGATCAAACTGCAACTATCCCTACGGCACTTGGTTCTTTTCAATTCCAGATCTATGCAATCGTATCATGCGGTTGACACTCGGCCTTCCGGGCTAGCCCAGGTTATACGCCTCAAGCAGGTGCCGGGAGGCCTTGAACCGGTACTGGCATTGGCCGACGTCGGCGCCGAGGGCCTGGATCTTGTCGAGATCGCCCTGGCCCATGCCGGCCTCGTTCATGGCGCTCAGATAGAGGATCTCCCCCGGATCGAAGCCCATCAGCTTGGTCGCCAGGGTATCCAGGGCCAGCGGATCGAGGCTCGCCAGGGCGAGCCGGGCGTCGACGGGGTCGCCGCCGACGGGACCGTCGCCTTCCATCGCCTCAAACCCGTCGATCACGCCGAGATCGGGATAGATCTCCTGGGCCAGATGGAACAGGTTGTAGTGCAGGACGGTATCCTTGCGAAAGGGGTAGGCCGTATGGGTGCGCCCCTTGTCGTTGGTTGTGTAATCGTTCAGGGGGGCGGCCAGCAGCACATTTTTCAGCGAAAGCGTGGTGAGCACCCGGTCGTGGGTCTTCATCTTGGCCGCGGAGATGATATAGAGATCCGGGTCGAGGAAGGTCTCGATGATGCGGATCGGCAGGGGCCGGTGGCCCTTGCCGAAGACGTAGCGATAGACATAGGGCTGGCGGTTCAGGTCCACCAGTTTAAGGCGGTATTCCTTCTCCAGGGGCAGGTAGCCGTAGTTCTGGTAGCCGGCGAAGGTCCCCGCGTTGCTGGCGGTGGATTCGCCGATGAGGATCTCGCCGGCAAAGCGGGGCCGGAAAAAATCGAGAATGCCCCGCACGGCGTCCACCCGCGTGGCGCACAGCGGCCGATCGGTGGTCACGAAGTTGGGCTTGACGAGGATTCTCTTCTTGGCGCCGATCGAGGCGACCACCTCGTCCTCGATCCGCCTGAGGGCCTGATAGACGTTGTCCCGGGCGTCGTTTCCCTTGACCAGACTGACGCGGGCGGGAGCGACAACCTTGCGGTAGGTGGCCACCCGGCCGCGGCCGGCCGGCTTGGGGACAGCGGCGACCGGCGGGGCCTCTTCGGCGCGGGCTCCTGGGGCCAGGCCGAAGGTGCCGGCCGCCCAACTCCAACCGAGCCCCTTGAGCAGATCGCGACGACTGAGGGAATGCTGCTTGACGGACATGGGTCACTCCTTACCCACGGTGTGTATGGCCGGAATCCGCGCGGGATTATTTCCCGGCAGGGTAATCCGGTTGGGCGTTATTGTCAAGAACGAACCGGGTAGGGCGGTCGGGAAAGAGCGTGGAAAGACGGAAACGGCAGGGGGAAACGGCTCGGCGCGCGGCGCAAAGATGCCGTCGGCAAGGGAATCCCTCGGCGGTCGAAGAATCACCGGCAACACCTTTTCCAGGCCAGCGTAACTGTCTAGGGAATCGTTTCCTGCCAGGCGCCGCGGACCGCTTGCAGGTAGGGGTAGTGGAAATAAACCGGTGGATTGTCGTAGAGGCCCTCGTCCAGCGTGCAGCGCGCATCCTCCTGGAGAAACAGGTCGTCCTGGACGATGGCCGCCCCCTCGATCCGGGCCTCGTCCTCGAGAGTCAGATCCCCCGTACAATACACCAGGCCGGAGATCCTGTTTGAGAAAACCGTCCAGACACTGCCGTATCCCGACTCGCCGGGCAGGTTCAAATCCACGTAGCCGATCTCGTATTCCCGCAGATCCTTAGTGGGACTAATCGTAAAGGAGCCGTCGACGATCAACGCCGGGTAATCCGCCCGGGCCGGCGTCCAGTTGATGCTCGTCGAGACAAGACTGTCGCTACGGGGATTGATCAGCAGCAGGGTTCCCACGATCCGGCAGTTCCTGATCTCGATCTTCTGGTAGCCGCATTGGATCTTGTACAGGCCGTCCGGATTGGGCGATCCCCAGGGATTGTTGGCCGGACTGATCAGCATGGACTGGATGGTGCTAGAATAGGGTATCGGCGTGGCCCGGGCGGTGTAATACGCCAGCAGGGCGGAACTGTCGGGGTACTGTTTCGGCGGGCTGCCCGGAGCGACCGTGCCGCTGATATTCGTCGTTTCGTAGATGGTATCGACCGCCTCGGCGTCGCCGAAGACCCAGGTATCGCTGCCGGACTTGGAAATGTCGTCATTGCAGGTGATCGAGCCGTATACCCGGACATGGTTGCTGATTGACATGTCGTCCGCCGCCGAGGCCGCATACTTGAGCAGCTCGAGGGGGACGACCTTCGCCTCGACCTGGACCTGGCGGGTCACGCCGCCGATGGCGGCCGTGCAGGACAGCGTCACCGGTTCCGAGGGCACGTTGGCCAGATCCCCATCCGCCGCATCGATCCCGCTGACCGAATACACGGCCTGGTCCACCGCGACATCCTGGAGCCAGGGCCCGCTGGTAAGGTTCACCCGCCATTGGGGATCCACCCGGGTGTAATGCAGGGCATGGCGGACGCCCAGCTCCGCGTAGACAAAGGCCCGGTCCATGTCGCGCTGCGACCGGTTCAATTGGTGCAGGTGCAGCAGGCGGTAGCTCAGACCCAGCACCAGGCCGACCAGCACGACCGTCGAGACCAGCACCAGCATGTAGATGCTGCCCTGCCGCCCGCGGCGCGGTCGCCGGCCCGTCGCCAGGCCGGTCGCCAGGTGTGTTGCCGGTCCGGTCGCTGCCTTGCCAGGTTGTTTGTCGGTTGGCCGCATGATGATTCCCCGCCGCCGGCCGGACGGGGCCGGCCGGACGCACGCTAGCGACTACTCTTGATCGCTCCGCACCGGAGCGTCCGCGATAACATAGACCTGCTCCTCGAGCACCCGCGCCGCGGCGCCGAAGGAAACGGTTATGGTCACCCGCTTGAATCCCTCCTCCGCGGCGGCCGGCTGGGAAAAGTCGTTCGCCTGGACCCAGCAGACCTGGACGCCGCGGGTATAGCCGCTGCCATCGGGCAACTCGTTGCCCTGGGCGTCCTGGGGCGGGCCGGCCGACCAGCCGTGGTAATCGTCGATATCGTCGAATGCCGACCGACTGCCCACGGCCGCCTCGTCGGGACCGGGCCCGAACTCCGGATCGTTCACCGGATCGGCATAGGCCTTGGTCTTGATCTCGGTGATCATCTCCAGCGCCAGCCGGCGGGCGATATCCTGCTGGTCGACGCCCTGCTGCGAGCGGCCGAGGTTGGCAAACAAACGCATCGCCGAGACGAACAGCACGGCGATGAGCAGGCACGCCATGAGCACCTCGGTGTAGCACAACCCGGCGGCGGCCCACTGCGCCCGTCCCGTCCGGCGGATATTAGCGGCTCGTTTCAATGTCCCCTCGCTCGTTGATCTTGACGCTGATCTGCTGGCGGCCGCGGCGCAGGACAATCTGGCCGGCCGGGTCCGCCTTGCCGTAGGCGTCGAACTGGATCTGGGTCTGGCCCGAAAGCTGCAATTCCATGGAATCGACCTGATAGGGCCGATCCGTCAGCGCGCAGGAAAGGTCCTGGGGCCCCAGCACGCCGGATAGCCCCACGGCCTGGTAGCGGCATTGGTTCGCGTCGAAGCTGAGCGTATAGCTCTGGCGGGCCCGCCGGGCGCCGTCCCGCACCCGGCTCAAATCCGCCGCCAGGCGCTGGGCCGCCGCCTGGAGTCCCGGACCGTCGGTGCCGTGGGAATAGGACAGGACCGCCACCGCGGCGAACACGGCGATAATGGTCATCACCATGCAGAGTTCGACGTAGCTGAAGGCCCGGCACCGGATTCGCAGATTGGGGCTAATCGCCATGCGCATCGTCGCTCACATCTCCGGCAGATTCATCAGTTCCAGATACTGCTCGACCTGCTGGGAGCTGCCCGGCCCGATCTTCAATGTCAGCCGGACCCCCTCCAGGTAGTTGGTTCCCTGGAGAGATACGGTCTCGGCCTCCAGGGAAAACACCGTTACGTTTTCCGCCACCGTCTCGGGAATCCCGTAGCCCTCGCTGCGGCTGACTGTCTGGGCCCCGTCGTCGTAGGCATAACTGATCGTGACGCCGCCGTCCCGCGGGGAAAAAAACGTGATCCCGGTCGAATCCAGGGCGTTGATCTGGGTGGCGAAGCGCAGCTCGTCGGCCAGGAGCCGCACCAGCTCCATCCGGTTCTGCTGCCGCGTCAGGCGGACATGCACCCGGCCGGTCCGCTCGTGGGCCTGATAGAGGGCCGCCCCGATCGCCCCGGCCAGCAGCGCGATCAGGATCAGGCAGATCAGGATCTCCGTATAGGTCAATCCCGCCCGGGATCGGATCCGACCAGCCGTATACCGTCGAATCATCATATGCCCGCCCGCCGGCGAAAAGGAAAAACGACAAGGACCCTGCCCGAAAAAAAACGGTCCCGGCGCCGACCTGCCGGCCGTCCGGGACCCAAAACGAATTATGAATTATACACTCCCCGTCCCTGCGAACGAACGGCCTGGTTCGATCCCTGCCCCCTGACGATGCAGCAAACTCAATAGGTATCGTAGGTTTTGTTGTCGCTGCCGGTGTCCGTCGAGTTGGCGATGATCTGGCCGGTCTGCAGGTTATAGCTCCAGCCGCAACCGTCCGCCGGCGTCGCCGTCAGCGGCAGATTGTCATCCACCATCGTCACGTTGGCGCTGCCGGCATTGCCGCCCACCGGCAGCTTGGGAAATCCGCCGCCGCGCAGGTAGGGTCCGTAGGGAAACAGGTCGCTCTTGTTGTCCGAGGTCGTGCCGTCCGCGTTGGAATACTTGACCAATTGGTTGATCAGCGAGCCCTCGGTCTTGGCGCCGGACGTCCCGTCGTCCTTCACGCCCGGATAGGTGTTCTTGTGCTCGCCGTAATACCAGTCGATGGCGTTCCGCAAACTGGCCAGATTCGCCCGCAGGGCGGATTCGCCCGCGTTGCGACTGCCGGAACTGATCCGCGGGATGGCGATGGCGGCAATCACCCCGAGAATCACGATCACGATGACCAATTCCACCAGACTGAAGGCCTTGCGCTGTGCTTTGCATTTCGGGTTCATGTCCTCTCCTTTGACTCCCTTTCTCAGGATTGTCTATCCCCCATGGTTCAAGTTCTCAATAACATCTGCCGGTATGGACCATTGCTTAGATCGTCCGGCGCTGGATGCGACTTTATAAAAAACCTCCCGGGCACGATCCGTCGCCGCCCGGGAGGTTCTCCGAGGTCCCCTAAAAAACCTATCGTTTCCAGCGAAGCTCGACCGAGCCCGTTTCCGTCGCCAAAATCACGCGATCGGGGAGGATTTGGCGGACTTGGAACGGCCCGATCCGGTCGCCCGTCGTGACGATCTTTTGATTGATCTGGGCAAAATGTTTCCGCGGTCCGATAACGATGCCGGTCAGTTGCAGTTGGCGGGCCGCCTCGGCCAGGACCTCTTCGGTCGACGGCGCCGATACCGGCGGGGCCGGCGGCTGAATCGCCTGCCGGAATTCCTCCGTCGCCACAAACAGGTCCCGCCGGCTCGCGGCGGTCATCCCGGCGGATTGCGGCCCCGACGGACCGGAAAACATCCGCTGGACCACCCGCCCGCCTAATCGGCCGAAGGTCCGCGCCACGCCACTGTCGCTGCCCGGACCGAAGGGTATTGCCGGGTCCGACGGCGATCCGACCTCGGTCGCTTCCGGCGAGGGCGCCGGCGAGGCCAGCGCCTGAATCGCCGCGGCCTCCCATAAATCACCGGATCCGCCGGCGGCATCCGGCGGCCCGGCAGGCAGCCGGCCGGGCATCCGCCAAGAGCCTTCCACCGACGACGGTTCGCTCACCGAGGAGCGATGAATGGTCTTGTCCCAGACCAACACGCTGATCGCAATCACCATAACGCCGAGAGATATCTTGCGAGAGGTAGTCATAGCTTTTCTTCCTGTGTTCGTTCCCTTGCCCTTTATTTTCCTGGATCCTTAACATCCTATATTATGGTTGGATTAGACGCCTTTACAGGTTCTGCCATTCCAGCCCGTAGACATCGAGCACCATCTGGATATCGCAGCCGTCATCGGCCGCGTCGGCCGCGCCGGGCCTGGCGGGCCTGGAGGCCAGGTCGGGCACGCCGGACATACCCGACATGTCGGACAGACCGGACGCGCCTGACGCACCCGGCGTGCGGGACGGCTTGGTAAATCCCAGGCTGCTGACCCGAATAAAGGGCAGCTCCTTGGCCAGCTGCTCCAGCATCCGATGCACCTGCGGATAGCCGCCGTGCAACGCCAGATGGAGGGGCCGTTTCTGATACCGCGAACACGCCACGATGTCCTGAGGGTCCAGTTCATCCAACCGCAGGCCATTGTCCCGGCACAGCCGTCCGACATGCCGGAGGATCTGGGCCAGGCCGGTGCTTTCCCGCAGAATCGACTGGGCGTTCTCGAGCCCCGCCGCCAGTGTCTGGCGCCGGCGGACCAGCTCTTGCAGATCCGCCCGCCGGCCCTGGGCCCGCTGGTTGTCCTGGGCGATCTGTTCGTTTTCCCGGCGCTGCCACTGGCGCTTCTGCTGCAACGGCTGCAGCAGGAGCCACCAGGAACAGGCCGCCGTCAGAATCAGCACGGCCAGGCCGATGGCATCCACGTCAAAAATTTTGGGCTGGCGGCATATCAGCATAGGTCTCTCCCTTGGTCGGACGCGGCCCTGCCAGCAGGCATTCCATCTCGAAATGCAGCGGTCGCATCCGGTCCGCCTGCGTCCCGCTTGCGCGCCAGGTCCGCAGCAGATCCGCCCGGTGAACCTGCGGCGCCTGGCGCAGGACGCTGAGATAGTCGGCCACGGCCGCATAATCCAGGGCCCGGCCCTTGAGGTACATCACCCATCCGGCGGATTTCGCCGGGCCGGCCGCGCCGGCCTGCTTGGACAAGCCGTTCAGGGCGGAGTGTATCTGAAACATCCCCGCCGCCTTGGGCAGCGCCCCCGGCCCCTGGCCGGCCTGGGCGGCCAGAACGGCCGCTTGGGGCTCGCTGAACAACAACTGCTCCAGGTACACCCGGCGGGGACTGTGATCGGAAAGGAACGCGGTCAGCGAGACGTAATCCACATACCGTCCCAGCTCGGCCAGCAGGACCAGCTGACTCTCCCAGGAATCCAGCTGCCGCTTCTGCCGGTCCAGCCGCTCGATGTCCTGCTGCACCTGCTCGTGGCGCAGGGCGATTTCCCGGGTGACGCGACTCTCCTGCCGGTACAAGAGATACAGCGCGCCGCCGCTGACGCCGGCCAAGGCAAATCCGGCCAGACAGACGGCCGCCCAGATCCGCAGGCGCCGCCGGCGCTGATGGCTGATCTTGCATTCGTCGGGTATCAGATCGACACCGATCATGTCCGCTGCCCTCCCGCCAGGGCCAGTCCCAAGGCGGTGACCCATCCGCCGGCCTGCGCCCGCGAGGCCGGCAGACCGCTCACGATCTCGTCCAGCAGCTCGGTGTGCAGCCTCTCGACCGGCAAGCCGAACTGCTCGGTCATGAAGACGTCCAGGTTCCGCAGGTGCGCCGCCGAGCCGGCCAGGTAGATCTTGTGCAGCCGCCCTTGGGGATGATTGGTTATCACGTAATTGAGCGAGCGGGTCAGGGCCTCCAGGTAATCCTGCAACTCGCCGTGCAGCGCCGCAAAAATCGTCTTGCCGATCTCGCTTTGCTGGGACGATTCCGGGGATGGAGCCCTACCGATGCCGTCCGTTCGGTCCGATCCGGTCGGGCCGGCGGATGCGGCGGCGCCGGCACCATCCGCGGCGGCGGCCGCCGTGCACAAGCGCCGGGAGTGGAGATCCATGCCGTACATCCGCTTGAAACGCTCCGCCCGGTCGAATCCCATCATCAGCCTCTGGGAGAGGATCTCGGTCATCTCCCGTCCGCCCAGCCCGAAGCGGCGGCAGAACTCCGCGCCGTGCGGGGTCTTGACCACCAGCGTACTGCCCTCGTAGCCGATATCCAGGATGGCCGAGAGGGCATAGGGCCCCTGGCCGTCCTCGCCGGCCGGCTCCGTCACGTGTCCCGACTCGTCCGGCGACTCCGCCTCGGCCCAAGCGGCCACGCGGGCCAGGGCGCAGGGCAGGGCATCCAGTCGACGACAATGCCAGCCGCAGGACTCCACCAGCGCGATCCGGCGGCGTATCCATTGGCCGTCGGCCGTCACCGCCATGACCTTGAGCTTGCCCGAACGGCCGTCGCGGCCCACGCCGAAATAATCGAACACGGCCTGCGCGGCCGGAAACGGCAACACGCTGCCCAACTGCAAGCGCAGGGCCCCCAGCACCGCCTCCCGCGGCAGGCCCTCCCGTCCGGCCGGCAACTCGATCGGCCGCATGTCCAGCCGGTCCGACGGACAATGGGCGATCGCCTCCGCGCCCTTGCAGGGACCGTGCTGCTGCAAGCGCCGCAGCGCCTCCTGCAACCGCGCCTCGTCCGGTTCGCCGGCATGCCCGTCCGGCCCGGTCTCCGGAAGCATCCAGGGCAACTCCCAGGCGGCCAGCAGCCTCCAGCGGCCGCCGGACGGCTGCAACTGCACCGCCCGGACGGCGGTTCGTCCCAGGTCCAGCCCGATCGGCAGGGGACCCGAACCAATATGGGGTACACGCGTTCTCATCGGCTCACGTTTTCGTTGGGCGTCGGATAACGCCAAGTCCTCGGGGTCGTCTGACCCGTCCTGTCGTCTCGACCAATAATGTCGCCAGAGCACATCGTCGTACAAAGGGATCGGCCGGGGAATCGTTACCCGGAGATCCGGGACAAATCGAACATCGGCAGGACCAGCGAAATGGCCACCATGCCGATCACCAATCCCATAATAATCAGAATCACCGGCTCCATGATGCTCGTCAGCATGCCGATGCGTGTTTCGTTCTGGTCGTCCAGATGGTCGGCCAACAGGGTCATGACCCGGCCGATCTGGGCGTTGGCCTCGCCGGTATGGACCATCTGGGCGAGACTTGCCGGCACCAGCCGGCTGTGCAGCATCACCTCGTACATGGTCCTGCCGTTCAGTACGCTTTGATACATCCGTTCCAGCAGCTGCACGTAGAGGTAATTGCGCGTCGAGGTCTTGGTCAGCTCCAGGGCATCGAGCAGCGGCACGCTGGACTCCAACAGCAGGCCGATCAGCCGGAACAGGCGGGCCAAAATCAGCGAGCGGACCAGAGGGCCCATGATCGGCAACCGGAGCACCGCCCGCTGCCGCAGCCGCACGCCGGCGCGGCTCTTGTTCCACAGGACGAGTCCCGCCACCGCCGCCGCCGTCGCCGACAGGACGATCAGCATATTGCCCCGGATCCCATGGGAAACCGCCAGCAGCGTCGTGGTGCTCCGGGGCAGCTTGACCTCCATCTCCGTGAAGATCCCGGCAAAACGGGGCAACACGAAAAAGATCAGGACATTCACCACCGAAAAGGCGATGCCCGTCAGCAGCGTCGGATAGATCAGGGCGGAAACGACCTTCTGCCGCACCCGGTCCGCCTGGCGCGACAAGAGGGCCAGCCGGCCGAGGATCAGCGGCAGCTTGCCCGAGGCCTCGCCGGCGCAGATCATGCTGCCGTACACCGGATCAAACACCTCCGGATAGGACGTCACCGCCGAGGCCAGCGAGCCGCCCTCCTCCACCTGCCGGCGCAGCTGGCGCACCAGCGCCTGCCAATGCCGCGTGGTCACCTGCCGTTCCAACGCCGCCAGGGACGGCGCCACCGGCGTGCCGGTTTCCAGCAGGATCGCCATCTGCTCGGTAAACAGCGGCAGCTCCTTGCGGCGGGCCCGCCGCGGATCGGCCTGGGAGCCGCCCCAGTCCCGCACCCGCGACGACAGACCCGTCAGGCGGCGGCGCAGCGAGGGGCCGTCGGCCTGGACCCGCACGGGCACCAGTCCCCGCCGCCTCAACTCCACAACGGCGTCGTCCCCCTCGTCCAGCGCCAGCGTGTCGCGCACGAGCAGTCCGGAACGATCCAGTGCTTCATAGGTTACAATCATGCGTTGTATACACTCGCCAAACGTATCCTCGTATCGTCCAGGCAATCCCGTAATCCGGTCCGGCCGATTGCCTCGTCATGCCAGACACCCTTTTCCCTTTTGCATTCATCCCGGCCCTTCATAACCACACCCAAGTCAGGCCGGCCATCTCGTTGGATGGAGACGCCCTTAGGCGCCGATGTCCGTACCCACGGATTCCTCCGGCGTCTCCGGGGCGGATTCGTCTTCCTGCTCGTCCAGGAAACAGACCCGCATCATCTCGTCGATGCTGGTGACCCCCTGCTCCACGCACAACAGACCGGCCTGCTTGAGATCCCACCAGTGCCGTTGGCGAGAGAGCATCTCGTTGATCTCGTTGGCGCCGGGCCGCTGCAGGATCAGGTTCCGCAGGGCCGGGGTCACCTCCAGGACCTCGCAGATCGCCCGGCGGCCCCGGTAGCCGCTGTCGTGGCAGAGCGAGCAGCCCATCCCCCGGTGAAAGGCCCGGTTCCGCGGGCCCTGCCAGCCGATCTCCGTCAGAACGCCCTCCTCGGGGAAATAGGTGGTCTTGCACTTGGGGCAGATCGTCCGCACCAGCCGCTGGGCGATGACCCCGACCAGGCAGGACGCCAGCAAATAGGGCTCGATCCCCATGTCCAGCAGCCGGTTGATGGTCCCGGCGCTGTCGTTGGTGTGCAGCGTGCTCAGGACCAGGTGACCGGTCAGCGCCGCCTGGACGGCCACCTTGGCGGTCTCCTCGTCGCGGATCTCGCCGACCATGATGATGTCCGGGTCCTGCCGCAGCACCGAGCGCAGCGTCCGGGCGAACGACAGGCCCACCGCCTCGTGCACCTGGATCTGGTTGACCAAGCCCAACTGGTATTCCACCGGATCCTCGATGGTCAATATGTTCCGCTCCTTGTTCCGCAGCAGGTCGAGGGCCGAATAGAGCGTCGTGGTCTTGCCGCTGCCGGTCGGGCCGGTGACCAGAAACAGCCCGTAGGGCTTGGCCAGCATCCGCTTGATCTTCAGGACCATCTTCGGATCGTAGCCCAGGCGGTCCAGGTTCAACTGCAGGTTGTTCTTGTCCAGGATCCGCATGACGATCTTCTCGCCCAGAATCGTCGGCATGGACGAAATCCGCAGGTCGATCTCCCGGCCCTCGATCAGGATGTGGATCCGGCCCTCCTGGGGCACCCGCTTCTCGGCGATATCCATGCGCCCGACCACCTTGATGCGGGAGACGATCGCCGGGTGCCACTCCTTCGGCGGCGTCATCAGGTCGTGCAGCACCCCGTCGATCCGGTAGCGGATCCGCACGCTGTGCTTGTCCGGCTCCACGTGGATGTCGGAGGCCCCCTCCTTGACCGCCTGCACGATGCTCATGTTGACCAGGTTGACCACCGGGCTGCCGTCGGCCATCTCCGACAGATCGATGACCGAATCCTCGTCGATCGCCTCCCTCTCGATCACCTCGACGTGGGCGTCCTCCAGCGAGGCCATGAAGCTGTCGAGCTGCATGTTCTGGGCGTAATATTTCTTGATGTATTCCCGGATGTTCTCGGCCAGCGCCATGACCGGCAGGATGCGCAGCCCCGTGGCCCGCTCCAGGTCGTCCACCACCAGCAGCGCCTGCGGCTCGGCCATCGCCACGGTGAGCGTGTCGTCCACCCGGAACATGGGAATGATCAGATGCTGCTCGGCCATCTCCTTGTCGATGGTGTCCACCACCAGCGGATCGATCAACCCCGGGCGCAGCTTCACCGCCGGCAGCCCCAGGTGCTCCGAGAGGCTCTGGAGGACCACCGCTTCGGAGACGAGCTGCTCCTCGACCAGCAGCTCGCCCAGCCGCTTGCTGCTGGATTTCTGGCGGCGTAGGGCCTCGGCCAGCTGCTCCTCGGTCAGGTGACCCGCCTGGACGAGCATCTGCCCCATACGAATCGTCTGCGATAAAAGCTTCATAGAAAACTGCGTACGGCGGCCGCCGTGTCGGGACATATATCAAACCGCCCGGACAGCCGCGTCAGGGTGAATACCTTCTCGACCAAATCGTTCATGCCGCACAGCTTCAGCTTCAGTCCCCGCTGCTCGAACTGGCGGTGAAACCGCACCAGCAGCTCCAGGCCGGCGCTGTCCACGCAGGTCACCTCGCCCAGGTTCAAGACCAGCCGCTGGGTCCAGTGCCGGCTCAGCTCGGTCAAGCGGGCCTCCAGCGACTCCAGCTCGCCCGCGGTGATCGGCCCTAGCGGCTTGACCACCGTGACGGCCCCTTCTTTGCCGACGGTTACCTGCATGGCGCAACGTCCTCCTGGGCCCGGCTCAATGCCAGCCGATGGACCGGCGGGACCTCCTGCGGCAGCGGGCAGAACATCCGGCGGTAGATCTCGTTGAGCAGCGCCTCCAGGTCGCCCCGATAGCCGCGATGGTCGCCCAGGTGCCACTGCAGTTCCACCGCCGGGACGGCGGGCTTGTCGGCGGCGCCGGCCTGGACGATCTCGGACTCGAGGCGCTTGAGAAATCCCTCCATGCGGCAGCGCCAGAGAAAGCCGTCCGAGCCCGGGATCAGCCAGGCGAACACGTCATCGGCCATCTTGCCCAGCAGGAACCGCTCGCTGTATTCGGCGAGGGTCGTCCGCAGGCAGCGGCCGATCAGGCCGCTGAGGCGCCGCCACCGGGCCGACTCCCCGGCGAACATCCGGCGGAAGCCCCGCACCGACAGGACCGCCACGACAAACAGCTCGTCCCGCCGGCGGCACTCGTCCGCCCAGGCCTGACCCTGGGCCAGAAACACCTCCTCCCGCAGCGAGCCGCTGGCCTCGTCATGGTCGGCCAGCCACTGCCGCTGGTTGGCCGCCTGCAGCTGCTTCCAGAAAAACCGTATCATCCTGACCGTTCGTTCGAAGGCGCCGGCCGTAGCGGACTGCCGCCGGGTCTCGGTGCACTCCGCCAGGATCAGCAGGGGCTGGCCGTAGGGACGATACAGCGGGATGCAGGCGTCGAAGGCCAGGGAACTGTCCGGCGTCTGGCCGGCCAGCAGGGCGATGCGGTCCGCGGCGAACCCGCCGTAGGCCTGGCCGGTCTTCAGGACGTCGCGAATCACCACCGAATCCAGCGCCACCCGGCAGGGCGACCGCTCGATCGAACGGGCCGCCCGGGAGATCCCCGGCCGGCTCGCCCCCGTAAGCGTCGGCTGGATCACGCACTCGACCAGATCCCGGTAGGCGTGATCCGGGCACCACAGCGAGATCCCGCAGGGCCCCAACGACTGCTGCAGGCACCCTTCGGCCAGGTGGATGAAACAGCGATAGCGCTCCAGCAGATCCTGGCTGTTCTGCAGCCGGCCCAGTTCCTCCAGCAGGTCCGACAGATGCTCGATCTCGTCCGGCCGGGTCTCGGGCCGGACCACCGGCGGCGTTTCGCCGCTGGCAGACGCCTCCGCCGGCGCGGGCGAACGGCCCGGCGCGCCGCGCACGCCGAAGGCCAGGGCGAACAATCCCAGCGCCAATCCCCACGCCCACCAGAGCGGATCGGGAATCGGCCAATGGCAACCGGCCGCGCCCGCGGCCAGCCAGGCCAGAAGCATTCCGCCCGCCAGGCGTTTTCGTATATTTCGTATGTTTCGTATATACAATTTCATCACGTTGAATCGGGTTGCTCTTGACGATGAACCGCGCGGGGCCCGCCAGCAGCCGCGTCTCGGGACCGGCGACCGGGACGGGACGACCCCGCCCGGCGCCGCGCCGCGGCGGGCCTACTCGGTCCGGCTCTGCGCCGACCCCAGCACCGGGCCGACCGTCGTCAACGGCAACTTGACCTCCATTTCCGTTCCCTTGTTCAGTTCACTGACCACGTTGATGGCGCCGCCGTGCAGGGTGACGATCTCCTTGGTGATCGCCAGCCCCAGGCCGCTGCCCGGGATATCCGCCGTCTCGCGGCGATCCACCCGGTAAAACCGGGAGAAGATCCGGTCCAGATCCTTCTCGGCGATGCCGATGCCGGTATCGGTCACCTTGAGGAAGACATACCGATCGTCCACGTTCGTCTCGACAAAGATGGTCCCGCCCGAGGGCGTGTACTTGATGGCGTTGCTCAGGATATTGTTCAGGACCACCGCCAATTTTTCCCGGTCGGCGTAGAGGTTCGGCAGCTTGGGATGATAGGTCGTCTGCAGGGTGATCTTCTTGGCGGTGGCGCCGGCCCGCACGTCGTTGACGCACTGGCGCACCAGCCGATCCAGCACCACCTCGCCCCGCTCCAGCTGCATCGAGCCCGACTCCATCCGCGACAGGTCCAGGATGTCGTTCACCAGCCGGATCAGGCGGTTGGTCTCCTCGTGGATCACGTTGAAGGATTCCTTCTGCGCCGCGGCGTCCAGGATCATGTCCGACAGCAGGGTCTCGGTGTAGGCCCGGATGTTGGTCAGGGGGCTGCGCAGCTCGTGGCTGACGTGGGCCACGAACATGTCCCGCCCGTACTGCTGGATCTTCTGCTGGGTGACGTCGCGCAGGATCATCAGTATTTCCGAGTTGTCCTTCTCCTGGTTGATCCGATAGCAGCACACCCACAGCACCGCCGAGCCGGCCTGGAGCCTCTGTTCCAGCGACGACGCCGTCTGGGCCGTCTTCTCGGGGCCAGGCTCCGGCGGGGGCGCGTCACCTGGGGCGTCGCCGTCGGATTCGACCCCGGCCAGATGCGGCCCCAGCAGCACCACCTCGAAATGATCCTCGGCGCCCAGGGTTTGCTTGGCCAGGATCCGCTGGAGTACCCGCTGGGCATTTTCGTCCGGGAACAATTCCAGCACGGATCTTCCGATAAATTCGCCGAGGGGCTTGCTCACCTTGCCTTCGCAGGCCCGGTTGGCCAGAATAATCGTCCCCTGCTCATCGAGCAGCACAACCCCGTCCGGCAGGATTTCCAGAATCCCCAGCAGGCGCTGGGAATCGTAACTGCACAAAAATTGTCCCAGCGCGTCTTCCGACTGCGTCCGATAAAGCCGATCCTGAAACCCATCCCAGGCCGACACCAGGCGATTCCAGCCCCGCGCCGCCGCCGACATCTTCGCCGAGACCGCCGCCGCCTCCAGCCGCAGGGGCACATCCTCCTGCCCGCCCTGCCGGTCGAGCTGTTCCAGCAGGCCCTCGATATCACGAAAGGCCCGCTGGCGCCGCGCCTGGCGAACGGTCCGCCAGAGAATGATCCCGACCCAACCCGGCGCCGCGACCGCGCCATACAGCAGGCAGCTCCGGGCCCAGGTAACAACCGTGCCGCCCCGCAGCTCGACGACCGCCAGGACCGCGCCGGCACAACTGGCCAGGAAGGCCGCGGCGATGATGATGTACCAGCATTGCAGCCAATCCCCGGCAGGACGCCGTTTGCCGGTTTGCGGCAGCGGCGCACCGCCTGCGGGATCATCCGGGCCTTCCAGGGCGGCCAGGCGGTCCGCCGCCACTTCGACTTGCCCGTCCGGGCCGGTTCGTCCCGCCGGCGGCGACGTTGGGGTCGTATGCCTGTCTGAATCTGCTTGTGAAAATGGCGCCAACGGTCACTTCCTCCTCGATTCTGCCCGACCGATTCGGGATGGAATCCGGCGACCTTCCCGACGGCCTTCACGCCCCACCGCCATCGGCGCCGGGCCGCGGCCATCGCGTCGAATCAACGTTCCGAAACCTTTCGAAACCATGTCCCCTGCAACATATCGTCCTTTTCCCCGGCCACATTGGCCGCCATTTTGGTTTTCCCGCCCGGCCGGACCGGATTGGCAACGTCAAATCGGACCTCCGCCGACCGGCCAACGTCCCGGATGGCGCTGCCGCCGGTCCGCCGTATTCCCCGAGTTTTCACGTGCATATTAAGCAACGGACGAAAATAGACGATGGGGGTAGTGTGGGGCATGGGTCGAACAGTGTACAGCAGCAGCGGGAACGGCGTCCCACCGAGCCGTCCAACCAGGAACTTTTTTATAGGACGATTGCATGCGAATTCTGCTGGCCGACGACGACTCGAAAATCCAGTTGATCATTCAATTGTGGCTCAAGGAAAAAGGCCACCAGGTGGAGACGGTCCGCAACGGCCGGGACGCCCTCGATCGGCTGCAACAGCAGCCCTACGATGTTCTGATCACCGACGTCAACATGCCCCTTCTCAATGGGATCGAACTGGTTCGCCGCACCCTGGACCGGCCGGACGGGCCCTCGGTCATTATCGTTTTGACCAGCCGCTGCGACAAGGAATCCCTGCGGCAACAGTTGGATAGCCCGCGGGTCCACCTGTTCAACAAACCGTTCAGCCCGGCCGCCCTGATCCACCTGATCGACATCGCCACCCGGAACCAGTGCCCGCCGCCGGAAACGCACGTGTCAACATCCTAAAGCGGATACGGGATTGTTTCGAACGAAACCGACATGGCAAACACACGCGACGAATTAATCCAATATCTGCAGAAGCTGGCCGGACTCCAATCCGCCGGCCACGCCGCACCGGACGCGGCCGGCCGGCAGGATGGGACGGGATCCGCCCCGGGCAGCGATCCCCAGACGCCCCCCCCTCGCTTTTGCCTGGACGGCATCCTGCCGGAATTGCCGCCCAAACCATCCTGGGAGGACATCGACGCCTGGACCCAGCTCGCCGGCCAGTCCGTCTGGCAGATCCTGAACCTGTTCGAACAGCTCGACTCCAGCAATCAGCAACTGGCCCAGGAGCTGCTGGGGTTCTACGAACAGTTCAACTGCACCTTCGAGGCCAGTGCCCGCGTCGCCCAGTGCAAGGACATCGAAAAGGCCCTGCCGGTGCTCATCGATGAACTGACCCGCACCCTGGACTGCAGCCACGGCATCTACATCGGGCCGCTCTGGGAAAAGCTCCAACTGCCCCAGACGCATATTCAACCGGACAAGATGATCGCCTATCAGTGCAATCCCGAGCGGGATGCCCGCGCCGCGCGGGAGTTCTTCGAACGGTACGAGCAGGACCTGCTCGGCCATATTCGTCACACCATCGAGGAACAGGTGCTCCTCTACGGCTACGAGGGGCCGCCGCAGGAAGACATGGAAGGGCGGGGAAACATCCTGATCATCCGCCTGCAGGGCAGCGACCGGGACATCAACCACAGCGCGATCCTGCTGGTCCGCACGACGCAGCCCGCCTTGTTCGCGGCCGCCGACATGAAACTGGCCGCCTCCCTGGCCAAGATGGGCGCCGCCATGCTCGACAACATCCTCTACAGCCAAAAGCTCCAGCAATCCTCCCTGCAGACCGTCGCCTCCCTGGTCCGCGCCATGGAGGCCAAAGACGCCTACACCAGCGGTCACTCGACGCGGGTGGCGCAGCTGGCCTGCCAGCTCGGCCGCCACATCGGCCTGAAGCCCCGGGAGATCCAGGTGCTGGAAAAGGCCGCCCTGCTGCACGATATTGGCAAGATCGGCATCCGCGAAGAGATCCTCAACAAGCCCGGCCGGCTGACCGAGGCCGAATTTCGACACATTCAATCCCACCCGGTCAAAAGCTGCAACGTCCTGGAGCCCATCGACGCCCTGCGGGACATCCAGCCCGCCGTCCGTCATCACCATGAACATTTCGACGGGTCCGGCTACCCCGACGGGCTCAAAGGCGCCGAAATCCCCCTGCTGGCCCGGATTCTGCAGATCGCCGACGTCTGGGACGCCCTGACCTCCACCCGCTCCTACCGCGGCGCCATGCCCAGGGAAAAGGCCCTCCACATCCTCCAGGAGGAAGCCGGCACGACCATGGATCCGGATCTGGTAAAGCAATTCCTGGAAATCATCCACCAGGTCTCCTGGCCCGACGGCGCCGCCAACGATCCGGCGCCGCCGGCATTGTAGAAGCATCCGAGCCCCCCACCACCAGGCCATAGCCAGGCGGTGCTCCCCGCGGCAACGGCAGCATATTAGACTGTTCAAGACAATCAGTTCCGCCGGTCGCAACGGGGCGGATTCCCGCCGGCATCGGGTGTTTTGTCGGCGGGCGGGTGTTGAATTTCAGTTTTTTTTTGTCCCTTCCGCTCTATAATGGGTGCATCTCAAGGGTGTCTTGAAGCGACCTCCAGGAGCAAATAATTATAAGTGTAATATTTAAAACCACTTACATCTATCCGTACCGCCGGTCCCTCTCGCCATCACCCTGCCGAATATCGCCTGCATCCGACGAGAACCGGAGCCAGTGATGATGTTGTTATTTTTACCTTCGGATCGCCTGATTAACCGATATGGTTAGGGACGGCGGGCGATTCGTCCGGAAGCGCGTTGCGCCCGGATCGAATCGCACGAAGGACTGGGTCTTTAACCTCCTGTTGCCAGGGCGTCTGACAAACAAACGAAGGGGCACGTGCCCGATCTGGTCGGCCGAACGCCTCAACCGTCCGTCTTGTCAGGGCGTACAAGTAGAAAGAGCTATGTGGTATCGAACGACACCTACGATCTGGATCGGTTTGCTTCTCCTGATTGCCCCGGCGGGGGCCCAGACCCAGGATAGTTCCCCTCAGGACGCACAGCGGGCCTGGTCCCTGGCCCGGGATCTCTGGGCACCCGTGGAATTGCAGGCCAACGGCTTTACCGCCGGCCCCTTGGGCCCGGCCCAGGCCGACCTGCGCCTGCGGCAGGCCTGCCTGCTGCTCGAGGCCGCCGTCCAGCTCGATCCCCAGTATGAGTTGGCCTGGAAGGATCTCATCTTCCTGCTGACCAGCGACAGCCTGGACGATCCCGGCCGGGCCGCCAATGCCGTCTTTCAATATTACACCCTGAATCCCCAAAACGCCCGGCCCATCAGCCACTTTCTCCGCTATCGCCTGCAAAAACTCGAGGATCGCCGCAGCCGGGAATACTTCCTGCTGCAA
Organism: Sedimentisphaerales bacterium; assembly: GCA_016930855.1. Taxonomy (GTDB): domain Bacteria; phylum Planctomycetota; class Phycisphaerae; order Sedimentisphaerales; family SM23-30; genus JAFGFX01. The sequence goes on along the minus strand of JAFGFX010000049.1, from coordinate 8,423 downwards.
TCCATCCCCACCCTGACGGACTATCCCTACCTGCAAAGCGAGGCCTACGCCCAACTGGGGACCCTGACGCTCGAAAAAGGCGACATCAACAGCGCCCGCCTCTTTTTTCATCAGGCCTTCAACCACTCCAGCTTCAACGAGGAGGCCCTAACCCGCCTGCTGCAGTTGCCCTGGCCCCAGGTCACCGAGGACATGCCGAACATGACGGCCGAACTGGTCGTCGCCCAAAACCAAAAACTGAATCAGGAGAAAGTGACCTACGAGATCCTGCTGCGGCGCCTGCGGGTCCGCAACAATCCCTTCGACCTGGACGCCGTCCTGGAGCTGATCGACATCCTGGAATGGTACGGCTATCCCCAGCTGGCCGGCGATTTCTACGACCATGCCCAGACCATCCTGGCCACCGACAGCCCGGCCGATGTGTCCGTCGCGGAGAAACGCCGGGCCCTGGGCCGCCATCTGCGGTTTCGCCAGCTGGTCAACGCCTACTCGACCGAAGCCGACGCCAAGGCGGTGGACATCGCCCAAACGATCCTGGAGGGAAAGTTCGATGATCTGCTGGTCGTGGGCATCCTGTCCAGCGCCCTGCGCCAGTTGAATCCGCAGGCCCAGTCCCAGGCCGACCAATGGCTCAAAAACGCCGGCGAGGCGGCCATCCGCCGATTGGCCCAGCCCGACGGTGATACGACCCTGGAGGCCTATCAACTGCACAAGGAGCTCATCTGGTTCTTTTGCTTTTTCGATCCCGATCCGATCCGGGCCCTGCATTACGCCCAAACCCTGCCGGCCGACGCCCCGCCGGCTAGGCACGCGAACCTGACGGGCGCCGCCGTCGTGGCCAATCCCCAACGCACGCGGGCCCTGGTGGCCTACGCCTACGCCCTGAACGACCAATGGCAAAAGGTCCGGGAATCGCTCGCGCAAACCGATCCCAACGATCCGCTGGCGGCCCTGGCCGAGGCCAAGATCCTCATCCAGCAAAACCAACCGGATGCCGCCCTCAACCGGCTGCAAGCCGTCAACCCGGCCCAGGCGGGGATCCTGGCCAAACCCATTCGCAACCTGCTGGAACGGCTGTCACCCGAGGCAGCGGCACCGGTTCCGGGCGGCAGCGACGCCGACGCCGCGTTTCAAGCCACCCTGCAGCCCAGCCTGCCGGCGGCCGCCGAAACGGCTGGGGCCGCGGCCGCGGCCGCTCCCACCCCGGCGCCGGAGGATCCGTTGCTGGCCACCTGGCGAAGCCAGTTTACCAACAACGAACTGGAGATGGTCCGCGCCCCGGAGAAGTTCCTCCGCTGCAGTCTGCACCTTTCTTCCGACATCTTCTCCTTCGGCATGGACATCTACGGCAAGATCATTCTTGCCAATACCAGCGACATCCATGACCTGGATACCCCGATCGTGTTGGGGCCCCGCAGCGTTCTGGGGCCTTCGGTCCTGATCACCGCCGAGGTGACGCCGCTGCCGGGGCAATACGCCGATACCCCCCGTGAATTTGCCCTGGCCTGCGGCGATCTGAGCCAGAGACCCATCCTGTATCCCGGAAAATCCAACACCGTCGAGGAGACCCTCTCGATCGGCCTGCTGCGCGAGATCCTGGAAAGCTGTCCGCGGCAGACCTTCCAGGTCACCTTCCGGCTGTACCTCGATCCGGTTGCCGACGGACGCGGCGGCTATCGCAGCCGCATCCCGGCCCTCCAGCCCGCCCCCGTCACGATCACCCGCCGGGCCTTTACGCCGGCGCCGCGGCGGATGGTGGAGCTGACCCGCGCCATCCAGCAGGACACGATCTGGGAACAATACCAGGCCACCCATACCTTCGCCGCCCTCTGGCGGGACCTGACGACCGCTCCGAGCGGGCAGGGTATCCCCTCGATCAACACCCGTCTCATGCGCGAGCTGATCCGGAAAAACCTGACCCACGATGACTTCCGCATCCGGGCATGGTCCGCCCACTTTCTGCACGAGTTCATGCCCACCCTGGAGCCCTCCGAGGCGGCGGCCCTGTCCGGCATGCTCAACGATGACCATTGGTTCGCCCGCTTCATGGCCCTGCGGGCCCTTTTCGGCTCGATCGACCTGACGGAATACTTTCAATGGTCCGCCTCCATCGAGGAGCACCCGCTCATCGGCCGCCAGATCGACCTGTATCAGGACAAGCCCTGGCAAATCCAGCCGCTGCCCTTTGAGGTCCCGGAGTCCTTCCAATCCAGCGTGCCGGCGGCCACCCAGCCGTAAACCTGCCCCGTGGGGCGATCCGCGTCATTAGGGGGATCGTTATCGAATGGCTCGACCTGATCCGCGGCGGCGGGGGATTCTTCCGGAACGAGGGGATCCGGCCCCCGGGCCAACGGGGGATTCTTGCTGGATGTTACGATCCCATCGATGCGGCGGCGGGGGATTCATGCCGAATCCTGCGATCTAATCCCCGTGGCAACAGGGAATTTTTGTCGAATGTTTACGACATTTCCCATTGCATTCGGGCCCTGGTTTCGCTATACAAAGGCGAATTTGGCCCCCTCTAAGGATGCGGCGGGGCGACAACGAGTGTATTGACAAGACATCAGCAAAGGAGTTTTCAATGGCAGTGATTGTGGATCTGGAGAAATGCACCGGCTGTGGCAATTGCGTGGACACCTGCCCGAGCGAGGCCCTCAGCCTGGATGGAGAGAAGGTCAAGATCGATGAAGAGGCCTGCATCGACTGCGGCGCCTGTGTGGATGAGTGCCCGGTGGAGGCACTGTCTCTCTGAGTTCGCCCCCCGGCCCGCGGGCGCCGCGGGCGTCAGTATCTTTGCGGCCATCGTCCAATGCGCCTGTCAGTCGCCCCCTTACCGGGGGGTGCTGCAGGCGTTTTTTTTGACCGCCGCTGGAATCCTACGCCTCCGGGATTGCCCCCATCGGTCACCCGCGAAAGAACGTCCCGGCTCGGCCGGTCGCCTTAATTAGCCGGAGACCGGCAAACCGGACAGAGAAATGCGGATCAGGTCAGGACACGCCCAGATGCTCCAGCTTGCGCACGGCGGCCAGCGCCTGGCCGAACGAGGGCATCAGGCGCTCCAGCAGCGCCTGGTCCTGGCAGCAAAATCCCGTCTGCGCCTGGCGGTAAAAGACCACCACCCCCAAAATCTCCTGCTCGCAGGGCACCGGGATCGCCAGCAGGGCCCAGGCGGCCAGCCGTCGGCGCTGCCGGGCCGTGATCGTCCGCCAGGAGCGCATGTCGTTGATCCGCAGGCTGCGATTGGTGCGCAGGACCTGCTCGACGGCCGTCTGCTGGAATAGCAGCTCGATCTGCTCGATCGGGGGTCCATCGTCGGGGAACCAGGGACCGGTCAGATGCGCCTCGAATCGATGCCGCGGCGTCAGGTACATCGCCACGTTGGTCTCGGGCATATCCGCCCGCAGCTCGCGCAGGGCCTTGTAGATCAGGTACCGCCAGTCATACTCGCCCATCAGGTCCGCCTGAAACTCGTAGGCCCGCCGCAATCCGTGCAGCGTCTCGGTAAATTCCAGATTGGAATGCACCAGGTCCTGGCAGAGCAGATCGACCTTTTCCCGCAACTGCCGGCGGGAGTGATTGGCCAGGCGGCACAGCCGGCGGACCTTCTCGTAGCGGTCCCGCCACATCCGGCGGCGGCGGCTTCGCGCCAGGGCGTCCTCCAGGCGCAGCGAGATGCTCTCGGCGTCGAACGGGCAGATCAGCAATCCGTCGAAATCCATCTGGGCGGCCAGCTCGGCCCCCCGCAGCGACCCGTCCGTCAGGACCGCCACCAGGGCCGCCGGGGACCGCAGGATCGGCTCGGCGCTCATCGGCCGCTCGAACCGGCGGCTCAGCCGTTCCAGGTCTCCCTGCGACAGGCCCGCCAGGACCAGGTCCACCGCGTCCGTCGATTCAGCGGCTAAGCGGATCTGCTCCCACGAGAGGGCGGTCCCGCGCGGCGGCCGGCCCGGTCTGGCCGCCGCCGGCGCGATAATCTGCCAGCGGCCCGCGTTGGGAACGTGCGCGCGGAACTGGCACTCCAGTTCCGGATCCAGCAAGGGCAGAATGCGGATTCCCTGCTCCGTTTTGATCATGGATGTTTCCTCTCTCCTCCGGAAAACCACCGGCGCGATCCCTCGAAAAACACACGCAGGATCCCGCCGGGAAAGCCCCCCTAGGTGCCGCTTTCCTGGGCCACCCGGTTGACGGGCAGACATATTGTCAAACTGCTGCCCTGATCCGGCTGGCTGGTGATTTCCAGTCTTCCTCCATTTTCCTCGATATAGCGGGCGCTGCGCGACAGGCCCAGCCCCCGGTTGCGGCCCGCCGGTTTCTGCGAGAAGAAGGGATCGAGGGCCTTCTGCAGCGTCTGGGGCGACATGCCGCAGCCCTGATCCCGGACCTCGATGAGCAGCTGTTCCTCCAACTCTTCGTATCGGCACCGCACCGTCACCGTACCGGCGCAATCCCTGTAGGATTCAATGGCGTTCTGCAGCAGGGCGGCCAGGACGCTTTCCATCTGTTTGGCGTCCACGTAGATGTCCGGAAGGGTGGCCGGCATGTCCGTTTCGATCCGGACGGACCGCTCGCCGGCGAACGCCGAAAGCGACTCGACGGCGACGGCGATCAGCGCGCGGGGCGCAATCATCTCCGGCGCCGGAGGGGCCGGCTGGGCGAATTCCCGCAACTCGCTGACGATCTGCGAGATCTGCCGGCCGTTGCGCTCGATCCGCTCGAGGATCTCCCGCCGCTGGGGATCGGTTTCCGTCGAGGCCAGCCATTGGGCCCGACCGACCACCACCGCCAGTGGATTGTTCACCTCGTGCGCGGCGCCGCAGGCCATCTCGCCGACCGCCGCCAGGCGCTCTTTCCGCAGGAGTTCCCGCTGCGTCTCGTAGAGCAGACGACTGACCTGGGCCAGTTCCTCGCTCAGGCGGTTCTGCTGGGCCCGTTTCTGCGCCTGACGAACCGCCAGCGCCGCCCCGCCCGCAAAGGCCTGCAATTCCTTCAATTCCGACTGGTACGCCTGGGCGTCATACGGACCCTGCCACAGCAGGCCGCCGACCACCTCGCTCCCGTGCCGCAGCGGCACCATCAGCGTCCGGCCCGCCTCGAACATGGGCGCCACCTGCTCGAAAAACCAGCGGTGACTCTGATCGGCCCGGCTGATGGCGAAGGAGCCGGCAAATTCCGGCACGATATCGGTTTGGTCACGAACGGCCGGATCCTCGGATCGATCCACCAGAAACACCGAGGGTTCGGCCTGTCCGGCCCATTGCACCGATCCCTCGATGATCTGGTCCGACTCGCCGATGACATACACCCCGCACTGTTCGCATTCCAGGCTCTGCCGCCAGAGCCGTGCGATCAGGCTGCACAGATCGGCAACGGTCTGGTCGGCCTGCGATTGCTCGGCCAGGGCGCTGAGCAGGTCGAAATACATGCTCCGCCGCTGGAGGCTGCGATACTGCTGCTGGAGGCGCAGATTCAACTTGCCCAGCTCCCGGTTCGCCTCGCCCAGCGCTTCGTAATACAACTGGTCGGGGCGGACATCGTCCAGGCCCAGCAGTTCGGCCCGTTCCTGGATCTCCTCGACGAGCCGGCGGGCCGCTTCCTCGATCGCCGACGGCGGACAGGACAGTTGTTGGGCCACCGTCAAGGAGGACTCCGGCATCACATGATTGCCGGAATAGCCGATCCGCTGCTCCCGCACCAGCAGATCGGCCAGATGGACGATCTGCACCACGCTGCGATGCTCCACCGACGGCGGCAGGCTGCCCGGCGGCTGATGGTGCAGCCAGATCGCCTCCCGGATCGACGCCGGCAGGGACCACTTTTCCGCGAGGCGCTTGCCCACCACGGTATGGTCGATCCCCAGGATCCGCTGTTCCATCTCGGCGATGTTGCCCAGCGACGATTCGGTCAACTGCACGATGCGGGCGAAGCTCTTGGGCAGGCTGGCGTCCAGGGCCACCTTGCCCAGATCGTGCAGCAGGCCGCAGACAAACGCCTCTTCCGGATCGACCGGGGCGTCCATCCGGCGGCTCAGCAGGCGGGCGGCGCAGGCCACCGCCAGGCTGTGCCTCCAGAAACCCTGCCGGTCGAACGGGGTTTCCGCCTCGCCGGCCTGGCCCAGGGCCTCGAAGACCTGGATGCTCAGGACCGCGTGCCGGACCGCCTCGAAGCCCAGCAGCACCACCGCCTTGGAGACCGAGACCGTCTTCTTGCTGACCCCCCGGCCGGCCTGGGTCGCTAGCGCGATGATCTTGCTGGCCAGCGCGGGGTCCGATTCGATCAGGCCGACCACCTCGGCCGCCTGGGTGTCGCTGCGGACCGTGATCTGCAGCAGGCGGGCCGCCACCGCCGGCAGCGTCGGCAGGCTGTCCAGCTGCTGGATGATCAGCTCGATTTTCTTGCTCTTCGATCGCGCCAATTCGTGTGCAGGTTCCATAATCCGGCACCTTGTTCACCTCTCGAGGACGACCTGTGCTTCGAACGCCCCGCCGGGCCAAGGCAGGCGGTCTCGAGATTCCCTTGTTTGCTCCTCTGTCCGCGGCCCGTCAGCCCAGCGTCAGCAGCTCGGCCATCTTGTTGACCAGGTCATCGATGCTGAAGGGCTTTTTCAGATAGGCGTCCGCTCCCTGCTTCAGCAGGGCGTCGATCTCGTCCTGGTTGATCACCCCGCTGACGATGATGATCTTCATATGACCGAAGGTCGGATTCTGCCGGATGGTCCGGCAGACCACGTTGCCGTTGACGTCCGGGAGCATGTAATCCAGGATCATCACGTCCGGGCGAAACTCCTGCGTAATCACGCCGGCGTCGTAGCCGCTGCTGGCGGTGCGGACCTCGAAGCGGCCGTCCCGTTCCAGCACATCCACGATCAGTTCCACGATCTCCGGATCGTCGTCCACCACCAGCACCTTGCTGCGATTGGTTTCCTCCAGCAGATCCAGGGGGATATCGTTTTCCCGCATGAACTTGATCAGGCTGTCCCGCGGGATGCGGCGGAAGCGCGAGCCCGGCACGCGAAATCCCTCCAACCGTCCCGAGTCAAAACAGCGAATGATCGTCTGCTGGCTGATCTTGCAGATCGCCGCGGCGTCCCCCGTGGAAAACACCTTCTTGGTCACCCGATCGCTCTTGGCGGCACGATTATTGGTTTTGGTTTGTCTCTGGGAGTCATCCGGCATAATTCGCCCCTTACATCAGCACGCTACGGTGTTCATTCCTGATCCGCTTGTTTACGACCTCATCTGGTTGTGTCATTCCCGATCCCGCGTATACCAGTCAAAGGCGATTCTCCCCGGGAAAGGAATAATCACCAGAACGGACTCTTGCTTATTTTATCTATTTCTCCCATGTTATCAACATCTGAACCATCGTCTGGTATTACCAAAGACTTAAATCCCCTAGGCCTCGTAAAATACTGAATCCTATAAGGTTATATCGGATTAATAGATTTATCCCGATCAGTTTTGACAGATATTATGGCCGATACAGCTTGCACGATCAACCTATTTTAACTTGCCCCTTCCGATAATGGGAAATGGTACTCCCAAAGGGCGGCCAAACCAGTAGTAAAAAAGGCACCCGGCGTCGGGAAATTCAAGTCACGCTAACCGCCCCGCCGCGGAACCTTCGGCCAGAGTTTGCCGTTGGCTACCCTTGCGCGCGGCCGGGAAATAATCGACCAGACAGGGCAAATCCCGAATCAGGTCCGTTTTTTCGATCCCGGTTTCAACGGGCCGGTGCCCGGGAAGGCAAACGGCCCCACCCGCACCGTTGGATGTCCCTGCCAGTCATGTTGGGACGTTGATATTGGAGGTTGCAGTTGGATGCTATATACCTCTTTTGCGCAGGAAGACCATCAGGACGGTGATATCCGCCGGATTGATGCCGCTGATGCGGGAGGCCTGGCCGAGGTTGGCCGGCTGGATGCGGGTGAGTTTCTCCCGGGCCTCGCAGCGGAGGTGCTCGACCAGGGAATAATCCAGGTTCGCCGGCAGCCTGATCTTCTCCGCCTGCTGGAACCGCTCGACGAGGCGCTGCTGTTTGGCGATATAGCCGGCATAGCGGATATCGTTGACCACCTGCTGCCAGGCGGCCTGCTCGCCGGGATCGGCCGCCCCATCCAGCCGCTCGGCAAGCAATCGGCCCTCGTCGCGGTCCGGCCGGCGGAGCAGTTGTGCCAGTGATCTGCCATTTTGGTCCCGCCCGGCGAGTTCGGCGCGGATCCGCCGGGTCTGCCGCCGCTTGTGCCGGAAGCGCCGCCAGCGCTCGTCGGAGACCAGCCTCCACCGCCGGCCCAGCGGCGTCAGGCGGCTATCGGCGTTGTCGGACCGCAGCAGCAGGCGGTATTCCGCCCGGGAGGTGAACATGCGGTAGGGTTCGTCGATGCCCTTGGTGACCAGATCGTCGATCATGACGCCGATATAGGCCTG
>JAFGFX010000327.1 GCA_016930855.1 Sedimentisphaerales bacterium | reverse complement strand
TACTCGAGCCAGCGATCGAAGAGACGGCACAAGAAATCCCCGTACTGCCGGGGCGTAATGGAGAACTCCGCCGGCCGATCCGACCCTTCCAGGCGCTCCACGCAGGGGATAAACTGCAGGTAGCGGACGTCCCGTTCCCGGAAGAAATCGAACAGCTCGTCCGGCGCCTCCACGTTGAGGGCATTAAGCAGGACCAGGATGTTGAATTGCACGTCATGCCGGCGGCAGGCGTCGATCGCCGCGCAGACGCGCTCGTAGGTGCCCCTGCCGGCGTGATCGAGGCGGTAGGCGTCATGGAAGTGCTGGGGCCCGTCCAGGCTGACGCCGACCAGGAACTGGTGCTCGTGCAGGAACGCGCACCAGCGGTCGTCCAGCAGGACGGCATTGGTCTGCAGGGCATTGCCGACCGTTTGGCCGCCGACGCCGTACCGCCTTTGCAGCTCGACCGCGCGGCGGTAGAACTCCAGGCCCATCAGGGTCGGCTCGCCCCCCTGCCAGGCGAAATCGCAGTTGGCGAAGCCCAGCCGCATGTAGTCGCGCACGAGCGCCTCGAGGACCTTGTCGCTCATGCGGTGTGGCCCGCCGGCGAACAACGCCTCCTTGCGGGCATAAAAGCAGTAGGTGCAGGCCAGATTGCAGTCGGGCCCGGCCGGCTTGATCAGCAGAGTAAACGGATACATGGATGCCGTACGCCCCCATAAAAGGCACGCGCCGCTGTTTCGACCAGTCCGTATCCCTCGCGTGCATCCCCCGAATCGCCGGATCGTCCGAGAAACACGCTCTAGGTCCCGACCGGCGGCAGTTCCTGCTTTTGAAAGACATGAAAGGCCAGACCCGCCGCTCCGATGCAGCCGGCGTCGCCGCCCAGCGTCGCCAGGCAGATCTCCAGCGATTCTTTTTTCAGGGTCCAAATCATCTCGTCGAAGAAGCGCTGGACCTTATGGAGCAGGAAATCCCCGGCCTTGATCATGCCGCCGGTGAGCACGACCTTTTGCGGCTCGGTGATATGGCGCATGTTGATCGAGGCCTGGGCCAGGGCCTTGGCGGTGCCGTCCACGATCTCCAGGGCGAGGGCGTCGCCGCCCTGGGCGTGATAGAAGACGTCCTTGGACGATACTTGACCGTTGTTCTTCCAGACGGCCTGGAGCGAGGAGGATCGCCCCTGCTCGAGGGCCTCCCGGGCCCGGTTGGCCGTCTGGTTGGCCGAGGCATAGGCCTCCAGGCAGCCGTGCTGCCCGCAGTTGCAGCGGCGGCCGTCCGGCACGATGATCATGTGGCCCAGCTCGGCGGCGTTGTCCTCGCTGCCGTGGACCAGCTCGCCCTGGCAGACGATGCCGCCGCCGATCCCGGTGCCCAGGGTAAACAGGACCATGTCGGTGACATCCTCGCCGGCGCCGAGCCAGAACTCCCCCCAGCAGGCCACGTTGGCGTCATTGTCCAGCACGGCCGGGATCTGCAGGCGGCGGGAATACTCCGCCCGCAGCGGGAACTGCTCGAAACCCGGCAGGTTCGGGGAGGCGATAATCCTGCCCTCTGCGAAGCTCAGCGGACCGGGGCTGCCGATGCCCATGGCCTTGAGCTGGGAACGGCTTACCGAGTGTTTTTCGATAAGGCTCTCCGCCGACCGGCTGGTTCGCTCCACCAGGGATTGCGGACCCTGCTCGGCCTGGGTCGGCTGACTGATCTTGTCGATCAGCCGGCCGGTCTGGTCCAAAATGGCCGTCACTACGTTGGTGCCCCCCAGATCCACGCCGATAAAATAGTCCGCCATCGCCCTTTGCTCCTGATCTCGAATGCCCTAGTCTCCGCCGGCGTGCCGAGATGCCCTCGAGGAACCCCGTCTCCAACGCCGGGGGAATCGATGGGCCCAAGCCGCCTTTTCCACAGGTACCAGGGGGACATTATATAAAAAAAGAAACCGAACGCAAGGTCTGGCCGGTCGGGGTTGTGGGGCGCCAGACCCGTGCGTCGGTTCCTAAGGGTTGAGTACCGATCGACTTTACCCGACCCCGCGCGCAGGGGGCCGGGGCAAAGTCGCTGAGTTCGCATTATGACCAAGGATTCATGCCGCGCCCGAGGCACGATGCCACTGTCCGCCTCGGACCATCGCAGGCATTTTCCGCTTTACGCGGCAAGAACACCCCCCGACCTGTCAATCCCTGTGGACTCCAGGGTAATCGAATGATGGCCGGTCTCAGGAGGACCGGCCTGGTTCCATCGCCTTCTGGATGGCGAGCAAAATGTGTCCTTCGAGTGCCTCGTCCCGGCCCAGGCTGTTCCATTGGGGCTGCTGGCGCCGCGGCTTATCGCTCAGGCTGATGGCCGGCGCCCGGCCGATGGCCGATCCGAAGATATTACGCACTCGAACCTGACCGCTGATAATATCCGGCTCGGCGGCCAGTCGCTCCACCTGGACCCGGCAGCCCACCCGGTGCCGATCCGAGTCGATCGATTGCACCACTAATGTTACTTTTCGGCGGATGGTGTGGAGATTGCTCTCCCAAAAATCATCTGTAGTGACAACGTCCTGACATCCTGGCTCGAACCATTGGCTACTGGTGCGGGGCAGGGTCTCTATCCGGCCCGAACGCAGGTCCACCTGCTGCAACTCAAAACCACGGTTTTTCAGTTCCTGCCGGCAGGCGGTCCAGATCCGTACGGGATCGGCCTGGATGGTCAGCGGATTATCGCTGGCGGGAGGCGGTCCCGGGGAAAAACAGCCCGTCAGAGAAAGGAGCAATGCCAGACAAACTGCCGTGCGGAGCACGCGACGGATGGATAGGAGCATGAAAACCGCCTCTCTGATTACCTATTGACCTTGGCCGGAGGAAAAGTCCTTTTCCAGTTGCTTTATGGTCTTGCGGCAGGCCAGTCGGGATACCGAGCTGATCCGATCGATAAACAGGGTGCCGTTGAGATGATCGGTTTCATGTTGGATGACGGTGGCCGCTAGGTCCACGGCGTCCGTGACGTAGGTATTGCCGTCCAGATCCATCGCGGTGACCGTACAGGCGGCCGGCCTTCTGACCTTGGCGCGGATACCGGGAAGCGAAAGGCAGCCCTCCTCGACCTCCGACATGCCCTGAAAGTTGCTAATTTCAGGATTGACAAACACTTCCGCGTCCTGCTTTTTGCCTGTCAGGCTGATAACCACGATACGCAGCGGCAGGCCGATCTGGGGAGCGGCCAGGCCGATACCGGAATTTTGGACCATGATATCGATCATCCAATCGGCCAGGGAGGCGATATGGGGGCCCAACTCGGTCAAGGGGATCGATTCCGCCGGATGGCGCAGAACCGGGTCGGGATAGTAACGCAACTGCATCTCATCTAGGGATATGGGTAAATCCAGCATCGCTTCTGTCTTTCACCTGTCCTTCCGACGGTTCGCCGCCGCGATCCGCCGGTATGATATACCCTTGCCTGGCCCATTGGCACCGGCAAAATGGATGGCCGCCCTGTTCGCTCCTCCTCCGGCCGGCAAAGGCCGGTCAATCCGCCCTGCCGGGCGCCCTTGTCGACGCAGGTCGCGGCGGATTTTCCCCGGAGAATCCGCCGGCCGAACGTCCCGCCCGGCTGCCCGCTTCCCGCCGGATGGCGCGATTCCCATGGTCTCCGGACGGACAAAAACCCTCTCGCCCGGCTTATGGGCCGGCATTTTAAATCAATTTCTGGCAATGAATTATAGCGAAGCCTGCCAAAAAAGGACAGGAAAATTACCCGCCCGGCGCAGCGGAAGGATATAACTGTATGCCAACATATAAGTTAACAAAAAACCCCCCCATCCGCCGGCCTCTTTTTTATTGACAGACTGGGGGTTTTTACTTACATTAACCCGTCCGGGCTGGCCGGCTCGCCAGAGCGAACCCATACCGAGGGCCAACCCGCCAGGCGAGTAACCTGTAAACAGCCAGATGGTGTCGACCCATGAATGAGGACCAACCACAAAACCGCCCCGAAGGCGGGGTGCCATCCACCGACGACAAATATCCGACGGAACTCAAGGCCAAGGCCCGCGAGTTCTTCCGGCGGGCGTCGGAGGTGGCCTATGCCCTGCAATTCGACTATGCCGTCGAGTTGTACCTCGACGGGCTGAACTTCTGGCCGGACGCCCTGGAGGAGGGCCACGGCCCCCTGCGGGAGGTGGCGCTGCGCCGCCAGCAGGCCGGCGGGAAAAAAAGCGGATTCACCGACAGCTCCCGCTACAAAAAGCTGACGGGCAAGAACCCCAAGGACGCCATGCTCAAGGCGGAATACCTGCTGTGCAAGGAACCCGCCAATACCAGCCACATGACCGACATGATCAAGGGCGCCCTGGAGGGCGGATACAGCCAGACGGCCCTTTGGATGTCGAACATCCTGTTCGAGTTCAACCGGACGAAGGACAAGCCCTCGCTGCAGACGTTTTTGTTCCTGCGCGACTCCTACGCCAAGCTGGAGGTGTTCGCCCGGGCCCTGCAGGCCTGCCAGCAGGCGCTGAACATCAAGCCGAACGACGCCGCCCTGCAGGACTCCCTGCGCGACCTCTCGGCGCAGGCCACCATGCAGCAGGGCCGCTACGACAGCGACGGGGACTTTCGCGACAGCATCAAGGACCGCCAGACGCAGGAGCGCATGCATTCCCAGGAGCTGCTGGTGCATTCGGAAGCCAGCCAGGCCGACCTGATCGGCCAGGCCCGCCGGGACTATGAAGCCGAACCCGGCGAGCACGGCAAGCTCAGCCGCCTGATCGACGCCCTGGTGGAAACGGAAAAGGACGAGCACGAAAACGAGGCCATGCGCCTGCTGGAGGAGGCCTACGCACAGAGCCAGCAGTTCCGCTACCGGCAGCGCAGCGGCACCATCAAGATCAAGCAGATCCGCCGGAAGATCCGCCAGTGCCAGGAACAGATCAACGAGTCCGGCGCCGACGACGCCCTGACCGAGCAACTCGAGGAGTTGACCCGCCAGCAGCTGGCGGCCGAACTGGAGCACTATCAGCTCTGCGTTAACAACTACCCGACCGATCTCGGCCTGAAATACGAACTCGGCCGGCGGCTGCTGCAGGCCGGAAAATACGACGACGCCATCCCGGTATTCCAGAAATCCCGCACGGACCCGCGCCACCGGCTCGCCTCGCTGAACCATATCGGCCAGTGCTTTTTCTACAAGGAATGGTACGCCGACGCGGTGGACACCTTCCAGCAGGCCCTGGAGGCCGTGGAGACCAGCGAAGACAGCATGGCCAAGGAACTCCGCTACAACCTGGGACGGGCCTACGAGGCCGACGGCAAGATCGACGAGGCCGTGCAGTGCTACCGGAAAATCGCCCAGATTGATTTCACCTATCGCGACGTCAAAGAACGCATAGACATGTTACGGAAGAAAACCAACGACGCAGGCTGATCGGCCTGCATGGGTAGTAAAGGAGAATTGCGTGGCACATTCGCTCTCGGCGAAAAAGAGAATTCGGCAGAACCTGAAACGCCGCCTGCGCAACCGCGTCCATCGGGGATCGGTCCGCACCCGGATCAAGAAGTTCCAGCAGCTGACCCGGGAGGCTACCGACCAGGAGATGCTGGATAAGCAATACGTTCTGACCCAGAAGAAAATCGACCAGTTGGCGGCCAAGGGCCGGATACCCAAAAATACCGCCGCCCGCAAAAAATCCCTGCTGGCTCGCCAACGAAACGCCGCCCGGGTCAAAACCGACTAACCGGGGCGTACTTGAGCACCTGGGCCTATTTGGGCAACGGGGCCTGTTGGTCCATAGGGGCGTACTTGAGCACCTGGGCCCATTTGGGCAACGGGGCCTGTTGGTCCATAGGGG
>JAFGFX010000326.1 GCA_016930855.1 Sedimentisphaerales bacterium | reverse complement strand
TTTCGGCCAGACCGGCGACAACCTTCCCGGTGATTTCAACCACGACGGCACCGTGGACCTGCTCGACTTGGCCTACCTGGCCGCAAACTGGCTGAAAACCACGGTCTGGTATGTTCCTTGACGTATGCCATAGGTTGATCGACTATAATGTATAAGGATCAACTCGGAAAAAGTTGGTAAGAAACGGCTCCGCGAATCCGGCGAAATGTTTTCGCCTACGCCTTTCTTTCGCCGCCGGCTAGCCCTGGCGGGCTCTCCTGGCGAGGGCGGCGAAAGCGGACAACGGCGAAAACAATGCCACCGAGGTACATCAGGTGTCTGAAATAACATAAGCCTCTGCCAACAGGGCACATATGATTGATTGCCACAATCATACCATCAACTTTTTCCGATGAGAACCATGTATAATACGCCCAAATAAAACTCGCCGTCCGGCGTTGCAACGATCCGCTTCGGCCGGTCGTTATTTTGCCGGACGCCCTGCGAGCTATCGGAGATCTTGACCGATGGATAGTTCGTGCCTTAGTCCCGGTGACATTGAGCTCTATCTGACTCGAAAGGGTTCGAACCAGCAGAACCAGCAGATTGAGCAGCACCTGGCGGCCTGCGAATCCTGCCGGCGGGAACTGGAGTCGTGGCGGCAGAATCAGGCCTATCTATCCCAGTTAAAGGCCGCTATCGGTCCCGATCAGACGGCTGAGACGTCCGCCGACAGCGAGGACAATGGCGCGGACGTGCATCCTACCCATTTGGTGGGCCAGGCGACGGTTTTGTCCGGCGAAAGTACAGACCAGGCGGATGCCGTCGCCAAGCCGGCCGCCAGGGAGTATGACATCCAGCACGAGATCGCCCGGGGCGGTCAGGCGGTCGTCTATAAGGCAACGGAGAAGGCGACCAAGCGAACCGTGGCCCTGAAGGTCCTGGATCCGGGGATCTATGCCTCCCGTCGGGCCCGGCTGCGGTTCCAGCGGGAGATCGAGCTGGCCGCCCGCCTGCAGCATCCGAACATCGTGACCATCTATCACAGCGGCATGATCGAGGGTCAGAACTACTACGCCATGGAATATGTCCCGGGGGTACCCCTGGATCGCTATGTGCGGCAAGAAAAGCTCACCCTCAAGCAGATCATGCGGCTTTTCGGCAAGATCGCCGGCGCCCTGGCCTATGCCCATCAGCGGGGGGTGATCCACCGGGATCTCAAGCCCTCCAATATCCTGGTGGATGGCTGGTCGGAGCCGCATATCCTGGATTTCGGGATCGCCAAGCTGGCCGAGAAATCCCCGGCGCCTACCCCGAAGGCCGTGACCGTCACCGGTCAAATCATCGGGACGCTGGTCTATATGTCGCCGGAACAGGCCTCCGGAAAACCCGACGCCATCGACATCCGCACCGATGTGTATTCGCTGGGGGTGATTCTCTATCAGGTCTTGACCGGAAAATTTCCCTATGAGGTGGAAGGCACGACGATCCAAACCCTGCGCAACATCCAGGAGGCCGAACCCCTGCGGCCGCGAAAGCGGAGCGATCGCTTCAATTCCGAAATCGAAGCGATTCTGCTGAAAACCCTGGAGAAACGGCCCGAGCATCGCTATCCCTCCGCCGCGGAACTCCAACAGGAGATCGACCGCTGGCTGGTGGGTCTGCCGATCGCCGCCCGTTCCGACAGCGCCCTGTATGTGATCCGCAAGATGATCCTCAAGCACCGCTATACCAGTGCCGTGGCGGGTTTGCTGCTGATCATCCTGATCGGATTCAGCGGATTTTCGATTCAATTGTTGGCCAGGCATCGAACCCTGGGCCGGCGGATTCAGGATGTCCAGACCCGGATGGAACAGAAGCAGCAGGAGTACAACCGCCTGGAGCGGCATTATCTCTTTACGGAGGCCCTGGATGCCTGGCAGGCGGG
The DNA here is from genome assembly GCA_016930855.1 of Sedimentisphaerales bacterium. Lineage (GTDB taxonomy): Bacteria > Planctomycetota > Phycisphaerae > Sedimentisphaerales > SM23-30 > JAFGFX01. The sequence goes on along the minus strand of JAFGFX010000326.1, from coordinate 6,915 downwards.
CCGGACCGACAACCTGAAGGCCATGCTGCCCTATCTGCTGGCCCAGGATGAGCAGGGCCGCGAGTTTCACGCCGCTCGTTTTCTTTTGGATCCCCGGCCGCTGCCGGAGAAAGCGGCGGCATTCCAGGACGCGATGCGGGATATCGATCCCGCCTTTGCCGAGTATGTCATGGCCGAACATTATCTCAAGGACGGGGACCCCAAGAAGGCCCTCCAATCGTTTCAGAAATACTTGGATACTTGCAAAGACGTTCCGGAGGATACCTGGGTCAGGCGAAGAGTACAACAGCGTCTCCGAAACCTATCCCTTGCCGCAAGTACCAATGCGGAAAACGCCATGAAAGAAAAGTAGTGTCATGCGGTCAGCGACAAATACTATGTTCATGTCGAAAAAGAGTTCTCGGGCCTTCACCCTGATTGAACTGCTGGTGGTCATCGCCATGATCGCCGTGTTGCTGGCCATTCTGGTTCCTGTTCTAGGCGAAGCGAAGGAGAAGATGAAATGTTTGCGCTGCCAGACGAATTTGCGCAATATCGCCATCGCCTGGGACATGTACCTCAACGATAATAAAGAGTATTTTTACCAGCGCGTCAATGCCAATCATACATTCGGCGGCTGGCAAGGCGCCGGGGATTTGACTTCCTATCGTCCCCTCAACAAATATCGCGGTTTGGATGTTGAACAGTGCACCCAGGAAAATGCCAAAAAGGACTTTTCCTGCCCCTCGGACCAGGGCGATGAGGTGCTGTACGAGGGAAAGGCATTTCACTATTTCGGCAACAGCTATCAGACCAACGAATTTCTCATCGGGCCGAACCGCTACAGCCCCCCCGCCGACGAAGGCAAGCAACTCTACGAGGAGATCAACAAGAGACTTTTGAACCTGAAGCGGGCGGGCGTGACCCAACCGCCGGAAACCCTGCTGCTGGTGGGGGATAACAATTGGTTTCATCAATGGAACAAGCAGGACGAGTTTCCGGCATTCTGGCACGGCAGGCCCTGCCATCACAATCTGGCCTTTCTGGATAGTCACGTTAGGTTGCTGCCTATCCACAAGAACTTGTGGATAACAGGCGAATATCGGGTGCTGCCGTTCAAGGAACTCAACGGCATGGCAATGGAAATTCAATATGAAATCCCTCAACCGCAACCATAGACGTCGTCTGCCCGCTTGCCGTCACCGCGGGTAGTCGATCGCGACATCATAAGGCGGTTCGGACGGATTGCGAAGAGGAGGAATACCCGGTGGGAAAGCGGGAATGTGCCACATTCTTCTGGATCCTGGGGCTTGTTCTTCATGGTGCCACCTGGAAGACCCATGCCGCTTCGATTGAAGGCTGGGGATGGAATTTATATGGCCAGATCGACGAATTCGAGGGCAGCGATTACATCGCCATTGCCGCAGGGTTATCCCACAGCCTGGGCCTGAGGCTCGACGGGTCCATTGTCGGCAAGGGAAACAACTCCTTTGGTCAACTCGCCGTGCCCCCGCCGAATCAGGGTTTCGCGGCCATTGCGGCGGGCTGGGACTATAGTTTGGCCTTGCGGTCCGATCGCTCCCTGGCGGCCTGGGGATTTAACGGCTACGGGCAGTGCATGGTGCCGGCGGGCAAAGTGTACGTGGCCATCGCCGCCGGGCATTTTCACGGCCTGGCGATCAAAACAGACACTTCCATCATAGGCTGGGGCAACAATAGCGCGGGCCAGCTGTACGTACCGTTTCCCAACGAAGATTTTATCGCCGTTGCGGCAGGTTATAATCACAGTATCGGTTTGAAATCGTATGGTACTATCGTCTCCTGGGGCGATAACACCAACGGGCAGTTGAACGTGCCCTCGCCCAACAGGGACTTCGTGGCCGTTGCCGCCGGCGCCAATCACAGTATGGGATTGAAAAGTACCGGCGTCGTTGTCTGCTGGGGCGACAACGGCGCGGGGCAGTGCGATCTACCCGTGGAAATTCCCAACGAAGATTTCATTGCCATCGAGGCCGGTGAGCAGTACAGCCTGGGATTGAAAACGGACGGAACGATCGTCGGCTGGGGCAGCAATGATGAAGGGCAGATCGACACACCCAATGCACCCCCTTATTGTTTTACCGCCATCGAGGCGGGCTTGTACCACGGTCTGGCCTTGGAGGGCAATTCCCTCTATGTCGATGACGATGCGCCCGGCGATCCCGGCCCCGGCGATTCCGGCCTGAGCGATCCCGACGAAGACGGAACTCTCGCCCATCCCTATGACGCCATCCAGGAGGCGATCGATGCCGCCCAGAGCGCGGATGTCATCACCGTACGGACCGGCACCTACCGGGGAGCGGGAAATCGGGATCTCGATCCGGCCGGCAAGGCGATCATCCTGTGCAGTCAAGAGCAGCACCATGGCAGTATCATCGATTGCGAGGGCTCACCGGCCGAACCCCACCGGGGATTCCATTTTCACGGCGGAGAAACCGGCTACACCACCGTAAAAGGCTTTACCATCATCAATGGATATCACGATACCGGCGGGGCCATTTATTGCCAGGCCAGCAGTCCCACGATCCGCAATTGCACGATGTTGGGCAACCGCGCCGCTCAGGCGGGCGGAGGGATATCCTGTCGAAACAGCCATGCCCGATTGGACAATTGCACGATCCTCAACAATACCGCGGTCCATTATGGCGGGGGAATCGCTTGTGCCGGGGGTCATCCCGCGCTATCCAATTGCCTGTTATGGGACAACACCGCAGGCACGGCGGGAGCACAGCTCTCGCTGCGCCCTGCCATCGCCCCCGCAGAATTGACCGTCATGAATTGTGATGTTGCCGGTGGCGCCACCTTGGCGCATGTGGCCACCGACTGCACGCTCGACTGGCAGGCGGGCAATCTCGACCTGGATCCACTCTTGACCCCGGATGGGCATTTGTGGTCGGAATCTCCCTGTATCGACGCCGGTATGACGATCCCCGCCTGGGGCTACGATCGGGACGGCGACAGCCAGCCTACCGGCGGCGGCTTTGAGATCGGGTCCGACGAATTTGTGGATGCGGATCACGATTGCCTTCCCGACTGGTGGGAACAGCGGTATTTCGAGAGCCCGACCATCGCTGATCCCAACGGGGACCCGGATGACGACACGATCGTCAACCGCGACGAGTACGAGCTCTTCGGCAGCGATCCCAACGCCTCGCCGATTTATGTCGATGGGCAAAACGTCGGCGACCCCCTGGCGGATGGTTCCTGGGAACATCCCTTCTGGAGGATTCAGGATGGAATCGACGCCGCCGGACCCGGCGACACCGTTTGGGTGCTGCCGGGCACCTATGCGGGCGCGGGGAACATCGACCTGGATTTCCAGGGAAAGCGGCTTATCCTCCGCGGCGCGGATGATCCCAACCTTACCATAATCGATTGTGACGGCGAGGGGCGGGGATTCGATTTTCACAGCGGCGAGACCCGCGCCGCCGCCGTGATCGGCTTTAGCATCATCAACGGCCAGGCGGACACCGGCGGCGCGATCCGTTGTATCAACGCCCACCCGCAATTTCGCAACTGCATTCTGCACGGCAACGTTGCCTCTCTCGCCGGCGGCGGCTTTTATGGCCAGCTCGCCATCCCCCTCTTTGCCGAATGCATTATCAAGGATAACAGCCCCGATGGCATAAATATGGCAGGAGGTGGCGCCCAAATCGTCGAAAGCCTTCAACTCGCCGCCAATGACTGGGTGGCAAGCAACGTGATCCTCTACGGGGACGGGACCATACAGATCCAGCCCGATGTGACCCTGGCCTGGGAAGACACCCAGATCTTCTGCCGGCTGATCGGGCCGGGCACGACCCAGGTGCCCCTCGAGGCGGCACTCATCATCGACGGTGATGCCCATGTGAACCTGAATGGCGGCACGCTGGAGTGCAACGGGTTTTTGCAGGTCAAGGACAACGCCACGATCAGCCATACAGTCATCCATACCAACCGCTTTCGTTTCGAGAACAATGCCGCCATTACCTTCAACGAGATACACACCCGGATGATCTCTCCCTACGGTCAATATTTCGTGGATCATGACGCCACGTTCGTCGGCAATACGATCCACGCCGAGGGAGACCGGTATATCGACCTGGACCCCGAGGTCTTCGGCGGAGCGCTTGTGGACAACCTCATCTACATCACGATCCGGGAAGGGATCGGCCAGGCGCGGGGAGGATTGCTGGAGCTGCGGGGCGTGGATTACTACTGTGGCCAGCCGCCCTGCGAGCCGAACGCGCTGCCCCTGGAGGCGGTGCCGCCGTTTGATCCCAACACCTGGACGATCGAGGAACTCAGGCTGGTCGCCGGGGCGAAGGTCAATCTCACCAATCGCTTCGACTACCATCCACCATTCGACAGCGGCGGGGACTATGAAGTGATGTATGTGAAACATCTGGTCCTCGAGCCGGGCTCCCTGTGCAACCTCGGATTCAACCGGATGTATTACCAGGGCCTCCAAGGCGATCCGAATCGTTTTAGGAATCAGCCGCTGCTGGGCTTTTCCCTGATCACGATCGCCCTGGACGATCCGGAGGAATTCATCATTCGGGTCCGGCACAATAATTTCGCGAATCCGGCAGATTCGCAATATGACCGGATTCACGTCCGGCGCGTGGTGGGCGAACCGCCCGATACCCACGGCATGATGCGGATGTGCAACTATATCGACAGCGATCCCCAATCACCCACTCACCAACAGTTGTTCCACGCCCGGGCCAAGGGGGTATTCGCTCAAACCAGCGAACCGGAGATCCTGATTCGGTTTGAGTACCTGTTTGAAGATGCGGATCCCGGCGCCGAATTGGTGATATATCTGTCCGATGTGCCTGAACTATTAAATCAGGATGATCCGAAGCGGCCGGGACATTACCGACAAGTGGCGCGTTTGCCGGCGCCGCCGCCGGGGCGGCCGGGTTCGGTGGGCAGCGGTCGCTTCGGCGTCTTTGAAAAGGTGGTTTCCGTCGGCGATCTCCGCTTTATCCGCGGCACGAGAATGGAATTCGAACTCATTGGGCCGGCGGGTACCTGTCTCGTAATTAATAATTGGGATCCTTACGTGTCTTGCCCCGACTACTGCATGGATGTCACGGGGGAAGATGAGGTCACGATCAAGGATTACCTTACCGTCACCAACGAATGTGGACAATTAAGCAGCAACAATAATAAATTGAATCAAACGATGGGCTGCCTGGATTCCCTATTTTGTCAAGATGGATATATCAACGGCAATGATCTGCTGGTCTGGGATTGGCTGACCTATCTGGCCAAAGAGCACGAATTGGGGAGTTTTTGCAACTTCCAGGTACCCCTTATCCCCAATACGAAATCCTCTGGATCCCTGCCGCGAGGGAATTCTTTTTTGACGGAATTCCCTCCCGCCGCGGGGATTGACAAGATGAGGGGGGACCTGCTCATCGCCGGAAAACGTTTTTGCGACATCGGTCCGAGGAATGACTACGCCAGCGACCGGTTGTACAGCTTCGACGCCCGCGGACGGTTCCTGGGCGAGCCGGATCATTTGACCCGGGAGCGGGCCAACGGCCGGCTCATCCGCGATTATGCCGGGTCAACCTTTTATCAGATCAATTTGGAAAAAGGTCTGGTGCGCCTATCGGATGAAAAGGTGGTGGTTGAACCGGATACCCGCACCTGTCGAAAGGCCGATCCCTGGTATGGAATCCGCGGCGCCTCGGTGCATCTGGGTCTGCACGGGCAAGTTGATGACTGGTGGGGCCGGCCCTTTTTGGATGCCGCCTTTGATCCGAACGGCTGTCTATATATCCTTCCCGTCGTGGTGGAACCCGAAGGCAAAAGTCCCTACCTGGCCGCCGCCAAGCTGACACTGGACCCCAATGAGCACATGACCTACGTCGTGGATCGCCTCTACGGCGAATCCCCGCTTTGCAATGACAACCAGGATCCCAACCAGCTCCGTGAGATCGAGGTCGATTACCAGGGCAACGTCTTTATCCTGAACAATTACCATTTGAACGAAAGCGATATTCTCTGGGTCTATGACAACGCCGGAACTCTCCGGAGCCGCTGCTGCCTGTCCCATCCCGATATCGGCATCCCGGCCCCGACGGCCCTGTGTGTTAGTCAGCACGACGACTCGGCCGTCTACCTGGCCTCCTCCTTGAATGAGCCGAACGCGAATTCCGTCTTCGTTTGCGTCCTGCCGCGGGAAGAGCTGTCAGAGTTGTGCTCGGACCAGATACGCAAGATCCGGATCGACGGCATGGGCCACGTCTTGGGCATTACCGAGGACCCGGCCAGCGGCGATCTGTGGGTGGCGGGCTTTAGCATGTCGTACATCCTGGGCACGATTTCGACCAGTGCCGAGCCGTTCTACCACCCCCGCCTGGCCCGGATCCCCCATGGCGCCGAAGGCCCCATTCAGGCTGGAGCCCTCTACAACGAAACTACCTGCGATCTTCGCCTGCCGGTCTCCATCCTCTGGACGCAAAGGCGATGCGGCGGCGCGGATCTCGACGCCAGCCGCCAGGTGGCCGCCCCCGATCTGGAGCTTTTCCTGCGGCACTGGCTGGCGACCCCTGCGAACCCCGCCTGGTCGGACGCCATGGATCTGGACGGCAGCGGCGCCGTCGACCTGGCCGACCTGTCCGTCATGGCCGCCCATTGGCTGGAGGAAAGGTGTAGATAGCATAATTGAAATTTGGATCAACTCGGAAAAAGTTGGTAAGTAACGGCTCCGCGAATCCGGCGAAAGGTTTTCGCCTTCGCCTTTCTTTCGCCGCCCCACCGCCCTGTCGGGCTATCTGGCGAGGGCGGCGAAAGCGGACTACGGCGAAAACAATGCATCAGGTGTCTGAAATAACATAAAACTCTGCCAACAGAGCACATATGATTTATCGACATGATCTTACCATCAACTTTTTCCGATGA
>JAFGFX010000325.1 GCA_016930855.1 Sedimentisphaerales bacterium | reverse complement strand
GTGGTGCTCGATGCCGTCGTCCGCGAGGCGAACATCCGGCTGCTCTTAAATACCGCCGTATTCGCCCTGGAAAAGCACGATCCCCACAGCATCCGCTCGGTCCGCGGGTTCTGCAGCCAGAACTCCACCCTGTACACGATCACGGCGCCGCTGTTCTGCGACGCCTCGGGCGACGGGATCGTGGGCTATCTGGCGGGCGCGTCCTTTCGCATGGGCGCCGAATCGCCCCGGGAGTTCGGCGAGAAGTTCGCCCCCTCGGTGGAGTACGGCTCCCTGCTGGGCCACTCGCTGTTTTTCTACTCCAAGGACGTCGGCCGGCCCGTCCGCTTCGCCCCGCCGGACTTTGCCCTCAAGGACATCGGCAAGATACCCCGCTACCGCCATTTCACCTCGAAGGATCACGGCTGCCAGTTGTGGTGGATCGAATACGGCGGGCGCCTCGACACCATCCACGACAGCGAGGAAATCAAGTGGGAGCTCTGGCGGATCGTCTACGGCGTTTGGAACTACATCAAGAACTCCGGGAAATTCCCCGGCGCCGAGACGCTGACGCTGGAATGGGTGGGCATGATCCCCGGCAAGCGGGAAAGCCGGCGCTTCGAGGGGGACCTCCTGCTGGTCCAGCAGGACATCGTCGAGCAGCGTCCGCACTATGACGCGGTGTCCTACGGCGGCTGGGCGATCGACCTGCATCCCGCCGACGGCATTTACAGCAACAAGCCCGGCTGTGACCAGTGGCACTCCAAGGGGATCTATCCGATCCCCTACCGCTGTTTGTACAGCAGGGATATCCGCAATCTGTTCCTGGCCGGCCGGTTGATCAGCGCCTCTCACGTGGCCTGCGGCTCGCTGCGGGTGATGATGACCTGCGCCCACAGCGCCCAGGCGGTGGGGATGGCGGCGGCGCTGTGCGTGCGGGACCGCCTGCTGGCCCGGGACCTAAGCGATCGGGACCGGGTCGGGCTCCTCCAGCAGGAACTAATCAAGCGCGGCCAGTATATCCCGCAGATCCGTCTGCAGGATCCCGAGGATGCCGCCGGCGAGGCGCGGATCACCGCCTCCAGCACCTATCGCCTGGCGCGGCTGGCGGCGGACGGACCCTGGCAGCCGTTGACGGATTCCTGGGCGATGCTGCTGCCGGCGGGAAGGGGGGCGCTACCCAAGCTGACGCTGGAACTGGCGGTCAGCAGGCCCACCCGGCTGGTCTGTGAACTGCGCGTCAGTGATAAAAAAGGCAATTTCACACCCGATCAGACACTCAAAATCCTTACGGTTCCCCTGGACCCTGTCGGCGGCAAATCGGGAGTCGTTTCCCGCAAGCGGGGCGCCTCTGCCGAGGAGCAATACCACCTCTATACTCACCAAAACGGCAGCATGGATATCCTGCCGGATCGGGCGTCGTTTGCCTCGAATGTACCGACCCAGGCGGTCTGTCTGGATTTCGGTCTCTCGCTCGACGAGGCGCAATACGTCTTCGTCTGCCTGAGGGAGAATCCCGCCGTGTCCGTCCGCTGCTCGAATCAGCGGGTCACGGGGATCCTGGCCTTGACCGCCCAGGCCCATCGCGGCGTCAGTGCCAATCGGGTGCAAAAGCCCCGGCGCGACATCGGCGTGGATACCATGGAGTTCTGGATCCCCCAGCGCTGGCCGGAAGGCAGAAACTTCGCCCTGAGAATCGAGCCGCCGCTGGAAGGATTCGGCCCGGAAAACGTCCGCAACGGCGTCCAGCGCCCCCTGTATGGCGTGAATGCCTGGGTGGCGGCGCTGGAGGAAAGTGCGCCGACGTTGACGCTGACCTGGAAGAGGCCCAAGACCCTGCGGCTCATCGAGCTGCGCTTCGACACGGATTTCGATCATCCGCTGGAATCCGTGTTGCTGGGCCACCCCTTCCGCGTGATTCCCTACTGCGTTCGGACATACAAAATCCGCGACGCCCTGGGTCGGGTCATCTGCGCCTGCCGGGACAATCATCAAACCCGCAATATTGTCAGACTGGATCCGCCGGTCAGTACGGACGTGTTGAGCCTGGAACTGCACAGGCCGGATGCGAATATTCCCGCGGCCTTGTTCGAAATCCGCTGCTACGAATGACCTCCGATGGGTTCCGGCGGTCGGACATGTTCCCGGTGACGCCGGCGACAGGACGCCATCGCATGAACAAATGGGTCGTATTGCTGGGCGGGCTGGTCTGGCTGTCGGGCCAGGCGGCCTGTTGCCGGGCGGACCCGAACGCGGTCAACCTGGCACCCCGCGCGCGGGTGCGGGCCAGTTCCGTCCTGAGGGACAATCTGCCCGCCCGCGCGGTGGATGGCCGGATCGGCAACGCCTCCCGCTGGGTCAGCGACCGTCAGCCCCGTCCCCACTGGCTGGCGTTGGAGTGGGATCAGGCCCAGACGATCGGCTGCCTGCAGCTTTTATTCGGATGGCAGGCGCGGGGGGTCTGGGCCGATGCGGTATCCGATTTCGTCTGCCAGTACCGCCGGGGCGACGACTGGATCGATATCGCCGGCACCGCGGTTCGCGGCAATACCCGCACCGCCCGGCAGTTTGTATTGGCCGAACCGATCGTCACCGATGCGATCCGCTTTCTGTCCGAGGATCCCTCGTTCGTCCGCCTGGTGGAATTGAAGGCGTTCGGCGCGTCGCCGGGGGGGTATCCCGATCCGCCGGCGGAATTTTTTTATACCCTCGAGGTCGATTACCGCCGCCATTACGTAATGGTCAATCAGAGCGGGTATGCTCTCGACGGGCCCAAGCGCTTCACCAGCCCGCTGGTCAGGCAGCGCGCCGCGTTTGTCATCGCCGACGCGGCCACCGGCCGGCATGTGTATGCCGGCACGGTCGAAAGGGGGCTGGGTGATTTTTCCGCGTTTCGCCCGGAGCGGTTCGATCGCGAATACGTCATTACCGTCAGCGGCGAGGGCCGCCATCCCGGCCGGTCGGTTCCCTTCGCCGTCGGGCCCTATTGGCGGGAACGGGTGTGCCTGGAGCCGGCCCTGCGTTTCATGGTGGATTGCCGCAGCGTGGTCGGCACGCACCGATCGGCCTACGGCGGCTGCCCCTGGCGCGACGGCACCTATTATTCCTTCGAGGTGCCCAGCCTGGTCATGCTCTACCTGGCCCACCCGGCGTTCTTTGAGCAGATGGACGTCCAGATTGACTATCTGAAGGATCGCCGGCGGGTGCTCGCCGATGATTTTGCCCTGGTCCAGGCGGCCAACGATCAGGACGCCCTGCGGACCGCCCGCGACTACTATCGCCGCCTCGATCCGCCCGTCGGCCGGCGGGTGCCCGATATCGTGCAACTGATCCACTGGGGCATCGGCTGGACTTTGCTGGATCCAGAGAGCGAGGATCCCTCCCGCGATCCGGCGGGCAACAAGATTCACGGTCAGACGGTCGAGCAGTTCGCCTTCTTCCTGTACGGCTATCCGGCCTACCGGCGGTACTTCAGCGAGCGCTTTTATCAACAGGCGCGGGAATTCGCCCGGACGCATTGGCGGGAGGCCGGCCTGTTCGAGGTGATCACGACGATCGGCGGTTTCAAGGGCCGGCACTGTCCCGGCCACTCGATTCTGCCCAATCTGCTGATGTACGAGGTCGCCCGGCGGGAGAACCTGCCCGACGCCGAGCGCTTTTTCCAGGCGGCCTACCGCCAGACGGAGTGGGTCATCCGCGATCTGGACCTGGCCGATCCGCGGACGACCAAGGGCCAGCGGATGAGCGAGCACAAGCTGATCACCGGCCTGGCGGCCTTTCGGATGGGGTACCCGGACCGGGCGCCGCCGGGTCTGACCGAGAAAATCCAACAGTGGGCCCGGATCATGATCGAGCGCGCCGACAACCGGTGGGATTTTCGCACCTATGACGTCCAGCATTGGACGTTGCCTCGCCATGATCCGGCCAGCCCCGGCGGCGGCGGCTGGAACGAACCGGGAAACGTGGCGGGCTTCCCGGCGCCGTGCTGGGCGGCGGCCGGCGTGCTCGACGATGCCGGCTCGGTCCGACGACTGGAGCAGATGGCCGCGGCCCATTTCGACAATCTGTTCGGGCGCAATCCGGTCAATGCCCACAGCTCCTGCCGCGGGCCGCGGGATTTCGCCGGCGTCGAGCGCGGCTGGCCCTTGCAGTATCCCGAGGATCTCTGCGCCCGGTTGGAAAGGGTTAGGGGCTCTCTGAATTCGACCGCCGCCGGCGAACAATACCCGTTTAATCCCGCCGGCGAATTTCGCCACGCGGAGGGCTGGACCGCCTTCAACGCCGCCTTCAACGTCGGCTTGGCCTATGCCTGCCGGGCCGGAATCCGCCTGGAGGTTGTCGACGCCGTTTCCGGAAGCACGGTAGATACGATTCGCTATGACCGGCCCCTGCGTGTTCGGCTAAGCGCGGCGGACAGTATGAGCGGCGGATTCCGGAAGGCCGTGCCCGTTCAGGTCCAGGTCGCCAGCGGATCGGATCCGCCGGTGAATTTGAACTTGTTCCCCGTTCCTGGCCAGCCATGTGTCTCGGCCGGTCTGGTGTACCTTACTCGCAGCGACACGGCCGAGCCGAATTGGATCGGCGTACCGCCGGGCGCGTCCCTGACGATCTCCTACGGCTACGGCCTCTGGGGCCAGGCCGTCACGCTCCGGCCCGACGGCCGCCGGGCGCTGGGAACGAAGGATTACCTCGTCTTTGCCATTTACCTGGCGGGCATCTTCGCCGTGGGGCTCTATTTCACCCGCTCCAACCGCAGCGCCGCCGACATGTTCGCCGCGGGTCGGCGGTCCCCCTGGTGGCTCTCGGGCCTGAGCGGCTTTATGACCATGTTTTCCGCCGGCACCTTCGTCGTCTGGGGCGGCATCGCCTATGAGCAGGGCCTCGTCGCCATCAGCATCAACCTGTGCTACGGCGTCGCCGCCTTGCTGGTGGGGTATTTTCTCGCCGCCCGCTGGCGCCGGATGGGGATCGCCACGCCCGCCGAATATATCGAGCTGCGGTTCGGCCGGGCCGCCATCCGGTTTTACGCCGCCGTGATGATGATCTATCGTCTGCTGGGCGTGGCCGTGGCGTTGTATTCCCTGGCGGTGCTGCTGACCGCCCTGATGCCGCTGTCGGCCGGCAATCCGCTGGCCGATCCGGCCACGGGGAATGTATCGATCCGCTGGGCCATCCTCTTGTTCGGCGCCATCGTTGTCATCTATACCATGGCCGGCGGGCTCTGGGCGGTGCTCATGACCGATACGCTGCAGTTCATCGTGCTGAACCTGGCCGTCCTGTTCGTGGTGCCCTTGTGCTTCCTGCGGATCGGCGACGTGGGCGCGTGGATTCAATCCGTCCCGCCGGGCTTCTTTCACCCCGCGAACAACGACATCACCTGGTTCTTCCTGCTGGGCTGGTGCCTGATCCATTTTTTCATGCTGGGGGCCGAATGGGCCTTTGTCCAGCGGTACCTCTGCGTGCCCGGGGCCGCCGACGCCCGCAAGTCCTGCTATCTCTTCGGGGCGTTGTACCTGGTCTCGCCGTTCCTCTGGCTGCTGCCGCCGCTGCTCTATCGGGGCATGCATCCCGGGGCCAACCCGGAGGAGGCCTATATCCTGGCCTGCGGCCAGGTGCTGCCCGCCGGGATGCTGGGCCTCATGCTGGCGGCCATGTTTTCCGCCACCGCCAGCATGGTCAGCTCCCAGTTGAATGTCTTCGCCGGCGTTCTGACCAGCGATTTCTATCGCCGCCTGTTTCGGCCCGACGCCTCGGAAACCCAGCTGGTGGCGGCCGGACGGATCTTTACCCTCCTTCTGGGCGCCGTGTTGATCGGGCTGGCCCTGGCCGTACCGGCCCTGGGCGGCGCCAAGGAGGTCATCCTGAGCGTCACCGCCCTGATGGTGACCCCGCTGCTGCTGCCGCCGGTGTGGGGATTGTTCAGCCGCCGGATCACCCAAGGCTGTATCTGGCCGACGGCTCTAATCAGCTTCGCCCTGGGTCTGGCGGCAAAATTCGGATTCGGCGAAAGGGGATTTTTCCGCGATGTGGTGTTTCTGGCGCCGCTGGGCGATTGGATCTCGAGTCATGCCCGCTCGGTCGATACGGCCATCGGTGTCATGCTGCCCATTGTGATCCTTGCCCTGATCCAGACCCGGTTGCGCGGCGAAAGTAAGGGATTTCGCCGGGTGGCCGCCTTGGCCCAACGGCGGATGGACGTACCCCCGCGGCCGTCGAATCGCCTCCCGGCGGTCATTGTGGCCCTGAGTGTCGGGGCCTGCGGCGTCCTGATGCTGATCCTGGCCCTGCTGGGCCGGGAGTCCCGGCTGATTACGGGCGTCTTCGCCCTGGCGCTGTTGGGTATCGCCGCCGGGATCGCTCTGTTCCTGCGAAGGGCGTCCGTCCGCAAGTGTGCCGGTAGCGTCGAGCCGAAATGAGGTCAATTGCCCAGATCATCATCTGACCGGGTGGGGTAAAAGCATCAGCGATACCATCAGTTCCCGGCGGCAGGAACCGCTCGGGTGGCTGTCTACAAGTCTTTTTATCCATCGAGTCGTCAATAAGACCGCAGATGTGTTGGTCATGCCTAAGTTAATACATATCAATGAGATGTATCGTTCAATATCCATGATCACCAACGAGCAGGTAGGGATAGTTTGTTCGTAAAATGGGGAAATATATTCGCAAATTGGGGTTGTAGGTGGCTTCCCATTGGCCGAGAATATATGGTTGTCCGACCTCTTCAAAGAGCGAACGTCCGATAAATAAATAATGGGGACTCGAATTCTATTAAGGGCGTCTAACAAAACCGATGCGCTAAACCAAACGAGGGTGGTTTTGCCCAGCGGCCGGGAGTTTTGTTAGAGTGTAAATGGGGAGAAAAGCGAGTGGGAAAAATGGGGTCGCATCTCATCCGCCGTCGGCCTGTCGGCACGGCCGAAAGGTCCGACGGATTGCATTCAGGTAGAGGCCGTTTCCTGATCCCGGTCCAAACGTTGTCGGCAGCGATGACGCCGGTGCGGCCGGCCGGGAAAGGGCTTCAAGCAGGTCTTAGAGGAAGGAGTGTAGCATATGAACAGGAAACAGGCAGTATGGTTGAGGATGGCCGCTTTGGGCTGCCTGCTGTGCTGGGTTTCGGCGGGCCAGGCCCAGGTGGTCTATGATAATTTTAACGACAAGGCCGCCGGCGACCTCCGCGGACAGGGCGGCGGCGGCGGCTGGGAGAATGTCTGGGCCGGCAGCGTCAGCGGCGGCACCGGCACCATCGATATTTCCACGGGCGACCTGACCGCACCGGCCGAAACCCATTTTGCCCTGGTCCAGTCCGGTACGCCCCAGAGCATCCAGGGCACCAGCAGCTCCATTCGCGGGGACAGCCGCCAGGTGGCCCTGGCCGCGCCGTTGGAGGGCAGTGTCTGGTTCTCCTTCTTGGTGCGCAACGACTCCGACGGCTCCCGCGGCGGGATCTACTTCAACGATCCCCAGGGCGTGGGCGATTACACCCCCAGCGATCCCCGGATCACCACCTCGGGCCACCAGCTCAAGGTGCTGGTCACCCAGAATGGCGGCCAGGACAGCGTGCTCGACAACATCTTTGTGACGGGCCGTACGGCTCTCGTCCTCGGCCGCGTCGATTTCAACGCCGCCGCCGGCAACGAACGGCTTCGCGTCTGGATCGATCCGGACGTGGCCGCCCTGGCCGAGCCGCTGGTGGATAACGCCAGCGGTGATTTCGGCGACCGGATCGACCTGGTGGGCGTGATGGACTATTACTCCGGCAGCTCGCCCGGCGCCACCATCGACATGCTGACCCTGAGCGACAACGCCTGGGCCTACATGGATGTGACGGGGGTCTCGCCGGCCTACGACCTGGCGGTCAGCCAGATCCCCAGCGGCGACCAGACCCAGGTGACGCTGACCTGGAAGACGGCGCGGGACCCGCTAAATCCGATCCAGGATGATTCCGCGGTGCTCAAGCACCTGCTGTACGCGGACTTTTACAACGGCCCGACGGATCCGAACCTGGTGTTGCTGGCGTCGCTGGAGCCCGAACAGGAAAGCTTCCTGGTTGATCTGCCCCTGGACGGTGCCTACCGCTTCCGGGTGGATGAGTTGCGGGCCAAGCCGGGCACGGTGCTGATGGAGGAATCGCCGGACGACCCCAACGCCTTCGTGGTGGCCAGCGAAACGTTTACGTTTGAAACGCTCAAGAGTCTGCCGCAGGTTCTCTCCGATCCCAACAACGCGCTGGTCTTTGCCGGCGAGGACGCCGTCTTCGAGTTGATCGCCACGGGCGGGATCAATCCGATTACCGCCTACCAGTGGTACCGCACCGGGGACGGGGCATCCGACCGGCTGCTCGGCGCGGGCGATCCGAACTACGCCGGTGTTCAGACGAACCGCCTGATCGTCCTGGCGGCCGACGAGGCCGACGAGGGCGGCTATTACTGTCGGGCGACCAACGCCGGCGGATCCACGAATTCCCAGCCGGCGACCCTGGCGCTCAAGAAGATGCTGGCCCGTTGGACCCTGGACGCCGACGACTTCGCCGGCGGCCGGTATCTCGATCAGAGCGCCGCGGGACACGACGCCGTCGTGACCGGCACGCCGACCTTCGTGGCGGGCCCCGACGGCGATCCGGATGGCGCCGTGGCGATCGACGGCGTCAGCGCCGCGGGAAGCGCCAACGGCGGCACCTGGTCCGCCCTGGCCTCGAACCGGCGGATGACCTTGAGCCTCTGGGTCGATTGGTACGGCCCGTCGGGCACGGGCGTTCACCAGCGCCCGATCGCCAAGCGCGATATCGACTGGAATACGGCCGCCTGGAACCTGGGCAACGACGGGGCCTTTCCCGACAGCTCGAACTGCGTGTTCAACAACTACAACGGCTCGGGCACCTTTGCCGACGAGCCGCTGGTCGATGACGGCGATCGGACCACCTTCCAGCACTACGTCTTCGTGCTGGTCGAGGAGGGACCCTGCCGGCTTTACCTCAACGGCACCCTGGAGCAGACCGGCGGCGGCTGGCCGACCTACGCCCCCGGCGCCGCCAGCCCGATCAATATCGGCTGCGGCAAGAGCGACTCGACCATGCTCTTCCACGGCGCCCTGTCCGACATCCGCATCTACAACTACGACCTGTCGGCGGCGGAGGTGGCCCGGCTCTACTATGACGTGACCGGCCAGGGGCAGTGCGTCGACCGGCCGGCGGCCGATATCGACGGCGACTGTGCGGTGACGCTCTCGGACGTCAAGGCGTTGCTGGATCACTGGCTGGATTCCGGAATGTCCCAACCCTGAGGATGAATTTCCTGGGAGCATGCAAACCGAATCTCCTGCATCCCCGCCGAGGGGAGTAGATAGAGGAAAGGAAGATATCATGAAGATCATGAAAACGAGATTCTTGATCTTGGCATTCTCGGGACTGTTCCTGCTGGCGTCGGCGCCGACGGCCCGGGCCTTGTTCGTGCGGGACGACTTCAACGACAAGCCCGCCAACGACCTTCTGCGCTACAAGGCCGGCGGGATCGGCTGGCGTACGCCGGGGGCCTGGTCCCAGGACGAGAGCGGCGCCCAGGGCGGCACGAACTCGATCCTGGTGTACGCCGACGAGCTGGAGCTGCCGGCGGGATCGGGCTACGGCCTGACGCAGACCGGCATCGACAAGGTGGTGCGGGGCACGGGCACCAACGCCCGCCAGGACGTCCGGGCGGTGGGGGACCCGAACCTGGTCGGCACGGTGTGGTTCTCCTTCCTGGTCCGCAACGAGTCCAGCGGCTCCCGCGGCGGGATCACCCTGAACAACGCCGTGACCTCCTATAACCCCGTGGATCCGCGCATCACCTCGGCCGGCCATCAATTCAAGCTCCTCTTGAGCGGCGTGGGCGGCACGGACGTCACCGTGGACAACGTGTTCGCCGCGGGACGGACCTCGCTGGTGGTCGGCCGGATCGATATCGACGATGCCGGCGGCAACGAGCGGGTCCGCGTCTGGGTGGATCCGGTCCTGACCAGCCTGGGCGCGCCCCTGGCGGACGTCGCCGATGCCAACTTCGGCATGAACATCCACAGCGTGGGCGTCATGACCTATTACTCGGGCAGCAGCCCCGCCGGTTCGCTGGACATGCTGGTGCTCAGCGACGCCGCGAACGGCCGCTGGGAGGTGACCGGCTTCTCGGGCGCGTACGATCCCTCGCCCTACCACGGCGAGTCGGACGTCACCAACGAGTTTGACAACCGGCAGTTGACCTGGAATGTCTCGCTGAATCCCGACGATCCGGGCCAGGTGGATCCCAACGTCACGGCGCACTACGTGTATCTCAGCAGCGGCAGCCCGACGGACCCGAACCTGCCGTCGGCGCCGACGGCGACCATTGCCCGCAGCGGCGATAACGCCGCCTGGAATCCCGCCGGCGGCGACGAGTTGCAGTTGGGCGGGAGCTACTGGTGGCGCGTCGATCAGGCGATCCAGGGCTCGGCCTACGATTCGGCCGACACCCGCCGGGGCGCCGTGTGGCACTTCACCATGGCGCCGCCGCAGCCGCTGATCAATCTGGATCCCGTGGGCGCCCTGGTCGATCCGGGGGCCGATCCGAACTTCGCCGTCGCGGCGACCAATCCGGAGACCGGCGACCAGAGCAACCTGGAGTATCGCTGGTACCGCCGGGCGGACGGCGTCGAGGAGGCCTTGAGCGACGGGGCCAAGTACGCCGGCACCGCCACGAATCATTTGTGGATCACCGATGCCGCCGGCGGCGACGAGGGGGCCTACTTCTGCCGCGTGAACATCGCCGGCAGCGTCAATGCCAGCAGCGACAGCGGTAGCGCCAACCTGGCGGTCCGGCGGTTGGTGGCCCATTGGACGATGGACGGCGATCTGCTCGACGGCAGCGGCAACGGCTGGAACGGCGTCTTCAAGAATAACGACCTGCCGGATCCGAATCTGGGGCTGCCGACCTACGTGGCGGGCCTGGTCGGTTCCCAGGCGCTGGCCATCGAGCCGAACGACTGCGTCTTCGTGGGCGACCGGGACCATCCCCTCTCGCCGGCGCAGTATTCCGGCCAGTTGAGCATCACCTGCTGGGTCAACTGGAAGGGACTGACCGATACCTACCAGGGGCTGGTGGCCAAGCGCAACGACGACTGGGCGACCGAGACCGCCTGGCAGATCCGCACCGAGCTGGCCGGCGGCACCCTGCGATACCTGTCTCCCAGCGCCGGCGACGGACCGGCGATGACGCTGGAAGACGACGGCGAGTGGGAGCTCGTCGCCGTGGCCGTCAACGCCGGGGGTTCCACGTTCTATACCGTCCAGCCCAACCAGACCGGCACCGGCTTCTGGACGACATCATCCACCGTCGAGAGCCTGGTCAATATCCCGGAGGCGCAGTTTGTCATCGGGGCGGCGCTGGCCGGGGCCAACGCCCGTCACCCGCGCTGGTTCTTTAACGGCGCGATTGACGATATGAAGGTGTATAATTATTCCCTCAGCGAGCAGCAGGTCCTGGATGAATGGCATGCCGTCACGAGCGAGTCCGTCTGCCTTGAGGCCCTGGACCAGGCGGATCTCTATCCCGACTGCCGGATCGACCTGCGGGACCTGGCCGTACTGGCGGCCCAGTGGCTGGACTGCGGCCTGGAGCCCCAGGAGGCCTGCCCCTAGACGGCTGGTTCGCCAAAGGGGCCGCGGGGAAGAGTTACGGTGATTGTTTGGGGATGCTGGCCTGGGGCCAGGACGAACGGTCCGTTGGGACCAGATGCCTGGGCCGGATTGATGCCCCTGGACAGGCACGCCGAATTCAGGCATGAGGCTCGACCTGCGGAAGTGTCCGAGCCTCGTGCCGCATTGGAGGCTGTTTCCCAGCGACCACACCGGCGAGGTCGCGGCTGGGGTCGCCTTTTGCCGAGAGAATAAAATGGCCTCCAGGCAAATCAGAGGAATCGAGATACGCATGCGAAGTTGCGGAATAGTCATCTGCTGGTTGTTTGTATTTTTTTCCGCGGCCCGGGACCTCGAGGCCGCCGTGGTCAAGGCGGATTTCGATGATCTGGCCCCCGGCGTGTTGCGCTACCAGTTCGGCGGGATCGGCTTTGCCGCCGGGGACGACTGGGGCGATACCGGGACCATCGACGTGATTAGCGGCAACCTGACGGCCCCGGCCGGGACGAATTATGCCGCCGTCGGTCATACAATCGGCGGCACCGCCCAGAAGGTCCAGGGCGATTACAGCGATCCCCGCTACTCGACGCGGGGTTTCGCCGAGGCGTTTACCGGGACGGTCTGGTTTTCCTGCCTGGCCCGGATCGGCGGCGACAGCGGCCGTGCCGGCGTGGCCCTGGATGCCGACGCCTACAGCATTAACAACGGGCGGGTCCTGATCCGCGGCGACGGCGGCGGGGGGGTGGAACTCTATACCGACGGGGCGGCCGATTTGCCTGTCGCCGGGGTCGGCTATGACCAGACGGTCCTGATCCTCGGCCGGCTCCAGATCGACGCCGACGGCGACCATGATATCCTTAGCGTCTGGGTGAATCCGGACTGCACCAGCCTGGGCGAGCCCGACGTGTTGATCGACGACCAGGATTTCTGCGGGCCGTCGCTGGACCGGATCGGCATCGGCGCCTACGGCTCGAGCCAGGGCCGGGTTGATGCGGTGTTCCTGAGCACTGCCTATGGGGACGTGACCGGGGTGTCGGCGATTGCCGGCAATATCGCCCCCGCCCAGCAGGCCGAGAACGTCAGCCCGCACCCGCTTCTGCAATGGAGTCCGCCGCTGGACTACAGCCCGAGCGGCTATGACGTGTATTTCGGCAGCGATCCGGATGTCGCCAGCAATCCCAAAGTGCTGGAGAAGGCGGATCTAACCGAGTTCGAGACGCCGTACCTCGACTATCAGACGGTCTACTACTGGCGGGTGGATTCCTACGAGCCGGCCAATCCCCAGGACATCCGCCACGAAGGGGCCGTCTGGCGGTTTGCCACCTGCCCGGCCCAGGCGGACCAGGCGACACTGCCGCAGACCTTTACCCACCCCGATTGCCCGGCGGACGGCGACGTGAATGTGGTCCTGCGGCCCCCGCTGGAGTGGAGCGCCCCGGTGAATTACGGCCCGACCGGCTACGACGTCTATTTCGGCACGGATCCGCAAGTCCGCAACAATCCCCGGGTGCTTGACCATGCCGCCCAGACGGTCTATACGCCAGCCGAGGACCTGGCCGCGGCCGGCCGCTACTACTGGGCGGTCGATTGCTATGAGCCTTACGGCGAGCCGGAGCGTTTGCACGAGGGCGCCACCTGGAGTTTCGAGACCTTCACGCCGATCGCCGAAGCCGATCCCAATACGACCGTACTGGTGGAGGCGGAGGCCTTCGCCGATTACGGCGACTGGGTGCTGGACCAGCAGTTCATGGACCAGATGGGCTCGCCCTTTCTTTTGGCGCACGGGATCAACGCCCCCGTGGCGGATGCTGCTACGACGGTGACCTTCCCGGCGGCCGGGACCTATCGCATCTGGCTGCGGACGCGGGACTGGGTGGCCCCCTGGAAGCAGCCGGATACGCCGGTCACCCAGTTGGCGGTGGGCACGCCGGGGATATTTCAGTTGCTCATCGACGGCGTGGCCCTGCCCGTCGTCTTCGGCGACCAAAACGCCGAGTGGCACTGGCAGGACGGCGGCACGGTCTCGATCACCCAGACCCAGGTCACCATCGGCCTGCACGACCTGACCGGCTACGAGGGCCGCTGCGACGCGATTGTCTTTACCCGGGACGCCGACCTTCAGCCGCCCGAGCACGATCATCCGCAGATGAGGCACTGGCGCCGCCGGCTGCGGGGGATCCCGGAGGCCCCGACGGAGGCCGGACCGTACGATCTGGTGGTCGTCGGCGGCGGCATGGCGGGCATGTGCGCCGCGGTGTCGGCGGCCCGGCTCGGCGTCAAGGTCGCGCTCGTCCAGGACCGGCCGGTCCTGGGGGGCAACAATTCCTCGGAGGTGCGGGTCCCCCTCAAGGGGGGGATCGGCTTTGCTCCGTTCCCCAATATGGGAAGCATTGTCCGGGAATTGGGCTCCGAGGCCACCTTGGCCCACTCGCCCGCCGCCCTGTATAACGACCAGAGTCGCCAGGCGACGGTGCAGGCGGAGCCCAACATCGACCTGTATCTGGATCATCGCGCCAACGAGGTGGAAACGTCGGGCGATTCCATCGTGGCGGTCGTGGCCGAGGATATCCGCACCGGCCGGCGGGTGCGGTTCACCGGCCGTTGGTTTTCCGACTGCACCGGCGACGGCTGTATCGGCTACCTGGCCGGGGCGGATTGGCAGATGACCCGGCCCGGTCACATGGGGCGAACCAATTACTGGTGGATTGTGGATACCGGCAGTCCCACGACGTTTCCCGCCTGCCCCTTCGGCCTCAATCTGCACGCCGGCGGGTCGTTCAACGAGAGCGAAACCCACCTGGGGGGCTGGATCTGGGAAAGCGGCTTCGACCACGACCCCATCGCCAAGGGCGAGTACATTCGCGACTGGAACTTCCGGGCGATGTACGGGGCGTGGGACGCGCTGAAGAACACGCGGAACAAGTATCCCACTCATCGGCTCAATTGGCACGCCTATATCTCCGGCAAGCGGGAATCCCGCCGCCTGCTCGGCGACGTGATCCTGACCCGCCACGACCTGGACCACAGCGTGGTCTATCCGGACGGCTGCGTCCCGGCCACCTGGACGGTGGACGTCCATTTCCCCGATCCGCTGTATCTGGCGGGTTTCGAGGGCGAGGCGTTCAACGCCTGGACGACCTGGGAGGCGTATCCCCGGCCCTACTGGATCCCCTATCGCTGTCTGTATTCCCGCAACATCGACAACCTTTTCATGGCCGGCCGCAACATCAGCGTGACCCACAACGCCCTGGGAACCGTCCGGGTGCAGCGCACGACGGGCATGATGGGCGAGGTGGTCGGCATGGCCGCCTCGCTCTGCAAGAGATACGATACGACGCCCCGCGGCGTGTATCGGCATTACCTGAACGAGCTGAAGGTGCTCATGGACGGCCGGGGCCGCTGGATATATCATCTGGGACCGAACCGGGCGCGGCAGGCCCAGGTCACGGTCGAGACCACCTACGCCGGCTCGCCAACGTATATCAATGACGGCTGGATCGACATGACCGACAACGCCAGCCGCTGGGTCAGCGGCAGCGAGGACCCCGAGGATACCATCACCTTTCGCTGGCCCGCCAAGCTGAACCTGCGGGCCTGCCGCATCGTCAGCGGCTATTACGGCGACCTGGAGAGCGACGGCGTCATTTCCCAGGTCGAGGGCTTTTTGCTTCAGTATCGCAACGACCAGGACCAGTGGATCACCGTCAGGCAGGTGGCCGACAACCAAAAACCGGATTGGGCGGGTTTCTTCGAGCCGATCCGCACGGACCAGTTCCGCGTGGTGGTTACCCAAACGCCCGGCGACCATAGCCGGATCTGGGAGATCGAGTTCTATCATCCCCCGGCGGATATCGACCAGGATGGCCAGGTTGGCATCGGCGACGTCGCCCACCTGACCGCGGCCTGGCTGACCGACGGATCGGGCTACGGCTTCGATGCGGACCTGGACGATAATGAGCAGGTGAATCTGTTCGATTTCGACATCCTGGCCGAATACTGGCAATGGTGAACGGAGACGCAGTTATATGAGACGATTGTCGGCTAAAACGTATTGGCTTGGGGCGGTCTTGGGTTGCGTGGTGTTTTGGGTCTCGCCGCTGTCGGCCGCCACGGTCCTCGTCGAGGCCGAGGGCTTCGACGGCTACGGCGGCTGGGTCCTGGACCAGCAGTTCATGGACCAGATGGGCTCGCCCTATCTGCTGGCACACGGTCTGGGTGTTCCGGTGGCGAACGCCGCTGTGAATCTTACCCTGCCGGAGACGGGCACCTATTACGTCTGGGCCCGCACGCGGGACTGGGTGGGGCCCTGGAAGGGCCCGGACATCCCGGCCGCCAAGCGGGCCGAGGGCACGCCGGGCGAGTTCCAGATCTTGATCAACGGCGCGGCCCTGCCCGTGGTCTTCGGCACCGAGCAGCCCGATTGGCACTGGCAGGCGGCCGGACCCGTGGTTATCGCCGAGCCGAACGTACTGATTGAGCTGCACGACCTGACCGGTTTCGAGGGCCGCTGCGACGCCATCGTTTTGAGTACCGAGGCGAATTTGGATCTGCCCAACGAGGATCCGGCGCTCGGTTTGTGGCGGCGGGATCTGCTGGGCCTGCCGGCCGAGCCCGTCGATGCCGGCCGGTACGATCTGGTGGTGGTCGGCGGGGGCATGGCCGGAACCTGCGCCTCCCTGAAGGCGGCGCGGCTGGGATTGAAGGTGGCCCTCGTGCAGGATCGGCCGGTGCTCGGCGGCAACAACAGCTCCGACGTGCGGGTCTGGCTGGGCGGCAATACGAACTACGAGCCCTTCCCGCGGATCGGCGACGTGGTGCGGGAGCTGGAGCCGGCCGAGCATGCCCATTACGGTCCGACCAACACGGCCGAGATCTACGAGGACGCCAAGCGGATCGGCATCGTCCAGGCGGAGGCCAACATCAGCCTGTTCCTGAATCATCGCGTCAATGAAGTGGAAATGTCCGGCAACCGGATCGCGGCGGTGATCGCCCAGGACGTGCGAGACGGCCGGCGGCGGCGGGTGGCGGGCGGCTGGTTTCTCGACAGCACCGGCGACGGCTGCGTGGGATTCCTGGCGGGCGCGGACTACGATATCACCATGTCCGGCCACATGGGCCGCTGCAACCTCTGGAACGTGCTGGAGACCGGCCAGGCGACGGACTTTCCCGTCTGCCCCTGGGCGCTCCACCTGGATGGCAGGCCGTTCCCCTACGACCCGCCGTACCAGAAGCTGGGGGTGTGGTATTGGGAGAGCGGCTTCGACCATGACCCAATCGTCAAGAGCGAGTACATCCGCGACTGGAACTTCCGGGTGATGTACGGGGCGTGGGACGAGCTCAAGAACGGCCGCGGTTTATATCCGACGTACCGGCTGAATTGGGCCGCCTACATCTCCGGCAAGCGGGAGTCCCGCCGGCTGCTGGGCGATGTGATCCTGACGAAAACCGATCTGACCGATTGGGTCGAGTACCCGGACGGCTGCGTCCCGGCGAGCTGGAGCATCGATCTGCACCTGCCCGATCCGGCCTATGACGACGGCTTCGAAGGGGATGAATTCATTTCCAAGGCGTATTACACCAACTATACCAAGCCCTATTGGATTCCCTATCGCTGTCTGTATTCCCGCAACATCGACAATCTGTTCATGGCCGGCCGGGACATCAGCGTGACCCACGAGGCCCTGGGGGCCGTCCGCGTGATGCGCACGGGGGGGATGATGGGCGAGATCGTCGGCATGGCGGCCTCGCTGTGCCGAAGGTACAACACCACGTCGCGGGGGGTGTATACGCATCATCTGTCGGAATTGAAGAATCTGATGATCCAGGCGTACCTGCTGCGCTGGCTGGAGCGGATCGGCCCCAATTCCGCCCTGACGGGACAGGTGGCCGTCTCCGGCTATTACAACCAAGGCGCCTATCCCAAGGAGAACGTCAACGACGGCGCGGCGGATATCAATGACAACAACGGCCGCTGGCTCAGCGCCGCCGCCGATCCGCCGGACGATCCGGACGACTGGGTGGAATTTGCCTGGCCCGAGCCGATCTGGATCAGCGCCTGTTGCATCATGACCGGCTGGAACAACGGCAGCGGGGCGATCACCAGTCCCATGGAGGATTTCGTATTGCAGGTTCACGACGGATCGAGCTGGCAGGACATCGAACAGACTCGAACCGTCGGCAACACGAAGATCCATTGGGACCGCACCTTTGCCGCGGTCCGCTGCGACCGGATCCGGCTGCTGGTGACGGCCACCCCCGGTGACATCGCCCGGATCTGGGAGATCGAGTTCTATCACCCGGTGGCGGACGCCAATTACGACGGGCAGGTGGACCTGCGGGACCTGGCCCTGCAGGCGGCCAACTGGCTGGCCTCGTCCGCCGGACTATCCGGCGATGTCAACGACGACACCAAGGTGAACCTGGCCGATTACGGCCTCTTGGCGATGTTCTGGCAGTGGCCCTGAATGTTGGGCGGCTATCGACGGGCGGCGGCGCGAGTAGCGCCTGGCCGTACCTGAATGTCAGGCGGCATCGTGATCCGAAGAATTGATTTTCCAGGCAAGGACAGGCAAGATGCGCTATCCAACGTGGATATTCATCTGGGTGGGTATTGGCGCGGCCCTTGGCGGGCCCGGCCGGGCCGACGTGCTGGTGAACGGCGGTTTCGAATCCACGCCCTTCGATACCGGCTGGGTGAATTCCGCGGGCGCTGCCGTTCTCCATCCCGGCATCGTGGCCGGCTCGGCCCAGGCGGCCCGGATTCGGGCGGCGGGCAGTACGCTCGAGCAGTCCTTTACGCCGCTGGGTGCCGGTTGGATGGTGGAATTCTACCTGGCGGTGGCCGATCCAACCCTGTTTACCGGCGCCAACCGTGCCTGCAACGTTCACGTCCGGGGTGCGGGCCATCTCTTGAATATGCGGATCGCCGCCGGCGGCGCGGTGCAGTTCTACGACGGCGGCAACTGGCGGACGGTCGGCGCCGGTAGCGAGATCGCCTTTTCGAGCGATGCCAACGGCGACGGGGATTTCGCCGACGCCGGCGACGTCCCGCGGGTCCACCGCCTTCGCCTGGTAGGACACGACTACGGCGGCCCCGCGGCCCGCTACGATGTGTGGATTTCGCCGGCGAATTCGGCCGTCTTGCAGATGGCGGCCGCGGATGTCACCCATTTCCAGGACGACCCGTTCACGACAGGATCGGCCGTCAGCTCCCTCGTCTTTCGCACCGACTACGGCATGGTCGCCGGCCAGAGTTTCGTGGTCGATTCGTGCCTGGCCGCTGAAACCGGCGCGTTGCGGATTGTCCAGACCGCCGGCAAGACCAAGGTCGCCGAGGCGAACGAGACTTGCGACACCTTTACGATGGCCTTATCCAGCCCGCCCCAGGCCGCCGTCACGGTAACCCTGGAGGATCGCTCGCAACCCCGGCAGATCCAAATCGATCCGGAGGAGATCATATTTTTGCCCGGCGACTACGACGCGCCCCGCACCGTGACGGTTGCCGCCATCGACGATGACGCGGCCGAGCCGTTTTTTCATCCGGCCCGGCTCGGCTTTGAACTGGCCAGCTCGGATCCGGATTACGACGATCTGGCCGTGCCCGACCTGGTGGTTACCGTGGTGGACGACGAGACCGCCCTCGATTGGCCGAGCTACAGTGGGATCTATCCGCATCTGGCCGTGACCAACAGTTACAACGAATGCGGCATCGGCGCGGTGGCGGTCTGGCTCGGCCAGCTCTGGTATGTCAGCTACTCGCCGCATCAGCCCCACGGCAGCGACGACAAGCTGTACCAGCTCGGATCCGATCTCGACGTGACCATCCGGCCGGAAAGCGTGGGCGGCACCCCCGCCAACCGACTAATCCACCGCGAATCCAACCAGTTGATCATCGGGTCCCACCTGATCGACGCCCAGGGCCAGGTCCGCACCATCCCGCTGTCGGTGATGCCGGGCCGCATGACCGCCAACGCCCGCCACCTGACCGATCCGGCCGGCAAGGTCTATTTCGTGACCATGGAGGAGGGGATTTACGAGGTCGACGTCAACAGCCTCGCCGTCACGACCCTGCACGCGGACCGCAATGAGGCCGGGGTAAGCGATCTGGTGCCGGGCGTTCACGGCAAGGGGGCCTACACCGGTCAGGGCCGGCTCGTCATCGCCAACAACGGTTCCGGCGGGTGCCTGGCCGAATGGGACGGTTCCGGCGACGCCGGGGCCGCCTCCAGTTGGCATCTCATCGACGCCAACAAGTATACGGACGTCACCGGTCCCGGCGGCATCTACGGCAATCCCGACGAGGCGGCGCCGGTGTGGGCGATCGGCTGGGACCAGCAATCCGTTTTGCTCAACGTCTGCGATCAGGGCGGCCAGTGGCAGCGCTTCCGCCTGCCCAAGGCCAGCTATACCCAGGACGCGGACCACGGCTGGTTCACCGAATGGCCGCGGATCCGCCCGGCCGAGCCGAATCGCCTGCTGATGGACATGCACGGCATGTTCTACGAGTTTCCTTCCACCTTTGGCCACCGGCAAACGGCGGGCATTCGCCCGATCTGTACTCACCTCAAGATGGTCGTCGATTGGACCGACTGGAACGGCCGGATGGTGCGGGCCTGCAACGATGCCTCCCTGTTCGACAACGCCATCCTGGGCCGGGACCAGTCGAACCTCTGGTTCGGCAGTCTGGCCGAGTTGTACGATCTGGGACGCCCCCTCGGCTGGGGCGGGCCGTGGGTCCGCCAGGCGGTTGCGGCGAGCGTGCCGTCGGAGCCGTTTTTGGTTAGCGGCTTCGAGCGCCGCGTGGTCCACCTGGCCCACGAAAACGCCGCGCCGGTCACCTTTACCCTGGAGGTGGATGCCGAGGGCGACGGCAACTGGACCACCCACGCGGCGATACCAGTGGCCGCGAATGGTTATGCGTACTATATCCTGCCGCCGTCGCTGGAGGCCGAGTGGGTGCGCCTGCGGACCGACGCGGCCGTGGAGGCGGCGACGGCCTATCTGCATCTTTCCTCGCCGCGACAGACGCTAAATCCCGCCAAGTTCGCCGGCCTGCCGGCGGCGGACTCGCCGGGCGGTTGTTCGCTGGGCCTGATCCGTCCCCGCAACGTCGGCGACCTGACCCTGCATTTCGCCGCGGACGTGCTGGATGCCGATGGCGACCGCGTCGACGGCGGTTACTACGAGATTGGCGCGGATATGCAGCTCGTGCCGGTGGACGATCCGGCCACGGAATCCTGGCTGCGCGCCAATCACGCCACCTCCTGCGATTTTGCGGTGGACGCCGCCTCGGTCATTCTGACCGACGACGCGCAAAACCGCTACCGCCTGCCGAAAGGCTCCCCCGCGTTTGATCATCCGACCGCCGTCGGCTGGCCGCGGGGCATCCGCGAGGTGGTCACCGAGCGCAGCCTCATGAACATCCACGGCAGCTTCTACGAGCTGGGGCGGGAGGCCTCCGGCGGCCTGCGCCGGATCCGGCCGATTGCCACGCACAATCGCCTGATCTACGACTTCTGCTCCTGGCGCGGCATGCTGGTGCTGGCCGGCACCCTAGACGATGCGGCGCCGGACGACCACCGGGTCCGCTCGACGGACGGCAAGGTCCAGCTGTGGTTCGGCAACGTCGACGACCTGTTTCAGCTGGGCCTTCCCGCCGGCCAGGGCGGCCCCTGGAAGGATACCGCCGTCTCGGCCGACACCCCCTCCGATGGCTACCTAATGACCGGCTACGACCGCAAGAGCGTGGAGCTGTCTCATGATCTCGACGAGGAGGTGACCTTCACCCTGGAGGTCGATTTCCTCGCCGATAATACCTGGCATGTCTACCGATCCTTTCGCGTGTCCGCCGGTCAAAAACTCGTCCACGAATTCCCGGCCGGCTACGACGCCCACTGGGTCCGCATCCGCGTCGACAAGACCTGCACCGCGACGGCCTGGTTTCGTTACCATCCGCGTTGCAACGGGGGGCGCGGCCTGGCGGATCTGCAGTGTCTCATCGACAACTGGTTAAAAAAAAACTGCGGTGATTGCGACGGCGCCGATTTGAATGCCGACGGCCGCGTCGGCCTGCTCGACTTCGCCATCCTGGCACTGCACTGGCTGGAAGCGGTTACCTAACCGACCGCACTGAGATCATCACCTCAACCATCACCTTTTGCCGGTTTAAAAAGAAGTGGCTTCAAGATGGATTCACATCTGTTCTAATCCGGCCACCTGGTATTTCCAACGCTTGAAAATGGTCACAATCACCCTCTATCGCGGCCGGCGGTCAATCCCGGCTGCCCCAGGCGATCATGGCGGCGGCCATAACCGATTTGAGTGTCGCTCCGTGCCGGCGGGCGGCCTGGCGGCAGTCCTCGTATTCCGGGCTGCAGGTTACCGGCCGGTCGCCGAGGGTGCCGATCTTGATGCGGATGGGACCGAATTGGGTTTCGACGGTCCGATGGGAGCGCGCCAGGACCGTGCGGTCGCAGACGTGGCGGCGGACGCCGAAGGTGGTGCTTTCCGTCAGCAGCCGTTCGGTCAGCAGGTCGGCCAGCTCAACGGGCGCCAGCACGGTGATCTGGGTGCCGGGCCGGTTTTTCTTCATGACGACGGGGGTAAAGAAGACGTCCAGTGCCCCCGCCTGCATCAGCGTTTCGCCCAGATGGCCGATCAGCTCGCCGGTGGCGTCGTCCAGATTGGTCTCCAGCACGGCGATCCGGCCGGCGGTCGCGTTGGCGGGTTCTGCGTCGTCGGTCCGGCCCACGATCAGACGCAGCACGTTGGGTTGTTCCTCCAGGTCGCGCTGTCCGGCGCCGTAGCCGATCGCCTCGATGGTCATTTCGGGTAGCGACCCGAACCGCTCGGCCAGCGTCGTCAGGATGGCCGCGCCGGTGGGGGTGAGCAGTTCGCCCTCGACGTTGCTGGTACGAAGCGGTACGCCCTTGATCAGTTCGGCCGTCGCCGGGGCGGGCACCGGCAGCGTCCCGTGGGCGCAGCGAATCGTACCGGACCCGACCGCCAGGGGCGAGCAGATGATCTGCTCGATCTCGAGGGCCTCCAGGGCGACGCACGCCCCGACGATATCCAGGATGGCGTCGGCGGCGCCGACCTCGTGAAAGTGGATCTCCTCGACGGACCGCTGGTGGATCTTGGCCTCCGCTTGGCCCAGGCGTTCAAAGATGGCCACGGCCCGTTGCCGGACGCGAGCCGACAGGTCCGCCGCCCGGATCAGCTCGATAATCTGGGACAGGTGCCGGCACGGCTGCTTACTCGTGCCGGCCGGGACAAACGCGGTGGCCGAGATGCCCTTCTTGGTCACTTTTTTGATTTGCAGTTCGATGTCCGGCAGGTTCAGCTTGGCCAGCTCCCCCCGCAGCCGGTCGGCG
Organism: Sedimentisphaerales bacterium; assembly: GCA_016930855.1. Classification (GTDB taxonomy): domain Bacteria; phylum Planctomycetota; class Phycisphaerae; order Sedimentisphaerales; family SM23-30; genus JAFGFX01. The sequence continues at coordinate 1,655 of JAFGFX010000325.1, read as the reverse complement.
GACAGTCCCGCGTCCAGGCAGGCCCCGACGATCATGTCGCCGGCGGCGCCGCCAAAGCAGTCGAAATAGGCTATTTTCATGGCGTTTCGTCTCTCCGGCAATGTGGTCTTCCGTCCGCACTGTATCATAATTTCACCGGCCAAGACAGGGGTATTTCGCGGCCGCCGGTTCCGGAATCCCCCGTCGGCGGTTTGGGTCATTGTTAATGGCAAATCGCGGCGGTGGTCGATGAATAGACTAACTGGCTCCCGGTGAGGGAGGCGGTCAATGATTATCGGACCGGATTGACACCGTGGTAAGGATGATCGGATGGTGCAGACGACCTCGCTGAAGCGGCGCGAGCGGTTTTTGGTGTTCGGGGCGCCCGCCATCGGGCCGGAGGAGATCGCCGAGGTGACCGAGTGTCTCCGGAGCGGCTGGCTGGGGACCGGGCCGAAGGTGGCCCGGTTCGAGGAGGAGTTTGGCCGGTACCAGCAGGCGCCGCACGCGGTGGCGGTCAATTCCTGCACGGCGGCGCTGCACCTGGCCATGCTGGCGGCCGGGTTGGCGCCGGGCGACGAGGTGATTACCACGGCGCTGACCTTCTGCGCGACGGTCAATGCCATTGTGCACGCCGGCGCGACGCCGGTCCTGGCCGACATCGATCCAGCGACCATGAACCTGGACCCGCGGGACGTGGAGGCCAGGATCACCGACCGGACGCGGGCGATCCTGCCGGTGCACTTCGCCGGGCGGCCCTGCCCGATGGACGATCTGATGGCGATCGCCCGGCGGCATGAACTCAAGGTGATCGAGGATTGCGCCCACGCCATCGAGACCCGCTACCACGGCCGGCCCGCCGGCACCTTCGGGGATTTCGGCTGTTTCAGTTTTTACGTCACCAAGAACGTGGCCTGCGGCGAGGGGGGGATGGTGCTAACCCAGATGGAAGAGGACGCCGCCCGCATCAAGGTCCTGGCGCTGCACGGCATGAGCAAGGACGCCTGGCAGCGGTTCAGCGACGACGGATACAAGCACTACTTCGTGACGGAATGCGGCTTCAAGTACAACATGATGGACCTGCAGGCGGCGATCGGGCTGCACCAGCTGCGGCGGGTGGAGGCCAACTGGCGCCGGCGGCGGGAGATCTGGCGGTGCTATGACAAGCAATTGCGGGACCTGCCGGTCACGCTGCCGGCGGCGGCCGCCGAGAACACGCGGCACGGCCGTCATCTCTATACGGTTCTGATCGACGAGGCCGCCTGCGGGATCGGCAGGGACCGCTTTCTGGAGGCGATGACCCGGGCCAATATCGGCGTCGGCGTGCATTACCTGTCGATCCCGGAGCATCCGTATTACCAGCAGCGCTTCGGCTGGCGGCCGCCGGCATATCCGCATGCCCGGCGCATCGGGCTCCAGACGGTCAGCCTACCCCTGTCGGCGGGTCTGACCGAGGGGGATGTCGCGGACGTCATCGCGGCGGTCCGCCGGATTTTGAACTGACAGGCGTGGCGCTCGCCTACGACGGTGAGGGGACGCGGTAACCGTAGGGCGGTTGAGCCCGAGCCGGGCGGCGAAAGATGCCGACGGGCCGTTTTACAGGAATAAACGGGTGGGCATGCGGATCATAGAGGGCATAGAAAAAAGCGAATGGCAGGCGGTGGCCGAAGGCTGCG
>JAFGFX010000324.1 GCA_016930855.1 Sedimentisphaerales bacterium | reverse complement strand
TTCGAGGCGATGATCTGGTCCCAACTGCGCCTGGACGGATTCGTCCACAGGATCCGGCAGGCCGGGTTCTTGGTCGATCCCTTCGTCTGCTCCGTGGAAAGAAGCGTCCACCCCACCGAAAAGGAGCAACGCCGGCTGATCCGCTGGCTGCGCGACCTGCCCAAGCCGGTCGGGCTGATGACCTGCAACGACGACATGGGGCGGACGGTGCTGGAAAACTGCAAATTCGCCGGCATCCACGTGCCCGAGCAGATCGCGGTGGTGGGCGTCGACAACGACGACCTGACCTGCGAGCTGACGGACCCGCAGCTGTCCAGCGTGGCCCTGGACTCGGAAAAGGCGGGCTACCAGGCCGCCGAACTGCTGGACCGGCTCATGCAGGGCGAACCGATGAACGGCCAGATCATTTCTCACGACCCCACCCACGTGGTCACCCGGCACTCGACGGACATCCTGGCGGTGGCGGACGGCGACGTGGCCAACGCCCTGCGATTCATCCGGGACCACATCCGCCAGCCCATCCAGGTCGACGACGTCACCGAACACATCGCCATGACCCGCCAGGGATTGAACAAGAAATTCCACAAGTGCCTGAACCGCACCGTGCATCAGGAAATCATCCGCGCCCGCATCCAGCAGATCACCCACATGCTCATGGAAACGAGCATGAGCATTTCGGACATCGCCCACTCGATGGGATACGCCGAGATGAAGTACATCTCCCGCCTGTTTCACCGCGAAACCGGCCTGAGCCCCTCCCAATACCGGCGCAAATTCGGCACGAAATAGCGGCCCGGCCGCCGCGGGTCAAACCGCTTTTCGAGCCGCGCCGCGCGTTGCCCAACCGCGCGCAGATGTACATCCCGTCGAACCGCCCTGTACCGTCCGATCGCCTCATGAGCCGCATCGGTTCGCGGTCAGAGCCCTCCGGCGAACATTGCCGCTTCGTGTTCCAGCAGTCTCCGCTTGAGTGACGGCCCGCCCTCGGCGCTAAAGCCCCCCAGGGCCCCGTCGGAGCGGACCACACGGTGGCAACCGATTAAAAGCGGCACTCGATTGGCGGCCAGGGCGGCCCCCACGGCGCGGGCGGCCCCCGGACAACCCGCCCGGCGGGCGAGCCGGCCGTAGGTGATGGTCGCACCCGGCGGGATCCGGCAGCAGGCCTGATAAACCCGGCGGGCGAAGGGCGTCGCCCAGGAGATGTCCACCTCGCCGTCGAACGCCAGCGGCCGGCCCCGGAAATACCCCTGCAAGGCGGCCTGCAACGATGTAAGCAGCTTGGCGTTCCGGCGGGCCCCGGGCCAAGCGGCGCGGATGATCCGCCGCGGCGACGCCCGGCCGCCGCCCGGCAACATCAGGCCGCATACCCGCCGGCCGCTAGAGGCAAACGCCAGCGGACCCCAGGCGGTCTCCACCAGCGTATATTCCAGCGGCGCCGCGGGGGCCGGCGGTTTGGTCAGCAAACGAATCGCCATACGCCTCGCCTTCCCTATCCCGGGACAGATCGCTTCGAGCGCGAACCGCCGAGCAACCATTAGAGAACCCGGCCCAAAGACCCGGTTTACGTCTTTACCGGGCGGTGATTTTGATTTATACAATAGATGGCCTGCGATACAATTGCTAATCCGCCGCGCATGAACGCCGCCGGCCGGATGGCGCCGTCGTTTTCGACAGCGACGGTTCAGGGCAGGCAACCGGGAGAACGAATCATGGACGAAAAGGTATCTCACTATGTCGAGCAGAACCGGGACCGCTTCCTGTCGGAATTGCAGGAGTTTTTGCGCTTTGCCTCGGTGAGCGCCCAGCCGGCGCACCGGCCGGATATGCGCAGTTGCGCCCAATGGCTGATCGATCATTTCCGCTCGATCGGCCTGGAGGCCTCTCTGGTGGAGGGCGACGGGCACCCCATCGTCCGGGCCCGCGCCGCCGGCCGATCCGACCGGCGGCTGATCATCTACGGCCACTATGACGTCCAGCCGGTGGATCCCCTGGACGAATGGCTGACGCCCCCCTTCGAGCCGACCGTGCGGGACGGCCAGCTTTGGGCCCGCGGCGCCACCGACGACAAGGGCCAGGTGTTCGCCCACGTCAAGGCCCTCGAGGCGATCCTGAACACCGCCGGCGCCCCGGCCGGGGAGGTCCTGTTCCTGCTGGAAGGCGAGGAGGAATGCGGCGGGACGGTCCTGCCGCACTACCTCGAACGGGAGAAGGACCAGCTCGCCGCCGGCACCGCCGGCGTGGTCGTCTCGGACAGCGAGATGGTCGATGAAAACACGCCGGCGATCACCTACGCCCTGCGGGGCACGGCGGCGATGGAACTGACCGTGCAGGGCCCCCGGCGGGACCTGCATTCGGGAACCTACGGCGGGGCGGTGGGCAATCCCGCCGCCGCCCTGGCCTGGATGCTGTCGCAGTGCCTCAATCCGGCCGGCGAGATCACCATCGACGGATTCCACGACGGCGTGCGGCCGCTGGCCGACTGGGAGAAGGAAAACTTCGCGCAACTGGGCCACCAGGACGAGGCCTTCCGGCAGGAGGCGGGCGTTTCGGCCCTGTTGGGCCCGGACGAGGCAACCACGCTGGAAAAGGTTTGGGCCCGGCCGACCTTCGAGATCAACGGGATCTACGGCGGCTACCTGGGCCAGGGCGGCAAGACCATCATCCCCGCCTCGGCGACGGCCAAGATCACCATGCGGCTGGTACCCGACCAGGACCCCCAAAAGGTGATCCAAACGGTCAAGCGTCACTTGCAGGCGGTCTGTCCCGACTTCGCCCGGCTGACGATTCGGGACGCCTTCGCCACGCCGGCCGTCTGCTTCGATATCGACAGCCCGCTGATCCGGTCCGGCCGGCGGGCCCTGGAACAGGGTTTCGGCAGCGAACCGCGGTTCATCCGCTGCGGCGGCTCCATCCCCGTGGTCGAAACCTTCGCCCGCTGCCTGAAGGCCCCGGTGCTGCTGATGGGATTCGGTCTGACTTCCAACGGGGCCCATTCGCCCAACGAGCACTTCGCCCTGAAGAGCTTCTACCAGGCCATCCGGGCGTCCGCCTGCCTGGCACTCGACGCATCTGCTTACCAGGGAACCAGTTAGGGGTTTTCCCGGCCCGGATACCCGGCGGCGGCCCTGACACCGCCGGCGGGATCGGTTTCAAGTTCGGGGCAAGGACGCCCGCCCCTGCAAGTGTCCGCCGCGAATACACCCAACAGCGTCTTGACGAAACGCCCGACAACCAGTACAATAAAGATAACCAGACGATAATGTGACCGAACGTTTTCAAGGTTCGCCCGCCCCGCAAGCGGCAAGGAGCACATCCATGGTCCGGACCAAGGCCTTTACCCTGGTGGAATTGTTGATCGTGATCGCCATCATCGCCCTGCTGATCGCCATCCTGGCCCCGGCCCTGCAGGTGGCCAAGCAGCAGGCCACCGGCACCGTCTGCGTGAGCAACCAGAAGACGCTGATCGGGGCCTGGGTCATGTATCACATCGAGAACAAGAACGAGATGGTCGGCGGGAACACCTACAATCCCTACAAGGAGGGCAGCAGTTGGAGCTGCTCGGAATACCGCTGGTGCGAGGAGCCCAAGTTCGTGCCCATCTACGGGCCGGCCCCGGGCTACAGCCCCCACGACTACTGCACCAACGCCGCCGATTTCACCCGGGAGAACCGTCTGAACGGCATCAGGGGCGGATTGCTGTACAAGTACTACAAAAATACCGAGGCCTGTCGTTGTCCCGGCGATCAGCGGTTCGCCCAGAATACCCTGCCCTTCGATGCCTGGCGCAGCTACTCGGTCCAGGGGATGATGCGCGGCGAGGATTTTCAGGTCGGCCACAACCTGCTGTTCGCCTATCGCAAGGTGAGCTCCGTTCCGTTTCCCGAGGAAAAGTACGTCTTCGTGGAGGAGGGCGTCGACAATCAGTGGGAAAACCGCGGCTCCTGGGTCCTGCACGTGGCGGATCCCCCCAATCAAAGCCAGTGGTGGGACACCATGGCGATCTGGCACAACATGAAAAGCACCCTGTCCTTCGTCGACGGTCACGCCATCATGAAAAACTGGGTGGATCCCCGCACCGTGGAGACCGACTATAACGGCGCGATTATCGCCACCGGCCCCCAGCCGGACAATCCCGACCTGCAATGGCTGGTCAAGGGCTACGGCGGCCTGCCCTATTGAGGTCGGCCAACTAAAACAAATTTACAACCCACCCATGGCGATTGTGCGCCGGCCGGCTCGCTATCGCCATCGGTCAATGGACCACGCCGCCGGCGACCGTGTCGGTGTCCCGCATCAGGACGAAGCGGCCGGTTTCCTGCACCCGCTCGAAGGGGTCCATGGTGACGTAATCGTCGGCCTTCAGGATCAACTGGGCGACCTCGGTCTCGCGCAACTCGTCGGCGTCCGCCGCCAGGATCTCCAGGCTGGACGAATCCATCCGGTCGCGGATCTTCCTGACCTTGCACATCACCTGCCGGGTGGCGCACTTGAGCTCGATGTCGTCGCCCTTGCGTAACGGCTCCCCGCTCATCCAGAACACGGTGGCCTGGATGGTGTTGGTCACGTTGGGCGACTTGTCGGGATCGCAGGCCACTTGCCCGCGGCCCAGGCCCTGCAGGGCGCCGCCCGCCTTGAGCACCAGGCCGATGGACTCGCCCGCGACGGCCGTGTCCCGCCGGCCCTCGAACACCTTGACGTAATCGACCGCAGCGGTCTTGCCCAGCGGGTGGAAGATGACGGTCTGACCGGCCCGGACCGTGCCGCTGGCCAGGCGGCCGACCAGCACCTTTTCCCCATTCATCGGATAGACATCCTGGACGGGAAACCGCAGGGGACCGTTCTCGGCGGACTCGGCCGGCACCAGCCGGTCCAGGCCCTCCAGCAGCGTCGGGCCGTCGTACCAGTCCATGTTGTCGCTGCGGCGGGCGACGTTGTCGCCCCGCTGGGCGCAGATGGGGATCACCAGGGCCGGCTCGATGCCGAACTCCCGCAGCCGCCGGGTGATGTCCGCCTTGACCTGCTCGAAGCGGTCCCGGCGGTACCCGACCAGGTCCATCTTGTTGATCACCACCAGCAACTGCTTGATCCCCAGCAGGCCGAGCATGTAGGCGTGCCGGTGGGTCTGCTCCTGGAGGCCCTCCTCGGCGGCCACCAGCAGCAGGGCCGCCTCGGCCTGGGTCGAGCCGGTGATCATGTTCTTGAGAAACTGCTTGTGGCCGGGGGCGTCGATGATGACGTAGCGCCGCCGGGCGGTCTTAAAAAAGATCTGGGCCGTGTCGATGGTGACGCGGTTGCGGCGCTCCTCCTCGAGGTGGTCCATGACGAAGGCGAATTCCGGCTCGCCGTCGCCCTGCTCGCTCATCTGGCGGACCTCGTCCATCTTGTCCGGCGGCAGCGAGCCGGTGTCGTACAACAGCCGTCCGATCAGCGTACTCTTGCCGTGATCCACGTGCCCGACGGCGACGAATTTCAGGTCTTCACGCATTGTATTTCCTCTCGTCAAAACAATATCAAAATGCAAAACTCAAAATGAAAATTTCAAGAAATTGAAACCACGGATTACACGGATTAATATTTTTCGCCCACGATGCAGTCTCAGTATGAGACGTCAACGTGCCAATCCACCTCGCGTCGAACAAGGGGTGGCGGTGCCACCTCAGTATGAGACGTCAACGTGCCAATCCACCTCGCGTCGAACAAGGGGTGGCGGTGCCACCTCAGGATGAGACGTCAACGTGCCAATCCACCTCGCGTCGATCAAAGGTGGCTATGCCACCTCAGGATGAGACGTCAACTGGCCAACCGTGATCGCGGCGATTTG
>JAFGFX010000048.1 GCA_016930855.1 Sedimentisphaerales bacterium | reverse complement strand
TCACGGCGGTCTGGCCGGTCTTTTTGCGGATATTGAACATCCGGATGGAATTTTGCAGCCGGTCGAGCTTGCGGGTCAGGACGTAGGCGGCGGCCGCCGGCGAGCCATAGGGATTCCGGTAGTCATGCAGGATGCCGCCGCCGGGGACGCCGCGGTCGTCGGTTTGGCCGCCGACGGCCGGATTTGAGCAAGACGATTCGGCCGCCTCCGCCGGATCGGCAGTGCCGGCGGATTCCCTCAGGTAAAACACGTGATTGGCGCCCGTCAGATGGCGCCACTGGCTGAGCAGCGCCCCGCCGGCCGCGCGGGCCTCCGCCTCCAGCGACTCGATCTCGCCAAACAGGGCATATTGGGTCGCGGAAGCCATCCGGCCCAGGCTGATCCGCTCCCAGTCGCTCGGATTCTTGGGGCCGGTCTGGGGGCTTTCGATGACCGGGCACTGGAGATCCTTGTAATGATCGGCCGCCTCCTGGCAGGTCGCCAGCCGGATCTGCTCCTGCCGGATGAAGGCCAGCAGATGCGCCCCCAGCGAAGCAGCCCAGGCGTCTCCGTCGGCCGGGTCCGACCGGTCCGAGGCCGGATCGATGCCCAGCAGCACCGTATCCTCATCGGTTTGGGCCAGCTCCCGGGCAAACGCCTCCGGGTCCGCATCCGGCTGCGCCAAGCTCCGCAGGAACCGCTCGCTCCACGACCGCCGCCGCATCAGGACCAGCAGGTCCCGGGGCCGCTTTCGCCGGCCCCGGACGTGATAGATCCCCCGCCGCCAGGGCCGCTCTTCCGGTGGATCGACCTGCAGATCCGGCCGGGGCTCGCACAACATCACCTTGTAGTCCATGTCGGCCACGACGTTGGCCAGGTCCGCCGTATAGAACAGCTCCGTATTGACAAAGCCGGCGGGGCGATAGCCGAACACCTCCTTCATCTTCTGGCGGTGCTGGGCGACCTGGTCGCGAAATTCCTTCTTGAGCGGATCGCCAAACAGGCCGCAGAGGCTGTGGTAATACGGCTCTTCCAAAAACTCCACCTGCCCGGCGGCCTTGCCCCCGTCGAGCAGGTCCTGCAGCGCCCGGATCACCGGCGGGCTGTAGGTTTCGGCCTGCTCCAGAAACGCACCCGAGGCATTGAGCGTCACCCGGAAGGCGGGATGTTGAGAGGTCAGCCCCGTCAGGACCCGGACGACCGGCAGATAGCGATCCGCCGCCGCGGCCATGATGGACCGCTGCGTCTGCTCCCAGAGGAATTTGTCGCCGTCGGGGTGCAGCCGAAACGGCTGATGAAACTGAACGTGCACAATGACACACGGCATACGATTCTCTCCCTCGGGCTCATCCCGCCGGCCGCCACCCCATCCGAGAAATCCGCCCTAATCGCCGTTCAGGCCGAAGATATTGGCCAACAAATAGTCGAGCTTGCGCTCCAGGACCTCGTAGGAATAGTACTGCCGCGCCAGGGCGTAATTCCGCTCCACCATCCTCCAGCGAATCGTCTTGTCCTCTAAAAGCCGGCGGACCTCCTCCACCACCGAGCGGGTGACGTAGCCGTCCATTTCCACCGCCTGGAAGCCCTTGGGCTCGATGTCCCGAACGTAGATCGAATACCGGTTCACCAGCAGGGGCTTGCCGAAATAGACCGCCTCCAGAAAGGCGTTGCCGAATCCCTCGAACAGACTGGGATAGGTCACCAGGTCGGCATGCGGATAGACGTCCCAGAGGGTGTAATGCTTTCCCTGGTCGGCATGTTCGCGGCGCAGCGCCGCGATCCGATGCGCCACGATCCGCATGTCCACCCCGAGACTGGCGGCATATTCGGTGACGAATTCCTGATAATCCGTGCCCTCGTCCCCGGCCTCGTGCGAGACCACCAGCTTGTATTTCGGATCCTTGAGCCGCCGCACCAGCTCGATGGCGTGCTCGATGCCCTTGCGGGAGATGATCCGCGTCGGCTGGAGAATCAGCACATCCTCGGGCGTTAATCCGATGTCGGCCCGGAAGCTGCTGGAATACTCGTCGACCGACGGCGGCGGATGGGAAAAATCCAGCACGTTGGGAATCACGAAGGAGGTCAGCCCCGTCCGCCGGGCCAGCTGCTCCCGCGCCGAGGTGTTGATGACCACGTGCTGAATGTTGTGGCCGTGGGGCGGAAAGGCCGTCTGTAGATAATCGGGGGCGGCGTTGATGGTATACCGGTCCCGTTCCCAGTAAAAATCGTGGTGGTGGGCGATCGTGGGGATGGAGGTCTCCACGATCATCTCGGTCAGGGCCAGGCCCAGCGGGATGTGCATGGGGATCGTCAGGCAGTTCTCGGCCACCAGCACATCGATCCCGAACCGCTGCCGAAAGGCATAGAGGGCGTCCTTGATGATCTCCTTGAGGGCGTGGATCCGCCCGCTGATCTCCCGGCCGCGACTGCGACGGCCGAACATCAGGGCGTTGATCTGCCGATTTTCCTCGAAATCAAAAAAGGCCTCCGGCACCAGCTGGCTGCGTTGGGGATCGGTATCCAGCTTGCCGGCCAGCCAGTAGCAGCCGTGCCCGTTGCGTTCCAGCACGTCGGCCCACTTGCGCGCCTCCAGCGAGACCCCGTCCGTGCCCGCGAACCGGGTGGAGACAAAGCCGAAACGTTTCGCACCGCCGCCGATGGTCTCGCCCATCGTTGCCGTCCCTTTCTTCTCCTATCCGAACAAAGATCCGCGCCCGGCCCTGCCGCGCCGGCGCTCAACGAAAATAGGCCCGCAATACGTATTGCTGCATCATCCGCTGGGTATTGAAGAACGAGCCGTTCAGGGCCGCGGCGTGCCGCATGATCTCCAGGTAGCCCGAACGATTCTGATAGTACAGCGGCACGACGACCTGTTCCAGCTTGTCGTACAGGTCGCCGGCGTCCCGTTGGCGGTCCCGCGAGCGGTCCTGGGCATCCGGCAGGGCGCCGATCGCCCAGCCGGTGACGTTCTCGATGCAGCCCTCGATCCACCAGCCGTCCAGGATGCTCAGCGAGGGCACGCCGTTGAGGGCCGCCTTCATGCCGCTGGTGCCGGAGGCCTCCATCGGGGGCTCGGGCGTGTTGAGCCACAGGTCCGCGCCCGCCGTGAGGCAGCGGGACAGGTCCATGTCATAATTGGCCAGGTAGGCGATCCGGATGTCTGCCTTGAGGGCCTCCTTGGCCTGGAAGATCCGGTGGATCAGCTCCTTGCCGCCCTCGTCCCGGGGGTGGGCCTTGCCGGCGTAAATGATCTGCAGCGGTCCAATCCGGCCGGCCAGGTTCCGCAGCCGGTCCAGATCGAAAAAGAGCAGATCCGCCCGCTTGTAGGCGGCCGCCCGCCGGGCGAATCCCACCGTCAGCACGTCCAGATCCATGCCGCTGTTGTTCTCGCGATTGACCTGCTGGAACAGGTGGCGCTTGGCCTGCTGGTGCGCCTCCCAGAGCTCCTGCGGCGGGATGTTCAGGGCGTAGCGCAAACTGAAATTGTCCTGGCGCCAGCCGGGGATGTAGCGATCGAACAGGGCCTGGATCGGCTCACTCGCCCAGGTGGCCAGGTGCACCCCGTTGGTGATGGAATCGATCAGATAGGGCGCGAACATGTGGCGGGACACCTCGCCGTGCTTCTTGGCCACCCCGTTGACGTAGTGGCTCAGATTCAGGGCCAGATAGGTCATGTTCAACTGATCGTCGCAGCAGAAGACCTTCGGCAGGGCAAAGACCGGGCTGTCGCCCAGGACCTGACGGGCCAGGTCGACGGGAAACTTGTCATGGCCGGCCACCACGGGCGTATGGGTGGTGAAGACGCACTGGGAATGCACCGCGTCGATATCCGCCGGGCTGATCTGGGTGCGCTGATCCGCCTGGAGCCGTTCGGCAAGCAATTCGAGCGTCAGCAGGCTGGCGTGGCCCTCGTTCATGTGGAATCTCTCGATCTGGTCGAATCCCAGGGCGCGGAGCATCCGCACGCCGGCGACGCCCAGAATGACCTCCTGGCACAGTCGGTAGTGGGAGTCGCCGCCGTAGAGATAATGGGTCAGCCGGCGGTCCGGCTCGGCATTTTCCGGAATGTCGGTATCCAGAAAAAACACCGGCACCAGAAATCCGCCGGCGCCGCGGACGTCATACCGCCAGCAGCGCACCGAGACCGGGCGGCCCTCAATCGTCACGGTGACCCGCTCGTCGCGGCTTAGCAGGAAATCATCGACATTCCATTCCACCGCCTCCTCGGTCTGCCGGCCGGCGGCGTCAAGCCGCTGGTAGAAGTACCCCTTGCGGTAGAGCAGGCTCACCGCCACCATCGGCACCTTCAGGTCGGCCGCCGAGCGGATGGTGTCCCCGGCCAGGACGCCCAGACCGCCGCTGTAGGTCGGCAGCGAGGACTCCAGGCCGATCTCCATGGAAAAATAGGCTATTTTCGGGGCGGTCGCCGCCCCGGCGGCGTTTGGGCTTGCCATGCTCTCTCTCCTCAAGCAAAAGCGGAATCCCGCCTCGCAAGATTCGCCTCGGTTCCCGTATGGTTCCCTTGTATAATACGGCGCTTCCGCCGGCAAGTGTACCGCCGGAGCGTTTGAAAGTGAACGGATAATTGCGGCCTCGTATGCCGGTCGCACCCTGGCCGGATTCAGCCAGCCGGTGCGGCTGCCGGACGGACGGCATACGCGGGAGGGCTGATCCCCCATGATCCACCCCTGGACCCTTCTGGCCCTGGCTCTGGGTCTGGCCCTGGATGCCTTCTCGGTGGCGATCGCCGTGGGGGTGGTCCTGCCGCGGCTTTCCTTTCGGCCGATCTTCCGGCTGGCGTGGCATTTCGGCTTCTTCCAGTTTCTCATGCCGATCGTCGGCTGGCTGGCCGGCATGACCGTCCAAAAGCACGTGGCGGCGTTCGATCACTGGGTCGCCTTCGGGCTGCTGGGCGGCATCGGCGGCAAGATGATCCTGGAATCCTTCCGCAGCGGTCCGGAGTTATCCCGCAGCGATCCGACCCGCGGCTGGTCTCTGATAATGCTGTCGCTGGCAACGAGCATCGACGCCCTGGCCGTCGGGATCAGCATGGCGGTCGTGGGCATCAGGATCTGGCTGCCCAGCGTGGTGATCGGCGTGGTGGCCCTGCTGATGACGGTCCTGGGCATGCACCTGGGCCGCCGGCTCGGCGCCCGCCTGGGCCGTCACATGGAGCGGATCGGCGGGCTGATCCTGATCGCCATCGGGAGCAAGATCCTCATCGAGCATCTGGTCGGCTAAAAGGATACCCCCCATCCCCCCCGACTGCCGGGACCGGGCGCGAGCACCGTCCCGTACCTCCCGACGGCCGACGCAGGCGGTCAAACGATCCCAGCGGGCGCTTACTTCCTTCCCGCCCGCATCCGCTTGGCGGCGGTTTCGCCGCCGTTGATCAAATACAGCAGCGGCAGGGGGCGATCCACGCCCTCGATAAAGCTAGGCCGCTGCCGCCAGGGACAGACCGAAAGCACGTTGGTCAGGTCCATCCAGTATTGCAGGCGGGCGACCCGGAGGTTCCACGTCATGTGGAAGTGGTTGGCCGGCGCGTACTGCTTGTACTCCGACATCAAGGCGTATTTCGGCACCACCCAGGTGTGCGGCCAGGTGACGTTCGAGCTGTTGGCCACCCTTTGGGCCAGCTTTTCGGGCAGATCGACGGTGAAGGCCTCGTCCCAGACCAGGCTGAACAGTCCCGTAAGCTCGCTGAAGGCCAGCCGCGAGGCGATCGCCTCGATACCGCCGGGCGAGACAAACGTCACGCTGTTGCCGCCGCCGGGGAAGTAATACATTTCCGCGCCCGGCATCGAGACCCTCTTTAAGAGATCCTCGGGCGCTTCACCCGGCAGGCCCGCCCAGTCCAGACTCGCCGAGCCGGAATTGTCGCCGTCGACGATTCCCCTGCGGGCCCAGACGTCCCGGTCGCTGAATTGGACGCCCAGTTCCTTGGCCGCCGCCTGGATCTCCCACGGTTCCCAGGCCTTGCGGAAGTCCATGAACAGGGGCGGATTGCCGCCCGACAGCCAGGTCCCAAAGAGCATTGTCAGCAGTCCCTGCACGTCCGCCTCGGTGGCGAAGGGGCAGGCCGGCTTGGGGCCGTTGTGATCGAAGGTGGAATTGAGCAGCGATTCGCCGATATCGCAGATCGGCAGGGGAATCCCCCGCGGGTCACTGCCCCATTCGAGCTGGTTCATGAATCCGCCGCCGACCGCGTCGTACTCTTTGAGCAGATCCCGCATGATCAGGTACATTGCCAGCGATTGATCCAGCTTATCCGAGGCCCCATCCTGGGAGAGGTCCAGGCGATCGCCCAGATGGCCGGCAAGCCAGGCCCGCAGCGTCTTGAGTTCCCGGCCGTCATAGGAGCCCTTGTGCAGCATGTCCGCCAGCAGCTTCATGTCCAGCCGGGTAATCTCCAGCCCGAAGGTGTTCCGCGTCGGATTGATGTGGGCCATCGCCGTCTCCATGCCCATGGAGTCATGGCCGAAGACCACCACCCGCCGGCCCCGCAGACCCGCATACGTCAGCGCGGCGTAACACCAGTCCACCAGATCACGGATGGTGGCCTCCGTGGGCTGGGGATCCTGGCCGAGGTCCGGCCAGGTGCCCACGTTCAAATGGCTCAGCCGGCCCGCCTGGGCCAGCGCCCCGTTCGCCGCGTGGGCATAGACCACCCCCGGCTTCGGCGCGCTGTTGCCGCAGGTGATATTCACCGGCAGGTCCGCCGGAAAGTGGCTCAGCAGGCTGATCAGGGTCAGTTGGGGAAAC
>JAFGFX010000323.1 GCA_016930855.1 Sedimentisphaerales bacterium | reverse complement strand
TTGACCTATCGCAACCAGGCTGCCCTGTCGCCGGCCGGCGTTCGCCGGCTGTTCGGTGCGGAACTGACCAGCAGCATCTCGCGGCTGGAGAGCTTTGCCGCCTGCCCGTTCCAGCATTTTGCCCGCTACCTCCTGCGCCTGGAGGAGCGCTCGCTGCTGCAACTGGCGGCGGTGGACCTGGGGGCGTATTACCATCAGGTCCTTTCGGTTTTGTTTGACCTCATGCAGGCCGAAGACCTTCGCTGGCCGGACCTGATCGATGACGTCATCGACCGGATCGTGGCCCAGGCCGCCGCGCAGGTCGGCCGCCGCGACCACCAAGTGGCGGCCCTCCTGGACCAGTCCCAGCGCAATCGCGTCCTGATCGGCCAGGCGGCCGAGTGGCTCAAGCGGTTTTGCCGGACGCTGCGCCACGCCGCCCGCATCGGCGCCTTCCGGCAGGCCGGCGCCGAATGGACCTTCGGCGAAGCGGGTCGACTGGGGCCGCTGGTCCTGGAGCTGGACGGCGGCCGCCGGCTCATCTTGCAGGGCAAGATCGACCGCTTCGACCTGTGCCCGGCCGACCGCGGCCGGCTGGGTCTGTGCGTCATCGATTACAAGAGTTCCGGCCGGCGGTTTTCCTTTTCCGATTTCCATCACGGCCTCTCGCTGCAACTGGTCGGGTACCTGCTGGCGCTGCAAGCGCTCTACCGGCCGGCGGCCGGCGGCGCGCTCGAAGCGGCGGCGGCGGTCTACCTGCCCATTCAGCCGGCCGGCCAGAGCCGCAACGGCCCGCCGCCGGAATCCCTGCTCGACGACCGCACGGCCGCCGATCCGGCGCCGCGAAAGGCCAGGGGCATCGTCAGCCAATCCTACCTGGACCGGCTGGACGGCACCATCGAGCCCGGTAAACGGTCGCAGTGTTATTCCTTTGGGTTAAAGAAGGACGGCAGCCCGACGGATTTCTCCCGCAGCGATGTGGTGGCCGCCGAACAGATGGAGGCCGTGTTGCGGTACTGTCGCGGGCAATTTGAACGGATGGCCAGGCACATTCTGGCCGGCCGTATCGAGGTGAGCCCCTACCGGATCGGCCAGCGAAACCGGGCCTGCAACGTTTGCAGCTTCCAGGGCGTCTGTCGGTTCGATCCCGCCCGCGATGCCTATCGGGACCTGCCGGCCCTGTCGAAACCGGAGGCCCTGGCCCGCATCGAGCAGTACCTCTCGATACACGGGCAGTGACCGAGTTCGCACGTTCGTATTTGTTTGACGCACCGTCGCGGGCGCAAGAGTTCATATGAGCACCATCCGCTGGACAACCGAGCAAAAGCGGGCCATCGAGACCGAGGTCCCGGAGGTCCTGGTCGCCGCCGCGGCCGGGTCCGGCAAGACCTCGGTCCTAACCGGCCGCTGCCTGCATTATCTCGGCGCCGCGGAGCGGCCGTGCGACATCACCGACTTGCTGGTGCTGACCTTCACGGAGGCGGCCGCCGATGAGATGCGCCGCCGCATTCGCCGCGAGATCCTGCGCCGCCGCCGCCAGCGGCCGCAGGACCCGCATTGGCGCCGCCAGGCGCTGCTGGTGGACCGGGCCCGCATCTCCACGATCCATGCCTTCTGCCGCGGCGTCCTGGCGGAGTACTTTTACCGGTTGCCGCTGGACGCCAACTTCGAGGTGCTGGACGCCGACGAGGCCGACCTGATCAAGGTGCAGATCGGCCGGGAGGTCCTGGATCAGTCGTATGCCCGCTGCGCCGCGGGCGGCGGCGAGCCCTTCGTCCGGTTTTTGCGGGCCTATGCCGGCCTGGAGGACCGCGGCCTGGTCCACCTGCTGATCCGCCTGCATAACTTCCTGGACACCCTCAGCGACCGGGCCCAGTGGTCCGATCGCTGGCAGTCGATCCAGCAGGCGGCCGGCGAGCTGCCGCTGGTCCGCCGGCAACGGCAAATCCTGCTGGCCGGGCTGGACCGGGTGATCGAGCGGCTGGACTATGCCCGGGGCCTGACCGAGGTCCTTACGGAGCTGGCGTTTTACCGGCCCTATCTCGAGGGCGAGATCCTGCCCCGGCTCGGCCGCCTGCGTCTACAGTTGGCCGGGGGCGATCCGGCCGGCGGCCTGGATCGGCTGCGGGCCGCGGCCAAATGGAAGAGCGCCCCGCGACGGCCCGCCGGCCTGGCGGACGGCGATATCGCGCCGGTCAGGGATCTAATCAAAAACGCCCGCGAGGAGTTTAAGGACCTCTGCCGGGACTGGACGGTCCCGCCCGAGTTGCTGTGCCGCCAGATCCGCGCCGCGGCGCCGGCGGTCGATGTCCTGATCGACCTGCAGCGGCGGTTCGACCAGCGCTATCAGCAGGTCAAGCGGGGCCTGAACGTGCTGGATTTCGCCGATCTGGAGCATCTATGTCTGCAATTGCTGCGCCCCCCGGATCGATCCGACCAGGTCGCCTTCCAGGTCCGGCGGCGCTACCGGGCCGTCCTGATCGATGAGTACCAGGATATCTCGCCGCTGCAGGAGGCGATCCTGGATTGTTTGCGGTCGGCCGGATCGTCGCCGTCGGCCGACCGGCCCGGCGGGCCGACGGCGTCGGAGCTGTTCATGGTCGGCGATGTCAAGCAGAGCATCTACGGCTTTCGGCAGGCCGATCCGGGGATCTTTCTGGCCAAGTTTCATTTGGCCCAGCCGCTGGCCGACCCGGCGGCGGACCGCCGGAATCCGGCGGCACTGGCGCGGGTCGACCTGAACGAGAACTTCCGCTCCCGGCGGGAGATTATCGAGGCGGTCAATTACCTATTCGGCCGGCTGATGACCCGCGGCTGGACCGGCATGGATTACCGGCGGGAGGGCCAGCTTCGCTACGGCGCCCGTTTCTATGACGGTGATGGTAGGGATACTGGAGGCGGCGACACGGCTGTGGCCAGAGAGACTGCCATGACGGAAACGGCCGACTCCGAATCAGCCGGTCTAGCAGAGGGGCGGCCGGCCGATCGTTTGGCTGGCCGTTTTCCCGCTGTCGAGATCCACCTGCTGGAACGAAGTCCATCTTCTTGCGAAGCCGAACCCCCCGATCCGGCCGATACCGACACGGCTGACTCGGCTGACACGGCTGACACGGCTGACACGGCTGACACGCCGGACGGCGATTCCGGCGATGAGCTGGATGACGCCTACCCGATGGATCAGGACGCCGAGCGCCGCCAGGCCGCCCTGGTCGCCGGGCGGATCCGCCGGCTGCTGGGACTGGATGCGGGGCCGGAGGTGCCGGGGCTGCCGGGGCCGGGCGGGAGGTTGGAGATCCTGGATCCCCAGACCCATCGCCGCCGGCCGGTGCGGTTTCGCGATATCGTGGTCCTGCTGCGCTCGGTGCGGTTCCGGGCCCAGATCTGGTGCGAGCAGTTTCGCCGCTGCCAGGTCCCGGTGCACGCGGAACTGAGCGGCGGATTCTTCGTCGCCACCGAGATCCAGGACATGATCAACCTGTTGAAGCTGATCGACAACCCCCTCCAGGATATCCCGCTGGCGGCCGTGCTTCGCAGCCGGCTGGTGGGCCTGGATGAAACCGAGCTGGCCGAGATCCGCCAATACTCCGAACGATCGACCTATGCCGAGGCCGTGTTTGGCTATGCCCGCTCGGGTCCGAATCGGCGCTTAAAGGCGGTGCTGGCGGACTTCCTGGACCTGCTGGACGGCTGGCGGACGAGCGCCCGCCGCCAGCCGCTGGGGCTTCTGCTCTGGGAGATCTATCGCCGGACGGATTACCTGGCCTATGTCTGCGGATTGGCCGACGGCCGCCAGCGGTACCGCAACCTCCTGCAACTGCATGACCGGGCCCGCCAGTTCGACAGCTTCGCCCACCAGGGATTGGATCGCTTTCTGCGGTTTATCGAGCGGCTGCGGGAGCAGGAGGGCGATTTCGGCCCGGCCCCCGTCCTGACCGAGGCCGACGACGTGGTGCGGATCATGAGCATCCACAAGAGCAAGGGCCTGGAGTTCCCCGTGGTGATCGTCGGGAATCTCTCGCGCCGCTTCAACCAGGCCGATCTGCAGCCGGACATCCTCTTCGATCGGGACCCGCAGGCCGGCGTCGGCGTCCGGTTGGCCGAGGATTTCGGCGGCGACCGCTACGCCACGCTGCTCCATCAGATGGTGCGGCGGGAGAAACAGCAGCGGGCCCTGCCGGAGGAGCTGCGGATTCTCTATGTCGCCCTGACCCGTGCCCGGGAGCGGTTGATCCTGACGGCGGACGTCTCGCTGGCGGAATCGCGAAACCGCTGGCGGATGGCCCGGAATCAGCCGGGCGGCGCCGTCCCGGATTTCGTGTTGCAGTCGGCCCGCTGCCCGCTCGACTGGCTGGGCTGGGCCCTGGGGGCACATCCCGATTTCCAGGGTGTTTTTGGACAATCCAGCCCCACCACCGGACGGATTGCCGGTGATACGGAGGCCGGTTCGGCGCGTTTTGCCGTCCAGGTTTACGACGCCGAGCGGCTACGGGAGGTCCTGGCCGCTATTGACCGGGCGGCCGGCCGGACCGCGGCCCAGGCAGAGGGGTCGCTTTGTTCCGATGTCCATCCACCGGCGGGAGAGGTCGATCCCCAGGCCCGCCGGGTGATCGAGCGGCTGACCTGGACGTATCCGCACCGGGTCCTGACGGGTCTGCCGGCCCGCACCAGCGTAACGGAGATCAAGCGGCGCTTCGTGGCGGACGAGGACCGGCCGGCAGGGCTGACCGCCTGGCGGGTATCGACCTTAGGGGCCGCGCCCTTTGCCGCGGGTCCGGCCGAGGCCGCGGCGTTCGACCGACGGCCGGATTTTCTTGATGGTTCCACCGGCCGGCCCGATCCCACCCGCCGGGGGACCTGGACACACCAGTTTATGCAGTTTGTGGACCTCGATCGGCCCCTGGATGGGCCTGGCCTCCAACGGCAGTGGCAGGAGATGGTCGACCGGGGGATATTTGGCCCCGCCCAGCTAGAGCATGTCGATCTGGAGGCGATCGGGCGTTTTTTTGCCGGTCCCCATGGTCGGGACCTGCTGGCCAACCGCGGCCGGTTGCGGCGGGAATGGCCCTTTACCCTGGCCCTGCCGGCCGGGCAGGTCTATCCCGAGGCCGATTTGCCCGGACCGGATCGAGACGAGCGGCTGCTCGTCCGCGGCATTATCGACTGCCTCTATCGAACCGAGTCGGGGTGGGTGGTAATCGATTTCAAGACGGATCGGGTCGCGCCGGCCGCGTGCCGGGACCGCGGCGAGATCTATCGCCCGCAGATGCTGCTCTACCGCCGGGCGGTCGAGGTGATCCTGGATGAGCCGGTTTGCCGGCTGCTGGTCTATTTTCTTGCTGCCGGCCAGGCAGTCCCCCTCGGCGAGCCTTGATGCCTACCTTAAAAAATGAGCGACGTGGACATCCAAAGGGCCGGTGATGGAAATCGGCCGGGGTTTATTCTGGTTCGTCGCGGACCCGCTCTTGGTCCCGCAGGGCCTGCTCCATGGTGGCGATGGCAAAATCGATCGCGGTGATGGCCTTGCGAAAGCACTCCAAACCCAGCAGTTGCTCTTCCTGGCGGCCGGCCTCCGTCTCGGTCAGGGAATCCGGCTGTTCCTGCTGCAACCGCTGGTATTGGGCCTGCAACTGGTCCCGCATCTGCTGCGCCTCCCGGCAGGCCCGCACCATCTCCTGGCAGCTTTTTTGAAATTCTTCCTGCGGTGAACTCACGGGCATCTGTCTCCCTGCTGGGCGAACGGAGTCCATTGTAGTGACTGGGGGGAGATTGGCAAGGGCCGGCCGACTCATTTTGCCGGGGTATCGACCGCCTGGATCCGGTTTTTGCCGGCCGATTTGGCCGCAAAGAGGGCCGCGTCCACCTCGTTCATGAATTCCTCGATGCCGCCGCCGGCATATTGGCCCACGCCGACACTGACCGAGGCGTCCACCCGCGAGCTACCCGCCCGGACGGGCCGGGCCGACACGGTCTGGACCAGTCGGCGGGCGACGATGACGGCCTCCTGCCGGCTGGTGTTCGGCAGGATGATGGCGAATTCATCGCCTCCGTATCGGGCCGCGATGTCGAACTCCCGCGTGCAGCGGCGGATCTGCTCGGCCGCGTGCAGGATGATCGCATCGCCGGCGCGGTGGCCGTGTTCGTCGTTGGTGCACTTGAGATTGTCCAGGTCGATCATGATCAGTGACAGTTGTCCGCCGTAGCGGCGGTTCCGGCGGACCTCCTTTTCCAGCTCGTCGTAGAACGCCCGGTGGTTGAACAGGTTGGTCATGCTGTCGGTGCGGGCCCGCCGGCGCACCTCGTCGTACATCTGGATGTTGGACATCGCCGAGCCGATGACGTTGCAGAGCATCTGGATCGGCAGCAGGTCCCGCGCCCGATCGAAGTACGGCCCGTCGATCTTGTCCGCCAGGTTCAAGACGCCCAGCACCTGCTCACCACTGAGCAGGGGGGCGATCACGCAACTGTTCGAGCGGTAGTTCCCGGCGAAGAGCCGCAGCACCGGCTGATCGCGGCCGTTGGCCCAGGTGGCCAGATCCTTGAGCACGAGAAGTTCCTTCTGCCGGATGGCCGTGGCCATGGGCGAATCCGCGTGTTCGCTCATCACCACCAGCCGCTCGATCGGGTAGGGATGGTTGTGGCGCAGCAGGTGCAGCACCTTCTTGCCGGCGTCGTAGCGGTACAGCGAGGCAAACCGGCCGGCGATCAAGCGCGGGATCTCCTCGATGCACACCGTGGCGATCGACTCCAGGTCCAGGCAGTTGATCCGGCGGGCCAGCGTGCCGGCCTGCTGGAGGGTGTGCAGGATGTCGCCTTGGATGGCCAGCTGCGCGTCCGCCTGGCGGAGATGCTGACGCAGCATCCCGATCCGCCGGGAAATTCCCTGCTCAGGAGCCGGCGAGTCCTCGGCCGCCGCCGGATCGGGGTCCAGGCCGTACGCGGTGCATACCTTTTCATACAGGCGGATCTTCTGGATCAGCCGCGCCGGCGTGAGGGGTTTGACGATGGTGTCCAACATCCAGCGATCGCTGTCGGTCGGATGCGTCTGTTCGACGTCCCCGCCGGCCGGGCACACCAGGATCAGCGGCCCGGCGGCAGCGCCGGTCAAACGGCCCGGGGCGGTCGGACCAAGCGGGTTGTCGCAGAATACCAGTTGTAACAGATTTTCGGTTTGCACTGATGGTTCCGTATCGGCGGTGGGCTCCCCGGCATCCAAGACGCATAGCCAGGGATACCCCATGGCCATCGCCGCGGCACGCAAGGTCTCTTGGAATGTTTTGTCGTCGCCGATATAGACCAGCCTGGTTTTCAATATATTGATCCCTGAGATAACAAAGACACTACATATTGATTGTTAAGGCAGTAATCCAGCGAATCCATCACTATCGGGCTGTATCGACAAATCGCATCCGGCGATTTGGGGAAAAAAATCGGAAAAAATTGAAGTTGGCGGTTGACAGGATAAATCTGAAGTATATATTTTATGATATATAAAATAGGTTATCGGTCTATAGTGCCCGATCTTAGGGAGTTGCACTCCAAATGGAAGATGCCGCCGAATCGATGCCCCATTCGTCTGAACCTGGGCCTCGTGCATCCGAATCGATGCCTGGTTCGTTTGAACCAAGGCCTCGTTCGTCTGAATCAAGGTCTAGCTTGCCTGAATCACTGGCTCGTTCGTCGGAATCGATGCATGACTTTTCCGAGTCGATGGCTCGTTCGTCTGAATCAAGGCCTGGTTCGCCCGAATCGCCGGATCGTTCGTCCATGTCGATGCCCCAGTCGCTCGAGGCGATGCCTCGGACGCTGGAGTCGATGCCCGATTCGTCCGAGTCGATGACCGGGTCGCTGCCTCCCCGGGAATACCGCATCGGGGATGTGGCCCGTCACAGCGGCTTGTCCCGCCAGACGGTGCACAACTACACGATCATGGGGCTGATCAGCGAGAAGGAATGGTCGAGGGGCGGCCATCGAATCTACGACGCGTCCGTGTTTGCCGTTCTGGAACGGATCGTCAGGCTGAAACGTTCCCGCACTCTGCGGGAAATACGCCATCTCTTAAAAGAAACCGACAGGCAAAGGCGGCCGAATTTGGAGTAAGCGGAGTCGGATCCGGCCGGTTGCAGCTTTTGCAGTGATTGACCCACAGTCGTCGTTAGGCAGGAAACCAGCGATATCATGGATGATTCGCCGCAAGCAAGGATGACCCTTCGCCAGGTTTTGTCCCGGAAGTGGCAGGCGCCGCTGTTTGTCCTTTCCATGGCCGCGTTCGGATTGGTACTGCTGCAACTGCGTCCCCAACCGACTCCGCTTTCCTATGAAGAACAGTTCGCCGGACTGGAAACGCTGGCCCGGCAGAATCGCTATACGGAATTCTATGGCCGGGCCGAAACCCTGCGGCAGGAATGCCAGACGGCCGCCCAGCTCGGCCAACTCTATCTCCTGGCCGCCCGCACCCGGGTCAAGCAGCTCCAACAGCGCCACGAATTCGAGGTCGACGGCAGCAAGCGCAGCGCCGAAAATAATTACCGGGCCATCATCTATGACTACACCCAGGCCCTCCAGCGGAACCAGCCGGCGCCGGACGATCCCGAAAGCGCCGGGATCTTCGGCGACCTGGCGCTGGCCTACTGGTGCCTGAACGATGCCGACAAGGCCCTGGCGGCGGCGTACAAGGCCCTGGAGCGCCGTAGCGAGTTTGACGGCGCGTTGCAGCGCATGGTAGTCCAGATGGTTCTGGCCGCCCGGCCCGACGGCTACCTGGATGCCAGCATGAAGCACCTGGAAACCGTCCTGGCCCAGTCCCCGGCCGATTCCGAGATCAGGGCCTGGGCCTTTGTGCGCAAGGCGGAGGTGCTGATCGCCCAGGACCGGCAAAACGACGCCTATCAGTGGATCAAATCCGCCGATGACGCCGTCCTGCAGTCACCCTATGCTGGGGAGGTGGAGTTTTTGCGGGGCCGGGCCCTAAGCCGCGCGGGCGAGATGGATCAGGCCGACCAGATCCTGCGGGCCCTCCTGCAGCGCACCGGTGACCGGGGGGACATCTATGCCCAGGCCGCCCTGGAGCTGGGCCGGATCAACTACGAGCAGTTTCGCGACTTCGATGCCCAGCAGTTCTACCGCCGGGTGATCGATACGCAGATGGGCAAGGATTGGTATGCCGCCGGCCTGCTGGGGCTGGCCGAATGCGCCGCCGTGCGCCAGCGCTATCCGGAGGCGGCCGAGCTGTACCGCCAGACCGTTCAATCCCTGCAAAACAATCCGCACAACCGGGCCGTTACCATGGAGCAGGTCCGCCAGAGCCTGACCCTTCTGGCCCATAAGCTGGACCTGCTCAAGCAATATGCCTCGGCCCTGCTCTTTCTGGAGATCGAGCAGCAGATCGTCCGCGACGACCTGCTGGCCACCTACCGGTATGCCCAGATACTGGGCCGTCGGGCCAACCAGATTCTCGAGACGCTGGAACCGGCCCGGGCCGCCGCCCGGCAGGGCGTCGAGGCGACGGCCGCCGAGGCCCTGTGGCTCCGCCAGCAGCAGGACGCCGTCTCCGGCCATTTCGGCCGGGCCGCCGAACAATACCTCCGGGTGGCCGAGATGGCCACCGGCGACGACCGGCTCTACGGGGAGTGTCTCTGGGAGGCGGCCCATGATTTCGACAAGGCCGGCAAGACCGATCGCGCCATCGAGGTCTGGCTGCGGTTCATCAACGAGCGCGAAGGGGAGACCCGCTGGCCCCGCGCCCTGTTTTACCTGGCCCAGGCCTATCAGTCGCTGGGCGACTTTCCCGCCGCCATCCGCTTCTACGAAACCCTGCTGGCCAAGCACCCCAAGTCCATCGCCGCCTTTGACAGCATGGTCTCGCTGGCCAAGTGCTATCTGGCGCAGGAACCGCCCGAAAGGGACAAGGCCGAGCAACTGCTGCGCAGCATCCGGCAGGATCCCACGCTGACCCCGCTGTCGCCCTATTTTCGCGACGCCCTGTTCGAGCTGGGCGAACTGTATTACAAGAACAAGGAGTATCCGGCCGCCATTCACGTGCTCACCGAGGCGATCGACCGCTACGGCGACGATTCCCAGGTCGGCAAGTCGATGTTTCTGGTGGCCGATGCCTACCGCCGCAGCGGCCAGTCGCTGGACGCCGTCCTGGCGACGCTGGCCGAGGATCCCACCGCCACCGTCAATCTGCAGAAGACCTCGGAACAGCGCCGCCGCTACCTGGAGCAGGCCCGGGAGTATTTCAACCGCGCCATCGAGGCCTATACCCGCATCCCGGAGGGCCGCCGCAGCAAGCTGGACGAGATGTATCTGCGCCATTGCTGGCTGTATCGGGCGGATTGCCTCTATGACCTCGGTCAATATCGCAAGGCGGCCCAGCTGTACGAGCTGGCGGCGCTGCGCTACCAGCTTACGCCGACCGCCCTGGCGGCCTTTGTTCAGATCGTCAACTGTCACCTGCGATTGAACAATCCCGCCGAGGCGCGATCCACCACGCAGCGGGCCATCTGGCAGCTGCGGGAGATGCCGGACGCCGTCTTCGCCGGCGGACCGACCCGACTGACCCGGCAGCAGTGGCAAGATTGGTTCGACTGGACCGGACGATCAAACCTATGGTGATTTTGGGAAGGATAACATGACCAGTACCCAAGCCAAAGACGTGGGATCCAGCCTGATTCAATTGCTCACCCAGCAGCGGTTGCTGTATCGCCAGCTGCGGGAGCTGGCCCAGAAGCAAAGCGCCTTGGTCGACGGCAGCAATCCGGAAATGCTGCTGCGGGTGCTGGCCAGCCGCCAGCGGATCATCGATCGGCTCAGCGCCATCGATCGCGGCCTTAAGCCCATCCGCGATCAGTGGCAGCACATCGCCGGCGGTCTGCCCGCCAGCCAGCGCCAGCAGGCCCAGCAGCTGGTCGCGGAGGTCCAGGAGATCCTCGGCGACATCATCGCCCGGGATGAAAAGGACACGCAAGCCCTTTCCAGTCATCAGCAGAAGGTGGGCGCCGAGATCCGCTCGGCGGCGGCCGGCAAACGGATGCACCAGGCCTACGGCCAACAGGTCGCCTCCAAGCCCAGCCGGTTTCTGGATACCCTGAGCCAATGACGCGGTTCCATCGGCAGCGCTTCCGGCCGCCGGAAGCGCTGCCGACGTGCGGACGGTAGGGGAACATGTCCCGAGAGAGGATAGCGAGGCAAATGGAAACCAACACCGAATCCCATGACCGGCAGATCCTCGCGGCGATTGAGCCGCCGGCCGGGAGTGCCACCCTGGATCACGACGGGCCCGACGGCCCGGCGGCGGCCTGCCTGGACCCGGCCCAGGTCGGCGATCTGTCCCTGGAGCAGTTGGCCTCCATGTTCGCCGCCTACAACGAGACCACCGACCGCATGCTGGGCTCCTATCAGCAGTTGCAGGCCGAGGTCGCCCGCCTGCGCGAGCAGCTGCGGCAGAAAAACGAACAGCTTGAGCGCAAGAACCGCCTGGCCGCCCTGGGGGAAATGGCGGCCGGCATGGCCCATGAGATCCGCAATCCGCTCGGCGGCATCCAGCTGTATGCCTCCCTGCTGGAGCGGGACCTGGCCGGCCAGGCGGAACCGGCCAACTGGGCCCGAAAGATCAGCCACGGGGTGCGTACCCTCGACGCGATCGTCAGCGATATCCTGGCCTTCACCCAGGACCAGACCTGCTCCAAGAGCGAGCTGAACGTCTCGGAGCTGGTCCGCAAGGTCCTGGATTACCTGCGGCCCCGCTACGCCGAGGCCCAGGTGAGCGTCGATCTGGACGGCGTCGCGCCGGACCTGAACGTGCAGGCGGACGAGACGATGCTGACCCGCGTCTTCTTGAACCTGCTGCACAACGCCTTCGACGCCCTGGGCCCGAGCGGCCGGGTGGTCCTGAAGGCGCTGTCCTGGTCCGAACAGCGGCCCTATCGGGCGAGAATCGAGATCGCCGACAGCGGCGGCGGCATCCCGGAATCGATCCGGGAGAAGATCTTCAATCCCTTTTATACCACCAAGGACACCGGCACCGGCCTGGGACTGGCGATTGTCCACCGGCTGATCGAGTGCCACGGAGGGATCATCACCGCGGCGAACAACGACATGGGCGGCGCCAGCTTTACGATCCTATTGCCCTGACCGGCCGGATGAACGACGGGAGCAGATCGATGGCAAAGATCCTGGTTGTGGACGACATGGAAATGATGCGGGATTCGCTGGAGGCGACCCTGTCCCGCGCCGGCCACACGGTGCACCTGGCCGACGGGGCGGCCCAGGGCCTCGAGCTGGTCAAGCGCCACAGCCTGGACATGATCATCAGCGATCTGAAGATGCCCAAGATGGACGGGCTGGCCTTTCTGACAGAGTTGCAGAACATCGGCTCGGAGATCCCCATCGTCATGATGACCGCCTACGCCACGATCGCCACGGCGGTGGAGGCCATCAAGAAGGGGGCCTTCGATTACATCCAAAAGCCCTTCGACGCCGAAGAGATCACGCTGCTCGTCCAGCGCACCCTGGAGCACCGCCGGCTCCTGCGGGAAAACGAGGCCTATCGCGCCAACGCCCGTGATTGGCAGCGCGGCCGCCGGCTGATCGGCAACAGTCCCGCCATGCAGCAGGTGCTCGACCGGGTCGCCCGCATCGCCCCCAGCAGCGCCACCGTGTTGATCCTGGGCGAATCGGGGACCGGCAAGGAGATGATCGCCCGCGCCATTCACGCCCAGAGCCCCCGGGCCCACCAGCCGCTGCTGTGCGTCAACTGCGCGGCCCTGTCCAGCAGCCTGCTGGAAAGCGAGCTGTTCGGCCACGAGAAGGGGGCCTTCACCGGGGCCGACCGCCTCCGCAAGGGCCGCTTCGAGCTGGCCGACGGCGGGACGCTCCTGCTCGATGAGATCAGCGAGATGGACCTGGCCCTGCAGGCCAAGCTGCTCCGCGTCCTGCAGGAGCGGGAATTCGAACGGGTCGGCAGTTGCCTGACCCGGCAGGTCGACGTGCGGGTCATCGCCACCACCAACCGCAACCTCCAGGAGATGGTCCGGGAGGGAAAATTCCGGGAGGATCTGTTCTACCGCCTGAACGTCGTGCCCGTCTTCCTGCCGCGGCTGCGGGAGCGGATCGAGGATCTCGAACCCCTGTGCGAGTACTTTCTGCACCGCTGCGCCGACCGCAACGGCAGCGAGATGCGGATTCTCAGCCGGTCGGCCCTGGAGGTGCTCCAGGAGTATCCCTGGTCGGGCAACGTCCGCGAGCTGGAAAACCTCATGGAGCGGATCTCCATCCTGGGCACCGCCGAGGTCATCACCGGCGAATCCATCCGCAGCGTGCTGCATCTGGGCCAGATCGGCCCGGCCGCACCGGCCCAATCCGGTGGCGGCATCCCTGGAGACCCGGACGATCCGCCGGTGGGGCGAGCGGATCTGTCGAGTTGGCGGGCCGACGGATTCGCTTCGGGCGATGATCCATGGAGTCCCGCCGCGCTGTCGCTGGAGCAGGTCGAGCGAAGATACATCCAGGAGACGCTGGCGAAATACGACGGTCACCGCCAAAAGACCGCCCAGGCCCTGGGCATCGGCCTGCGGACACTGGGAATGAAGATCAAACGCTGGAATCTGGAGAAGACCTCGGCGTCGTAGGGGCCCGGACCCCCGGCCGAACCACGCCTGGATAAAAGGGACATGGGCATGCGGAGGATCGACCAGGCATCGGGCGGCAAGGGCAATTTTTGCCGTTCGCCGCGCAATTTTTGCCGGCGGGCAAGGTGAATGCGGCCCGGGGCCGAGGGACCGTCGGGGAATTATTTTGGGCCGCCGCGAAATACCTTGGGGCGATCCCGGAGAAGCCGGAGGCGGCCGGCATTTATAAGATCTTTGGAAATATGGTTTTAGATCGAAGGATGACCGGTCGTCCCTAAAGCACGCCGGAGGTGCCGGCTCGGCGGACCGGCGAAATCACGCGGGCGGGGACACAGGACGCCGATTGGTACGCGTTTTGCGGATAATAAATGGGCCGCGGAGTGTCTGTGTTTGGCCGGATTCTTTCCGGCGACCGGATTGTCGGGACGGATTCTTGGCAGCGGCTCGGGACGGAATATTGTTCTCCAGAGCCATAACGTTAACGGAATAATGGATTTATGCTGCTGGACGGCTTGTTACAACGCGGATCGCTGCCGGTTTTGGAGCAGGTGATGGCCTTTACCGAGGCCCGTCATCAGGTCCTGGCCGACAACATCAGTAATATCGATACGGTGGGCTACACCATGAAGGACCTGCCGGTCGAGGAGTTTTACCAGGCCTTGGACCGGGCGATCGAGCGGCGGGACCGGGCCGGGGCCTCGGCGCCTCTGGCGCCGCAGGACACGCGGAATCTCCGCTGGGATGCTGGCGGCCGGCTGCGGGCCCGTTCGGTGGCCGCGGCCAATCAGAACATCCTGTTTCAGGATCAGAACAATCGCTCCGTGGAGAACCAGATGAGCCAGATGGCCCAGAACGGCCTGCTGCATAACGTGGCGGCCGAGCTGCTGCGGCAGCAGTACAATTTGCTGCAGACGGCCATCAGCGGGCGGTTGTAGTGCTGAGGTTGAGGATCGCCGGGACTAAGGCGACCGGATGGTGGCAGCCGCGTTGCCGCTAAGGAAAATCAGGGCAGGAACCGGCAGATATGTTTGATGCGATTGACATTTCGACCTCCGGACTGGTGGCCCAGCGGGTCCGTTCCAACGTGGCCGCCATGAATATCGCCATGGCCGACGTGGTGGATACGCCGCAGGGCGGACCCTATCGCCGGCGCAGCGTCCTCTTCGGCGAGGGCTCCGACCCCCAGCAGCGCGGCAGCGCCGGGGTGCACGTCCGGGAGATTCGCCGGGAGGATGTGTTTCGCTGGGAATACGATCCGAATCATCCCTACGCCAACGCGGACGGATACGTCAAGCTGCCGGGGATCGACCCCCTGGTGGAGATGGTCAATCTGATGGAGGCGTCCCGCGCCTACGAAGCGAATATCACGGCCATTGAGGTAAGCAAAGCAATGCTGAACAGCTCGCTCAGGTTGCTTGCCTAGTATTGGGGCCCGCCGGCGGAGCCGGCGGGCCGTGATTGTCTTGTTGGGAGCCCGCCGAAACAGCAGGAGCTGACCGGAGCGGATAGCCGCAGGAATCTGGCAAACCATGGTGGAGCAGTACTCATCCCTACAGCCGACCGGTTTGACCCGGCCGGAGATCGCTCCGGCCCCGTCGACCACCCCGGCCGTCACCCAGGACGGCAAGGACTTCAAGAGCCTGTTGATGGACTCGATCCGGCAGGTCAATCAACTGCAGGAACAGGCGGACGAGGCCCGGTTCCAGCTGGCAACCGGCCAGACGGACAATGTGGCCGAGGTGTTCACGGCGGTCAAGAAGGCGGAGCTCGCCTTTCAGACCTTGATGCAGATACGCAACAAACTCATGGATGCGTACGAGGAGATCCGGCAGATGCGGGTCTAACCGACCGCCGGCGGCCGTAACGGCGGCCGGCCGCGCCGGGATGCTCGTGCGAACGGGGCAATAGAAATGGAGTTCTTTCGCCGCACAATTCAGCAGATCAAGCTGCAGCTGGGCGCCCTGACGGCCAGTCAGCGGCTGGTGGTGATCCTGTTGCTGGTGATCATGGGCGGGGCGATCGTATGGATGATCCGCTATTCCGGCCAGCGGGAGATGGTCCCCCTGCTGGATCAGCCGTTCGCCGAGAACACCCGCCAGCGGATCGTCACGACGCTGGAGGGCTGGGACCAGTCCTACCAGCTCAAGGGCGACCGGATCCTGGTGCCCAAGACGGACCAGAAAAAGCTGCTCGCCCGGCTGGCCTATGCCGGGATGCTGCCGGAAGACACCTCGATCGGCTGGTCGATCCTGCTGGAGGACAGCGACATCTGGACGCCCGAGTATGTCCGGCAGACCAAAAAGCTCATCATCAAGCAGACGGAACTGGCGCGGATCATCGCCCAGTTTCCCGGCGTGGAAAAGGCGCAGGTCATCATCAACGAGGCGGGCAAGCGCCGGCTGAGCAATGTCCAGCCGACGGCCTCGGCCTCGGTGATGCTGCAGTTGGCCCCGACCGAGCAGCCGACGCGCCGGTTGGCGCTGTCGGTGGCGGAGTTCGTCAGCGCCGCCAACAGCCGCATGAAACGCAGCGACGTCAAGGTGGTCGCCAACGGCGAGCTGATCCCCATCCCCGCCGAAGGCGAGGAGATGAGCGCGGATTACTGGCGGTTGAAGGCCAGCGCCGAGCGGGAGTACCGCCAGAAGATTCTGGGGATCCTGCCGGTGGCCAACGCCCTGGTCCAGGTCGACGTGACCCTCTTAAATACGGAGACCAAGACGGAAACCACCAAGTACGCCAACGAAGGCGATGGGACGACCGTGGTAACGGTGGATAGCACCAACCGGGAGGAGACCACCACCGAGAGCCAGTCGGCCCAGGAGCCGGGCGTCATCGCCAATGCCGCCGGTCCCATGATGAACAACAGCGCCGGCGGTCAGAATCAAAGCAGCGAGGAGACCAGCCGCACCAACCAGGTGGGCATGGGATCGACCAAGACCGTGGCCGTCACGGGCAAGGGCGGGGCCAGCGAGATCACCGCCACGGTCCGGATGCCGATCTCCTATTTCGAGGAGATGGCCAAGAAGGAAAGCGGTCAGGATCAGCCCCCCGACACCGCGGCGGTCAAGCTGGTGGTGGACCGGGATCTGCCCCAGATCCAGAAGAGCGTCTTGAGCACCATCGGCCTGGTCGACAGCCCCGAGAACGAGGAGCGCGTGGTGATCAACACCTACTGGGAGGGCGGCGGCATCGCGGACAACAGCGCCGCGCCGGGCGGCTTCGACGTGGCCGCGGCGAACGCCGGCGGATCGATGACGAACATCGTCCGCAGCTACGGCAAGCACATCGCCGTTTCGGCCCTGGCGATCCTGTCCCTGTTCATGGTGCTGATGATGGTCCGCCGGGCGGCCGGCCCGGTGGAGATCGCCGAGGACGAGGCGGCCCTGATGCTCAAGCAGGGCAAAAAACCGCTGGACGCCCTGGGCCTGGAGGACAGCAATCTGGCCGACGGGGCCGAGGGAGGGCTGCTGGCGGGCATCGAGATGGATGAAAACTCCGTCCGGTCGCAGCAGATGCTCGAACAGATACGGGAGATGGTCAAGGAGTCCCCGGACACGGCGGCCAATCTGGTGGGCAAATGGATCTCGCAGCGGGAGTAGCGCTGCCCCGGCGGGCCCGGCTCCCGGCCGAGGCCGACGCGGATTGTGGATGACGCATGGCGAAGAAAGTGGAAGAAGCCGTAACGATCATGATGCCCGGCCTGCGAAAGGCGGCGCTGGTGCTCATTTCGATGGGTGGGGACACGGCCGCCCTGATCATGAGCCGCCTGTCCCGGGAGCAGATCGAGGATGTGACCCGCCAGATCGCCGAACTGGACAGCTTTTACCCCGAGGAACAGGACCGGGTGCTGCAGGAATATTACAACCTGGCCCTGGCCCAGCGCTACATGGAGCAGGGCGGCTTGAATTACGCCCAGGCGCTGCTGGAAAAAAGCCTGCCGAAGGACGAGGCCCAGAACATCCTCAAGCAGGTCACCCAGACGATCCAGCAGGCGCCGTTTCAATTTTTGCAGAAGGCGGAGTCGGCCAACGTGCTGACCTTCATCCAGGACGAGCATCCCCAGACCATCGCCCTGATCCTGGCGCACCTGGCCGAGCAGCGCTCGGCGGAGATCCTCACCGGCCTGCCCCAGCAGAAACAGGTCGAGGTCGTCAAGCGGATCGCCTCGATGGACCAGACGAACCCGGAGGTGATCCGGGAGGTGGAGGCGGGACTGGAAACCCGCCTCAGCGATATCGTCTCGCAGACCTTCGACAAGGCCGGCGGGGTGGAGGCGGCCGCCTCGATATTGAACCTGGCGGACCGGGCCACGGAAAAGGGGATTTTGGAAAGCCTGGAGACCGACGATCCGGACCTGGTCGAGCAGATCCGGCGGCTGATGTTCGTGTTCGAGGACATCCTGCTCGTCAACGACAAGGGCATCCAGGCGGTGCTCAAGGAAGTGGACAACGAGGAGCTGGCCCTGGCGCTCAAGACGGCCAGCGACGAGTTGAAGAACAAGATCTTCTCGAACATGTCCGAGCGGGCGGCCCAGTTGATCAAGGAGGACATGGAATACATGGGGCCGGTCCGGCTCAGCGACGTGGAGTCGGCACAGCAGAAGATCGTCGATATTGTCCGCCGCCTGGAGGATGCCGGCGAGCTGATCATCAGCGGCCGGGGCGGCGAATCGGAACTGGTGGTCTAGGGTACGTACGATACAGGGAACGGTACGAATGGGTTTGCTCAAGGCGTCGGAATTCCAACACGGCGCGCCGCGGGCGCAGCTGTTCAACCTCGGGGATATCGAGGCGGAGGCCCGCTCCATCCTGGCCGAGGCCCGGCGGCAGCGCGATCAAGTCCTCGAGCAGGCCCGCCGGCAGGCCGAGCAGGCCCGCCAGCAGGCCGAACGGGAAGGGTACCAGGCCGGCCAGGCGCGGGGCCTGACCGAGGGCCGCGCCCAGGGCCAGCGGGAGGCCTTTGACCAGGCCCGTGACGAGTTCGCCCGGCAGAACGAATCGCTGGTCCAGGGCCTCAAGGCGGTCTTGCAGGAGTTCGACGGCCAAAAACGCCAAATCCTCTGGCGGGCCCAGCAGCAGACCGTGGCCCTGGCCGTGGCGATTGCCCGCCGGGTGATCAAGCAGGCGGGTCTGATACCCGGCCGGGTGGCCGCCGAAAACGTCCGGGCGGCGCTCGAGCTGATTACCAAGGATACCGATTTGACCATCCAGGTGCATCCCCAGGACCTCGCCCACCTGCAGGCCGTCCGGGAGGATCCGGCCGGATGTCTGAGCGGCTACGATCATGTCCGGCTGGAGGCCAGCGAGTCGCTGGCACCGGGAGACTGCCGGCTTGCCACCGAACAGGGCCGCATCGACGGACGACTCGACACCCAGATCCGCCGCATTGCCGAGGAACTGCTCACCGATGAGTCGTCCGGCGACGACGGAGCGGACAAATCCGTCCCGGCAGATGAATTCGACCGGGCCAAACCGGCCGCCGGTGAACCGGCCGACGAGACGAAAGCGGAATCATAAGGAATCATACGCCCTCGAGGCATGAAGGCATCGACGCGTGCGGGACTAAACAAGCGTGACAGAGAACCGGGAAAATCAGGATTATCAACACCGCCTGGCGGCCGTCGAGCGGACGTTGACCTTCGAGGTGGAAGGGCGGATCTGTGCCCTCAAGGGATTGACCGTCCAGGTGAAGGATTTCCCCGTGCCGGTGGGGGCCCAGTGCCAAATCGCCACCCGCCACGGCGGCCTCATCGGCGCCGAGGTGATCGGATTTCGGGATCGTATCAGCGTGTTGATGCCGCTGGATCCGATGAACGGCATCTCCCGCGGCGATCGCGTGCGCTGTTGCCAGGGCCAGGCCAGCATCGAGGTGGGCGACGAGTTGCTGGGACGGGTGATCGACGCCTGCGGCCGGCCGATAGACGGCCGGGGGCACCTGCAGTGTCAGGTCCGCCGGCAGGTCATCGGCAGGCGCATCGGGCCCCTGGAGCGGGTGCGGATCGATACGGCGATGGGAACGGGCATCCGGGCGGTCGATACCCTCTTAACCTGCGGCCGGGGCCAGCGGATGGGGATCTTCAGCGGGCCCGGTGTCGGCAAGAGCGTCCTGCTGGGCATGATCGCCAAAAACACCACCGCCGATGTCTGCGTGATCGCCCTGGTGGGCGAGCGGGGCCGGGAGGTGCGGGAATTCATCGAAAAGGATTTGGGGGCCCAGGGGTTGCAGCGGGCGGTGGTGGTGGCCAGCACCTCGGAGGATCCGGCGCCGCTGCGGGTGCGGGCGGGATTCGTGGCGGCCACCATCGCGGAGTATTTCCGCGACCAGGGCAAGGATGTCCTGCTGCTGATGGACTCGGTGACGCGGATCGCGATGGCCCAGCGGCAGATCGGCCTGGCGATCGACGAACCGCCGGCGACCAAGGGCTTTACGCCCAGCGTCTTTGCGCTGCTGCCCAGCCTGGTGGAGCGTTCCGGGCGGACGGCGGCCGGCAGCGTCACCGGCTTTTACACGGTGCTGGTGGAGGGCGACGACCTGAGCGAACCGATCGCCGACGCCATGCGGGGGATCCTGGACGGCCATATCTGGCTGTCGCGGGACCTGGCCAACCGCGGGCATTACCCGGCGATCGACGTGCTGGAGAGCATCAGCCGGATCATGCCGGATGTCACCGGCGAGCCGCACCGCCGGCGGGTGCGGGATATCGTCGGATTGATCGCCGTGTATCGCGACATCGAGGACCTGGTGAACATCGGGGCCTATGCCCCCGGCACCAGCGGCGAGCTGGATCGCGCCGTGGGGGCCCAGCCGCACATCAATCAGTTTTTGCAGCAGGGCATAACCGAGGCGATCGATCCGGCGGAGGCCGGCCGGCAGTTCGAGGCATTGTACGAGGCGGTCCAAGCGCCGGCCGGCCGGGCGGCGGCGGGCCCGGCGAAGGACAAACCCTCGGCCGCCAAGCCGGCCGCCGAGTCGGTGGGATTGGAACGGATGATGGCGGGATTGTAGCGGATGGATGACCATGGGATTTCGATTTCGACTGCAACCGCTGCTGCGTCTGCGACGCCAGCAGGAAGATCAAAAAAAGAGGGTCGTCGGCGCCCTGCTGACCCAGATCCATCGCCATCAGCAGGAGGCGCTGGCGATGGCCGAGGCGATCCGGGGCCAGGGCGAGCAGCTCAAGCAGCAATACCGCCGGGGGACGGTGGATCTGGAATGGGTGGCGCATTATCGCCGGTACGTCTGTCACATGCAAAACGCCATTCAGCAGCGGATCGGCCTGGTGACGCAGGTGCAGCAGAAGCTGCACGGGGCCCGGCAGGAGGTGGTCCAGGCCGCCCGGCAGACCAAGATCCTGGAAACGCTGCGCGACAAGCAGAAGCGGCGTTACGAGCGGCAGGTGCAAAAGACCGAGGCGCGGCAGGTGGACGAAATTGCCGGCCAGGGCCATCAGCGGACCTGCCGCGAGGGATCGGCCGACGACGCTCTGATGCCCGGCCGCGCGGGCGGCAACGCCGGTGCGGCGCATTGACGACTTTGTTTGCCGCGGCGGATCGCGGCGGATCGCGATAAAAGCGACAGGAGTTCGGATATGGGAAAGCTGCTCCTGACCATAGCTCTGGCGATATTGCTGGCCAACGGCCTGGCGATCCTGGGACTTCTCGGATATGGACTGGCCACCGGCCGGATGGATGCCGCCCAGCGGGCCCAGTACCTGGCCACCTGGCAGGGCCAAAGCCTGGTGCCGCCGCCGCCGGAGGCAGAAACGGTTGAGCAGAAGGAGACGCCCCAGCAGGCCAGCGCCCGGATTGCGGCGATGGAGATCCAGCGGGAGGTCTTGACCCGCGAGATCGAGCGCGACATGGAGCTGGCCCGCTCCATGCAGAACACGGTGGACGAGGCCAGGAAAAAGATGGAAGGGGACCTGAGACGGCTGGTCGACGATCAGCAGGTTTTCGAGACGAAGCTGAGCCAGTACAACGCCGAGGCCCAGAGCGAAGGATTTCAGAAATCGCTGAAGGCCTATGCCAACATGAAGCCCAAGACGGCCAAGGACGACCTGATGAAGATGACGGACCAGGAGGCGGTGCGCTACCTGTCGGCGATGAAGCCCGACGTGGCCACCCAGATCCTGGAGCAGTTTCGCACGCCGGAGGAACAGACCAAGCGCCTGCAGTTGATGCAGATGCTGGAAAAGCAGCGGGTGATCAGTCTAAAACCTCCCCAGAGCGATACGGAAGGATAGGCGCGATTAGTGCCGCCGGGCGGCGGATCCGACCCAGGACGAAGGACTACAGCAGCATGATGCGAACGATTTCATTTGAACAGGTGCGCCTGGATGCGGCCGCCAGTCGGCCGAAGGCCCAAACGGCTTGCGGCGAGGTGTTTTCCAGCCTCTTCGAGAAGGCGTATGAGCAGGCCGGCCGCTCCGAGCGGCTCGGCGAACGTCAGGTGGCCACGGCCGCCGACCGGCGGCAGGGCAGCGGCGAGCGGACCGGGTCGGCCGCCGGTTCGCAGACGGATCCGACGCCGGAAGAGATGATCGATAATGAATCATGGTTGGACGACGTGGACGCGACCGAGTCGCAGGCCGTCGCCGACCAGGAGCCGGAGACGATAGAGCAACCGGACTCGGCGGAATCGGTCGATTCGGACGAGCCCCAGAACGCCGGAGCCGATCCGGGGACGACCGACTCTGCGGCGCAGCCGGAGGCGTCGAATCCCCAGAACGGCCAGACGCAATCGGGCCCGGCGGCGGGTCCGGCTGGCGAAGCGATCCGTTTGGCGGCGAACGTGCAGGCCGTCGCGGATCCGGCCGGCGCTAACCAGACCGCCGGCAAGGCCGCCGGCCAGGCCGTCGGCCAGGCCGCCGGACCGGACGACTCCGGCCGGCCGGCCGGGCAGGTCCAGGTGAAACCGGTGGCGGCCAAATCGTCGTCAACGGCGGATGCCGCCGGTCCAACGGATACGACCGGCCAGCCGGCCAAGGTAAAGACGTCGGATCCGACGCTGGCCAGGCCGGCCGAGACATCGGTGCCGGCCAGACCGACGACGGACGGCGGCCACGACAGGCCGGCGGCTTCGGCGATGGCGAAGGAGGGATCGGTTCACCCGTCGGCGGCATCGGAATCATCCCCGGCGGCTGAGCCGGTGGATCGACCGGATACGGCCCGGATCGCTTCTTCGGTCGTGGAGACGACCGAGAAGATCCCGACGCCGGCGGTCAGCGAGCCGCAGGCCCAGGCCCCGCCGGCGGTGGAGGCCCAGCCGATCGCGGACGAGGCGTCGAAACGGCAGGACCGCACGCTGGGTGCGGCGGAAAAGAACGGCGCCGCGGCAAAACCGCCGGCGGCAGCGGAGGCGGCGGCGATTCGCCCGGCGGCCGAAACCCACGGTGCGCCAGTCCCAAGCGAACAACGAAGCAGGTCCGAGATCCCGTGGGCCGTACAGTCGGCCCGGTCGCCGGAGGCGGCCAAGACGCTGGGCCTCAAGACGCCCGGCGAAAATCCGCTGCCGAAATCGGCGTCGCCGGACGCGGCCCGGATGCAGGAGAACGTCGATCATATCGTGCGGACGGCCCGGGCCGGCGTCCGCCAGGGATCATCGCGGATGCAGATACGGCTGGAGCCGCCCGAGCTGGGCTCCCTGCGGATCGAGATCAAGCAGAACGCGGACGGACTGACCATGCAATTGCAGGTTTCGAACGCCAAGGCGCAGCAGTTATTGCAGCAGAACGCCCACGAGTTGCGGGCGGCGCTGGACGCCCAGGGGCTCCAGCCGCGCCAGATCGATATTCAGCTGCGGATGGATCTGCAGGAAGACAGCTCCCATCCGCGTTCGAGCCAGGAGGACGCCGGTTTGTTTTCCCGCGACGATTCGCGGGGCCAGCCGCAAACCGGCGGCCGGGATCCCTCGGATGCGAATTCGTTTGAATCGTTCCGCCCGGCCGAGTCGGACGCGGCCGAGGCGGACGGACCGAATCCGCCGCCTGGCCAGTGGCAGGCCCTGGAATTCAACGCCGTGGACCTGGTGGCTTGAGCGGCAAAGGGAAGAAAAAAAGCGGGGCCGGGGACTCCGGACCGCAGACCGGCCGGCGATCCGTGCCGCCGGAACCTGGAGAAAGGAACCGAAAATGAGTTCCATATCGTCATTGGATGGATTGGATGCACTGCTGACGGAGACGTCCGGCAGCACGCAGGCCCTGACGACCGAGGACTTCCTGGAGATCATGATTACCGAGTTGACCAACCAGGATCCGTTCGAGCCGATGAAGAACCAGGACCTGATCAACCAGATGGCCGGGATTCAGCAGATCCAGTCCTCGCAAAACATGACGGAATCGTTCCGCAGCATCACCGACCGCTTCGACACCTTCATGGGGCAGTTGGAGGTCTTCCTCGGCAAGGACCAGCTCAGCGCGGCCTCCAAGATGATCGGGCAGACGATCACCGGCACCACCACGCAGGGGCGTTTCGCGGTGGGCAAGGTCATGGCGGTGACCATGGACGGCGACGACATCCTGCTGGAGATCGACACGGGCGAATCGATCGCCCTGGAGAACATGAGCCGCCTGGGCGGGGTGAACAGCCAGGATATCATCGGCACCTTCGTGGCGGGCACGACCGTCGACAACCAGGACGTGGTGGGCGTGGTCGAGGCCCTGCAGACCGACGGGCAGAACGTCATCCTGCGGCTGGAATCCGGCCAGGAGGTTCCGCTGAGCAACGCCACGATCATCACGGCGGACACGGCCTATCTGCTGCTGGGGCTGTACGTCGAGGCCGGCGACGTGCAGGGGTACGTCCACAGCTATCGCATGACCGGCCAGGAGGGGATCGCCGGGATCACGCTGATCCTGGACACGGACGACGAGGTATCGCTTACAGACATCACGCAAATCCGGGTCAGTCAGGGCCAACAGGATACTCAGGATGCGGAGGTATAAGCTATGGGTCTTACATCAGCCCTCTTTGCCGGCCTGTCCGGCATGAAGACGAACGAATTCACCATGGACGTGATCGGTCACAATATCGCCAACGTGAACACGTATGGTTTCAAGGCCTCGAAGGCGGGATTCCAGTCCCAGTTTTCCAACACCTTCAGCTTCGGTTCGGCCCCGACGGCGACCTCGGGCGGCTCCAACCCCCTGCAGGTGGGCACCGGCACGATGGTGGGGGGGGTGCAGCGGGATTTCGGCGACGGCGCCCCGGAGGTCACGGGGATCAAGACCAATCTGGCGATCCAGGGCCAGGGATTGTTCATCGTGGAAAGGCCCGACGGCTCGGTGGGCTACAGCCGGGACGGCAACTTCCAGTTCAACGCCGAGAACTACCTGATCACCTCCGACGGGTATTTTTTGCAGGGATTCGGCGTGGACAGCAGCTTTACCATCCTGGAGGGAACCCTGACCAACCTGCGGATACCCATCGGCGAGATCACCACGGCGTCCACGACGACGGAGGCCTGCTTCAGCGGCAATCTCAATGCCGACGGCAACGATGCGACCGAACAGGCCGCCGCCGGCAACCAGGTCCGGCCGACCTTGTATTCGCAGACCCTGACCGATACGGGCGCGGGCGGCCCGCTGCTGACCGCGGGCACCCTGCTGACGGACCTGGACAACGGCAGCGGCCCGGTCGTGGTGGACGGCAACATCATCACGCTGGCGGAGGCCGTCAAGGGCGGCCAAACCCTCCCGGAGGAAACGTTCAACGTGACCGCGACCTCGACGCTGGGAGAGTTTCTCGCCTGGCTGGAGGATGTCATGGGGATCAACACCTCCAGCGATCTGCCGGACTATACGGCCGACGGGGTTCCGGATCCGGGGATCAACATCAGCGCCACCAATGATTCGATTGAGATCGTCGGCAATATCGGCAACCACAACGCCCTGGATCTGGGCAACCAGGCCATCAAGATCACCAAGGGGACGGCGGCGGGCATTCCCGGCGACAGCCTGCCGTTCACCTTCACCGAGCCGAGCGGGTTCAGCCTGGCGGACGTGGAAAGCGTGCGGACCTCGTTTCGGGCCTACGATTCGCTGGGGATCCCCATGGATATCGACGTCACCATGGTCATGGAGTCCAAGACGGCCGGCGGCGGCATCACCTGGCGGTATTTCGCCGAGAGCAGCGATGACTCGGACGCCGACCGGGTGGTGGGGACCGGCACGATCTCGTTCGACGCCAACGGAAATTACCTGGAGGGCGACAACCTGTCCATCACCATCGACCGCGAGGATTCGGGAGCCTCCACGCCGCAGGCCATCACCCTGGATTTCAGCCGCCTGGACAGTTACGCCATGACCAACGCCATTTCGCTGCTCAGCCAGGACGGCTTCCAGGCCGGCACGCTTCAGGATTACGCCATCGGCGCGGACGGCGTGATTGTGGGCTCGTTCGACAACGGCCTGACCCGGGAGATGGGCCAGGTCGTCCTGGCGACGTTTCGCAACTACGAAGGCCTGGTGGTCCAGGGCGACAATCTCTGGACGCCGGGCCCGAATTCCGGGCAGGCCATCATCAAGAAACCGTCGGAACTGGGCGCCGGATCGATCAGTCCGGCCTCGCTGGAGCTGAGCAACGTGGATTTGAGCCGGGAATTCATCAATCTGATTATCAGTAGCACCGGATTTTCCGCTTCCTCCCGTGTGATTCAAACCAGCGATCAACTGCTCAACGAGTTGATGCTGATGACGCGATAAACCGAGCGATTACCCCGGGCCTCGCGGCAGGGGTGTTTATTCTGCTGTCGCGAGGCCATTGCCAATGAGGGCCGAAAGGCATGACATACCGTGAAGGGCCGAAACGATTTCACGCCGGCACCCGGCGGCGCCGCGGCGACGGCCGCCGCCGGGGAGCGGGGCCGGCCGGCGGCCTTGACGGGACACATGCCGCTCGAGACGGGTGAACTTTTTGGGCCTCGCGACAGGGGTGTTTATTCTGCTGTCGCGAGGCCGTTACCGACCGCGTACCGAACCGGGTACGATGTGGATAGGCGACCGGCCGGCGGCAGGGATCATCCCGGGCCGTCCGGGGCCGAACGGCGGTGAAGGGACAGGCAGGCATGATCGCACTGACCCGCTTGAACGGCAAGGCGTTCGTGGTGAACGCCGAGCATATCCGCTATATCGAGACCACGCCGGACACCATGATCTCGCTGGTCCAGGGCGACAAGATCATGGTCCGCGAGTCGCTCGAGGAGGTGGTCAGGCTGGCGGTGGAATACCAGCGGCAAATCCGCCTGTTTTCGGCGTGAAAAGCCGCTGAACCGGCCGGCCGGGCCGGCCGATAAACCAGTAGCGTTCCGGCGGGCCCGCCGGCTGGCGCCGGTCGAATCGAGGGCGTCATCGGGCGTGCCGCGGCGGGCGGCGGAGTTTTCGGACGTAGACGAACGGAGAAGCAACCGCATATGGACCTTGCCACGATAATCGGCATAATTATGGGCATCTCGCTGGTCGGCTATTCCATGCTGTCCGGCGGCGGCGCCGAGGCGTTTATCAGCCCCAGCTCGATGATGATCGTGATCGGCGGCGCCGTCGCCTCCGTGTTGACCAGCGTGTCCCTGGCCAACTTCCTGCGGGCCGGCAAGATCTTTTCCAAGGCGCTGTTCCACAAGGAGCAGTCGGCCCAGAAGTTGATCACCGATCTGGTCGGGTACGCCGAAATCGCCCGCCGGGACGGGATCCTGTCCCTGGAGAACGCCACCAAGGAGGCCACCGACCCCTTTATCGTCAAGGGCATCCAGATGGCGGTCGACGGGACGGACCCGGAGCTGATCGAGCAGATCATGAACAACGAGCTGGAGGCCATCGCCGAACGGCATGACACCGGCAAGGCGCTGTTCGACGCCATCGGGCGCTACGCGCCGGCCTACGGCATGATCGGGACCCTGGTCGGCCTGATCCTCATGCTGCGCAGCATGGACGATCCGGCCTCGCTGGGGCCGAACATGGCGATCGCGCTGATCACCACGCTGTACGGGTCGATGTTCGCCAACATGTTTGCCCTGCCGATCGCCGACAAGCTGGGCGCCCGCAACAACGAGGAGCTGCTCTTCAAGACTATCATCATCAAGGGGGTGATGAGCATTCAATCGGGCGACAATCCCCGGATCGTGGAGCAGAAGCTCAAGACCTTCCTGCCGCCCAGCCTGCGCGGCGACGAGGGCGGGCAGGAAGAGGAATAAACCGGAATGAAGCGCAGGAAAAAAGACGGCGGCGGCGGCGCCCCGGAGTGGATAGTCACCTTCGGGGACATGATGAGTCTGCTGCTGTGCTTTTTCGTGATCCTGGTGTCCTTGAGCGAGCTCAAGGAAGACGAGAAGTATATGAAGGTGCGGGAATCCATCAAGCGGGCGTTCGGCTACGAGGGCGGCGTGGGCTATATCTCGGGCAACAACAATCCCACCAACACCCTGGAGAAGCAGTTGACCAACCTGCTCATGCGCAAATGGCAGCTGCGCCAGGGCAAAACCACCGATCAGGGGATCGAAGGCCAAAGTCCCAGCGTCAAAAAGGTGCGGGACGGTCTGGAGTACACCATCGGGGGCGCGGTCAGTTTCGAGCCCGGCAAGGCGGTGCTGCTGGAACACGCCCGCCAGGAGCTGAGCTCCTTTGCCGAGGACATCCAGGGCATGAACAACAAGATCCGCGTCCGCGGTCACACCGCCCGGATTTCCCCGGACCTGTACCGGCCGTTCGCCAGCCTGGACGATCTGTCCTACGCCCGGGCGACGGCCGTGAAGGAGCATTTGATCCGCCAGGGCATCCGCCCGGAACGCATCACCCTAGAGGCGTGCGCGGACAACGAGCCGCTGCGCTCCCAGGCGTACGATCCGGAGTCCCGGGCGTTCAACGACCGCGTATCGATTATTGTCACGGAGACGCTGGTGAACCAGTTCCAGGGAGAACCCGCCTCCGATACGCGGGACATTATCGACGGCTAACCCCCCGCGGCATCCGGCCGCGAATCCGGAGGAATGACGATGGCAGAAGAGACCCCCGTAAGCCCGGAAGAGCAGAAGAAAAAATCCAAGCTGCCGCTGAAAACCATCATCATCATTGTCGGCGTGCTGCTGATGGAGGGCGGCACGATCTCGATGTTCATGGTGTTCAAGGGCGGCCCGGCCCCGGCCGAGGGGACCGACCCGATCTCCGATACGGCCCAGGTCCAGACCAAGGAGTGCGCCGAGGTGGTCCTGGCCGAGGATTTCAGCGTGGACAATTACATCGGCGGCAAGACCCGGCTGGTGATCAACATGCGGATCTGCGCCAAGGTCGACAAGGCCAAGGCCGCGGAACTGGAGCCCCTGGTGGAGGGGCATAAAACCGAGATCATGGATGCCGTCCGGACGCTGGTGTCCTCCGCCCAGCCCGATCAGATCAAGGACCCCAAGCTGCAGGTGATCAAGCGGGAGATCAAGACCGGCGTGGAAAAGATCATTGGCGAGGGCTTGCTGGACGAGATCCTGGTTTCGAACTGGCAGTCGTATACCGCCGATTGATCGGCGGACGGGCTCGGATCGGACCGGATCCGGCATATCGACATTGACAGACCTGGTGAGTGACTATGGCCCAAGAAGAACAGGAAGACAAACCGGCTTCGAACGATTCACGGGCGACAGGGCCGGCGCCGGGGGCGTCGGCGGGCGGGATTCCGTCCTCTCCGGAGGATTTCGGCATGACCACCGAAACGCCGTCCGATGATGCCGAAGCCGGCGAAGCAAGCGCGGCCGCGGCCCCGAAGGCGCCCCACCCCCCGGCCGAACCGGCGGGCGTGCCGCCGCTGCCGGATTTCTCGGAGATGCTGGCCGAGGCGGCCGCCAGCAGCATCGATCTGCTCAACGACGTGGATCTGGACGTCAAGGTGGAGCTGGGCCGCACCCAGCTGACCGTCGAGCACATCCTGCGCCTGACCAACGGGTCCGTGGTGGAGCTGGACAAGCTGGCGGGCGATCCGGTGGATATCCTGGTGAACGAACAACTGATCGCCCGGGGCGAGGTCCTCGTGGTGAACGACAATTTCTGCGTGCGAATCAACGAGATCGTGCCGGGCGTTTCCGAGCAGATCAAACAGGCGCATTGAGAGGACGGATGCAGGCGGCTTCGCCCGCCGAGGAGACCAAGCGATAGACGAACCCTCCCGCCGCGGTACTCGCCGTGACCGCCGCGGGGATCATCAGACATCCTTGACCAAGACATCATTGGCACGACCCAGCATGAGGATCGCCCCGCAGCGCCGAACGTCAGGGGGCGCATCCTCCCAAAGCCAGGCTAGAGGTACCCATGGCCCCCCATTCGTTGCATCGAATCGGCGTGCTGAGCGGCTGGTGCATGCTGCTCGGCCTGATCGGCTCCAGCAGCGCCCAGTCGCCGGATGCCGCCAATTCCATCTACGCCAACACCACCCCGCCGAAAACGCCGCTCCAGGTCGCCGCCGCGGATGATGCCGCTACCGGCCGGGCCGAGCGGCAGGGCCCTTCTACCTTGCCGGCGGGAAAATCCCCC
The DNA here is from genome assembly GCA_016930855.1 of Sedimentisphaerales bacterium. Classification (GTDB taxonomy): domain Bacteria; phylum Planctomycetota; class Phycisphaerae; order Sedimentisphaerales; family SM23-30; genus JAFGFX01. Next base: position 20,183 of record JAFGFX010000323.1, on the reverse strand, counting down.
CCTCCCTCTTTGGTCGGCCCCCAAGCGATCTCCGGGACATCGCAGGGCCAGACGACACCGCAGACGGCTGGTCAGGTGACCACTGCCGCGGACACGGCCGCCGCATCGCCGGGGTCACTGGAGGACCAGCCGCTGGGACACCGCCGGCCGGCCGGTGAATCCGGCGCGTCGGACGACCGGCCCGTCGGCGCGCTGCCTTCCCTGGCGAGAACGATGGGATCCCTCTTAATTGTGCTGGCCGTGATGGGGGCGGTCGCCTTGGTGTTGCGCCGCACGGTGTTCGCCTCCGGACGGGCGGCGGCGGCCGGGGGGATCGAGATCCTGGCCCGCAACGCGATCAATCCCAAACAGTCTCTCTGTTTGATTCAGTTGGGCCAGCGGCTGGTATTGCTGGGGCTCAGTCCCAATCACATGGCGTCGCTGCAGACCATCGAGGACCCGGAGGACGTGGCCCAGATTTTGGGCGGTTTGGAGCAGCAAAAGGTCCACTCGATATCGAATACCTTCGGCAAGTTGTTTCAAAAGGAAAAGGGATTTTTTGTCGCGGGGGAACATTCCGACGAAAATGCCGTAAATGATCTTGACTTGACGGACACGGAAGATCAGAATTCCACTACCCAGCAGTGGTATCAAGCCAAAGGTGAGCTGACTTCCCTTTTCGATAAAGTAAAAGGCCTGGCCCGGATTCGTTTCCGCTCCTGAGCCGGATGGATCGTTGAACCTATGTCACGGATGACACGAAAACATGTGCTGCTGGCGGCGCTCGTGCTGGCGGAATGGGCCGCCTGGCCCTGCCTGGCCCAGAACGGGCCGGCCGGTGATCCGGCCGCCTCGGCCGCTGCGGCCGCCTCCGACGGAGACACTGCCCGCGACGTTTCCCTCTGGAACGATCCGGCCGGCTACCTGGAGCAGGCCACCAAGCCGGAAAAACTGTCCTCCTCCCTGGAAATCCTGCTGATCCTGACGGTCCTGTCGCTGGCGCCGGCGATCCTCATTATGACCACCTGCTTTACCCGGATCGTGGTGGTGCTGGCCCTGCTGCGGCAGGCCATGGCGACCAACCAACTGCCGCCCGCCCAGGTCATTACCGGCCTGGCCCTCTTTATGACCCTCTGCGTCATGGCGCCCACCTGGCAGAACATCTACCAGGACGCGATTGCGCCCTACAGCAACCCCGCGCCCGAGCAGGAGGCGATCGGCATCACCGAGGTCTGGGGGCGGGCCCAGGGGCATCTGCGCAGTTTCATGATCACCCAAATCGAAAATACCGGCAATTCCGAGACCGTATACATGTTCGTGGAGATGAACGCCTCCGCCACGCTGCAGGAAAAAATCCGCGCCGAGACGCTCCAGTGGCGGGACGTCCCCCTGTCGTCGCTGATCCCGGCGTTCGTGACCAGCGAGCTGAAGCAGGCCTTCGTGATGGGATTTTACATTTACCTGCCGTTCCTGATCATCGACATGGTGATCGCCTCCATCCTGATGTCGATGGGGATGATGATGCTGCCGCCAGTGCTGATTTCGCTGCCGTTCAAGCTGCTGCTGTTCGTGCTGGTGGACGGCTGGCGGCTGGTGGTCGGTTCCTTGTTGCACAGTTTCACCAATAATCTGCCGGTCGGCTGACAACGCGGCCGCGGGAGGAAATCCGATGGATCCGGACATGGCCCTGTCGCTGGGACGCCAGACCCTGATGCTGACTCTCTTGATTGCCCTGCCGCTGCTGGGCGTGGGCCTGGTGGTCGGCGTGCTCGTTTCCCTGCTGCAGGCGGTCACCCAGATCCAGGAGATGACGCTGACGTTCGTGCCCAAGATCGTCGCCATGGTGGCGGCGTCCGTTTTGCTGATGCCCTGGATCATGACCAAACTGATGGAGTTCGCCCAGGAGATGTTCGGCCCGATGCCGGTGCCGTAGGCGCCGGCGGGCCGACCCGGCGGCCTCGGTCCGCCGGCTTGCCAGGCGTTCATGGTGCGGCGGATACTCCGCCGGACGGTTTAACACGATGCTCGAAACGATACAACAGTTAGTGCAGCACGCCCCGGTGTTTATCCTGGTGCTGTTCCGCGTGGCCGGATTGCTGGTGCTGGCCCCGGTGTTGGGCTCGGCGCGGATCCCGCCGACGATTCGCGTCCTGCTGGCCGTGATTCTCAGCGCCGCGATCTATCCGATGGTCCCTGCCGCGGCCGTGGTGCCGGCCTCCCTGGCGCCCCTGGCGATGGCGATCGGCTCGGAGATGCTCATCGGGATCACCATGGGCTTCTGCCTGTACCTGATGCTCACGGGGGTGCAGATCGGCGCCGACCTGGTCGGCTATCAGATGGGACTGGGCATGGCGCACCTGGTGGACCCGAACACCGAGCTGGATTCCACCGTGCTGTCCGAGTTCTATCTGCTGGTGGCCACCCTGATCTATGTGCTGATGAACGGCCACATCGCCCTGGTGCGTTCGCTGGCGGACACCTTCCGGACGGTGCCCCTGATGGGCGGCTCGATCGGTCTGGATGTGCTCGACGCGATGATCACCGTCCTGACCAACGCCTTCGTGCTAGGGGTCCGCGTGGCCGGGCCCGCCCTGACGGCCATCTTCCTGGCCACGCTGGCGCTGGGCTTCATCTCCCGGACGATGCCGCAGTTGAACATCCTGGCGGCGGGATTTCCCATTCGGATCACGCTGGGGATCTGTTTGATCGTCGTGTCCTTCGGAGGAATCGGCATCCTGTTCGAGGATAGTCTCGTTCGGGTGCTGCAGGCGATTGGCGGGATGTTTTTGTAGGTCCCGAGCGGGACGGCCGGCCCCGTTGGCGCAACGGCGGCCCTGGAGAACGTGAACCATGCCGGATCTCGGCGAAAAGACCGAAGCCCCCACCCCCCGCCGCCTGCAGGAGGCGCGGGAGAAGGGCCAAGTGGCCCGCAGCATGGATCTCAGCGCCGCCCTGGGCCTGCTGGCGGGCCTGCTGCTGCTGAACGGCTACGGGTCCTCGATGATGCGGGGGTTCGCCGATCTGATGCAGCAGTCCTTTACGCTGGATCAGGTGCCCACGGACGGCCTGCTGGTGGTCGATGCGGTCTGGCGGATCATGCTGCGGCACGCGGGGGTGATCCTGCTGCCGTTTTTCGCCGTGCTGGTGGTCACGGCGATCGTGGTGAACCTGGCCCAGGTGGGATTCGTCTTCTCGGCCCAGCCGATCACCCCCAGCCTGGACAAGCTCTCGCCGCTGAAGGGATTCAGCCGGCTGTTTTCCCGGCGGACGGCGATCCGTTTCGTGATGAGCCTGGCCAAGATCATCGTGATCGCCGCGGTGGCGTTTGTCACGATCCGGTCCTACCTGCCGCGGCTGCTGCAGCTGGCGGAGCTGTCGTTCGCCCGGGTCATCACCGCCGGGGCCTCGCTGGTCTTTTTGCTGGGCCTGCGCCTGGCGGCGGTGCTGGTGATTCTGGCCCTGATCGATTACGCCTTTCAACGGCGCCAGTGGACCCAGGACCTGCGCATGACCAAGCAGGAAGTCAAGGAGGAGCTCAAGCGGATGGAGGGCGACCCCCTCATGCGGCAGCGCCGCCTGCAGGTGGCCCGCCAGCTGGCCGCCCAGCGAATGAGCCAGGCGGTGCCCAAGGCCGACGTGGTGATCACCAACCCGACGGAATTGGCGATCGCCCTGAAATACGACCACGAGCAGATGCACGCGCCCAAGGTGGTGGCCAAGGGCGCCGGCTTCATCGCCCAGCGGATCCGGGACATCGCCACGGAGCACGGCGTGCCCATCGTGGAGCGCAAGCCCCTCGCCCAGGCGATGTACAAGGCCTGCGAGGTGGGCGACTACATCCCTCCCGAGCTGTACAAGGCCGTGGCGGAGGTCTTGGCCTACGTGTTCGAATTGGCCGGCAAGGGGTATCGCCGCGTGGCGACCGGCTAGACCGGATCGGAAATAGAATTTCGTGTAAGAAGCAAGGAATGGCATGCCGTTAGCAACCGCAACAACCCGACGATGGAACTGGATGGGCCGCATCCGGGCGACGCGCGAGCTGATTTTGCCGGTCTCGGCGGTCTGTCTGATTTTCGTCATGCTGATTCCCCTGCCGACCTGGCTGATGGACATGTTCCTGGCGGCGAATCTGGCGTTTGCGGCCGTGGTCCTGCTGACCACGATCTATGTGACCACCCCCCTGGAGTTTTCGGCGTTCCCCTCGCTGCTGCTGACGGCCACCCTGTTTCGCCTCGTGCTGAACTGCGCCACGACCCGGCTGATCCTGACGGCGGCCGGCCAGCCCGGCGCGGAGGCCCAGGCCGCCGGTCGCGTGATCGAGGCCTTCGGCAATTTCGTGGCGGGCGGTTCCCTCGTGGTCGGCCTGATCATCTTCATCATCCTGATCGTCATCCAGTTCGTCGTGATCACCAAGGGCGCCACCCGCATCAGCGAGGTGGCGGCCCGCTTCACCTTGGACGGCATGCCGGGCAAGCAGATGGCCATCGACGCCGATTTGAACGCCGGCCTGATCAACGAGGCCGAGGCCCGCCGCCGCCGGGAGGCGATCACCGCCGAGGCGGATTTCTACGGGGCCATGGACGGTGCCAGCAAGTTCGTCCGCGGCGACGCCATCGCCGGGATCATCATCACGCTGGTGAACATCATCGGCGGCCTGATGATCGGCGTGCTGCAGTACCAGCTGCCGCTCTCGCAGTGTTTGGTGATCTTCACCCGGCTGACCATCGGCGACGGGCTGGTCAGCCAGATCCCGGCGTTCATCATCTCCATCTCCGCCGGCCTGATCGTCACCCGCTCGACCGCCCGGACCAACCTGGGCGAGGAGCTGATCAGCCAGCTGACCAGCAAGCCCAAGGCGATGATGGTGGCGGCGGCGTTCCTGGTCATGCTGGCCTTCACCGAACTGCCGTTTCTGCCCCTGCTGATGCTGGCCGGCAGCATCGGGGGATTGGCCTTCATGCTCGGCCGCGCCCAGAAGCACATGACGCACCAGCGGGACCGGGCCCAGAAGGATGCGGCCGCCGCCGCCGCGCCGCCGGAAAAGATCGAAAGCCTGCTGCCCGTGGATCGCATGGAGCTGGAGGTGGGCTATGCCCTGATCTCCCTGGTGGATACCAAGCAGGGCGGCGACCTCCTGCATCGCATCTCGCTGATCCGCCGCCAGATCGCCCTGGAACTGGGCATCATCGTGCCCAGCATCCGGATACGCGACAACGTGCATCTGGGCGCGAACGAGTACGCAATCAAGATCAAGGGGATCGAGATCGCCCGCGGCAAGGTGTATCCCGGCAAGCTGCTGGCGATGGATTCCGGCGCCGTCACCGGCAAGATCGCCGGGGAGGCGACCCGGGAGCCGGCCTTCGACCTGCCGGCGGCCTGGATCCCCGAAGGGCGGCGGGAGCAGGCCGAGATGATGAACTACACCGTGGTGGACGCCTCCGCCGTGGTGGCCACGCACCTGACGGAGATCGTCAAGTCGCACGCCGCCGAGCTGATGACGCGGCAGGATTTGAACAGCCTGCTGGAGACGGCCAAGGCCAAGTCGCCCGTGGTCGTCGAGGAGGTGGTCGGCGGCACCCTCAAGGCCGGCGATGTGCAGAAGATCCTCCAGGCGCTGCTGGAGGAGCGCGTGCCGATTCGGGACCTGGAGACCATTTTGGAGACGCTGGGAGACTGGGGCTCCCGCACGCAGGACCTGGAGGTGCTCACCGAGTACGTCCGCAACGCCCTGGCCCGCACGATCTGCTCCCAGTACCGCGACTCGGACGGCCGCCTGCGCTGCGTGAGCCTGGATCCGAGCCTGGAGGACGTCATCAACCGGCACGTGGAGCGCAGCGAGCGGGGCAGCTTCATGACCCTGCCGCCCGCCCTGGCCGGCACGATCGTGCAGGCGGTGGCGCGGGAGCTGGAAAAACTCACCCGGGTGGGCGGCCATCCGGTGGTGCTCTGCTCGCCGCAGATCCGGTTGTCGCTGCGGCGGCTGCTCAGCGCGTCGATCCCGAACGTAACCGTTCTGGCATACAACGAAATCGTGAAGGAAGTACAGGTTGAGTCCGTGGGAATGGTGGTAGTGGAACAATGAAACTGAGACACTTTCGCGCTCCAACCATGCATCAGGCACTGGCCCAGGTCAAGCGGCAGGTCGGTCCCGATGCGGTAATTGTTCGTACGCGTACCTTCAAGACCGGCGGGATCCTGGGATTGGGCCGGCGGCCCATCGTGGAGATCACGGCGCGCCAGGCGGATGCCGGCGGCGGCGGCGCCCTGCGGCGGCAGATGGGAGCGAGGCGATTGCGCTGCGCCTATGGCCTGGAGGCGCCGCCCGCGGCCGGCGCGGCGGCGGAGCCCCTTTCGCCGCTGCCGGTGCCGGATGCCGCCCGCGGCCGGCCGGCGGTCGAAGCCCTGGCGAACGACGAGATCAAGAATCAAATCGTCGACCTGCGCGACCTGGTGGAAAACCTGGTGCGGGAGCAGCGGCAGCTCCATGCCCCGCAGATGCCGGAAAAACTCTTCGATTTGTATCTCGATCTGCTCCAGCGGGAGGTGGCCGAGGAGATCGCCCGCGAGCTCGTCCAGGACGCCCAGCGGCAGGTCAGCCGGGACCAGCTTTCCAACATCAACATGATCCGCCAGAAGCTGGTCGGGATTCTGGACAAGATGATTTCGGCGGCCGGCCCCATCGCCCACAACCTGGACGGTTCGGCGCGGGTGGTCGCCTTCATCGGGCCGACCGGGGTCGGCAAGACCACCACCATCGCCAAGCTGGCGGCGAATTTCAAGCTGCGGCAGAACAAGAAGGTGGGATTCATCACCATCGACACCTACCGCATCGGGGCGGTGGACCAGCTGCGGATGTACGCCGAGATCCTGGGGGTGCCCTTGAAGGTGGTGGTCACCCCGGCGGAACTGGCCGAGGCGGTCGGCTCGATGCAGGAGATGGATTACGTCCTGATCGATACCGCCGGCCGCTCCCAGAACGACCAGATCAAGCTGCGCGAGCTGCAGGCGTTTCTGACGTCGGCCAAGCCGCACGAGGTCCATCTGGTGCTTTCGGGAACGAGCCATCATTCCCATATCCTCCACGCCGCGGAGCGCTTCGGCCAGCTCGGCGTGGACCGGGTGATCTTCACCAAGCTGGACGAGGCGGTCAGCTTCGGGGTGATCTTCTCCGTGGTGCGCAGGTTGCAGGTTTCCCTGTCGTATATCACCACCGGACAGGATGTGCCCGACGACATCGAGGTGGGCAGCGGCCGGCGCCTGGCGCGGCTGCTGTTGGGGATGGATCTGGTCGGCGCCGCGCCGATGGCGTCGCTGTCGGGCCAGGCGGCAAGTTCGTTTTGAGGATCATGGGGCAGGCGAACAGGAAAGGCGCAGGGGATCTCGCCGGGGCGGCCGGATGCCAAAGGCCCTGACGAAGGATGATCCCGGGCCAAACACGTGGCCAAACGGCAGGTTCCGATTGCCATAGGAAGAGTGATATGCTGATGGACCAGGCAGTCTCGTTTTCGGTTCCCGACCAGGCGCAGAAGTTGCGACTCATGGTGCGCAACGCCCGCCAGGCGGCCCGCGTGCTGGCCGTGACCAGCGGCAAGGGCGGGGTGGGAAAGTCAAACGTTGCCGCCAATCTGGCGATCTGTCTGGCGGCCGCCGGCAAGCGGGTGATCCTGATGGACGCGGATCTGGGATTGGCCAATCTGGATATCCTGTTGCCGGTATCCTCGCGGGCCAATCTGAGCCAGGTGCTGACGGGCAAGCGGCGCTTGTCGGACATCCTCCAGCGCGGGCCCGGCGGGATCCAGGTGATCTGCGGCGCTTCCGGGATCAGTCGGATGGCCGATTTGAACGAGCAGCAGCGGCAGCGGATTCTGGAGGAGATCTCCGGCCTGGAACAGCAGGCGGACATCATCGTGATCGATACCGGGGCGGGCATCTCGCCGAACGTGCTGAGCTTCTGTCATGCCGCCGATCACAACCTGGTGATCACCACGCCGGAGCCGACCAGCATCACGGACGCCTACGCCGTCATCAAGACGCTGCTGCGGGCCCGCCCCCAGGCGAAACTATCCCTGCTGGTGAACATGGCCGAGGATCGCGAGCAGGCCAAGATGCTGTATGCCCGCATGGCGGCGGTGACCCGCAAGTTCCTGGCGGCGCCGATTTACGACGCCGGCTACATCCGCCGCGACGACCACCTGGGCCGGGCGGTGCTCAGCCGGCGGCCGGTGGTGCTGGCCTATCCCCGCTGCCCGGCGTCGCTGTGTCTGCTGGCCCTGGCCCAGAAGCTGGCCCGCGCCCAGGCGGACCCGGCCAAACAGGACGGATTTTTCCGTCGGGTGCTGCAATGGTTTCGTTAAATACCGGTTGGCATGGGACCGATAAAAGAGGGGACGACGATCGGGCCCGAAAACACGGGGGCGGCCCGGCATTCGCGCCGTCCCGCCGCGGCTGCCAGGAGGATTCATGCCGCAGAAGACGCCCCACACGCCGCTTTGTGCGTGCCGGCGACTCGGTGCGTATCCGGAGAGCTGTGCATAGGACGTGAACGTCGTCGGAGGAATAGTCTTGTCCAATCGTGTATGCGGCGCCGGAATGGCCTTGTTGGGATTCAGCCTCAGCCTGATTATCGGACTGTGGGTGGATAATCCGTTCGTCACCGTGGTTCTGCGCTCCTTGCTGGTCATGGGATTGTTCTATCTTCTGGGGTGTCTTCTGTTTGCCCTGGGCCAGAGGGCCGTGCAGGAGAACTTTGACAACGAGGTGAAGAAGATCGAGGAATCCGAGCCGGTCCGGCCGGAATCCGCCCCGGCAGAACCGCAGGAGGTCTCGACCGGGCAAACACCGGCCGCAGCCGGGCCCTGAGCCGGCTGCGCTGGGCATTGGGAGGTGGTCCGAAGGGAAAGGGATGGCGGGTAACCGGACGCGCCGGCCGTTGCGCTTGGGCGCCGACGCCGAGGATGCATGCATTACGAATCCGAGTAGAAAGAGGATAGTGTCATGCCGAGGAATCGAAGCGAGATACAAACGATGGATATCGCGGACGTTTGGCAGAAGTTTCAGGCGCATCGCGATGATAACGGTACCCAGTACCGTAACCGGCTGATCGAGGAATACCTGCCGCTGGTGAAATACAACGCCGAGCGGATCTACGCCAAGCTTCCCGACGAGGTCGAACTGGACGATCTGATCAGCGCCGGGATCTTCGGGCTCAAGGACGCCATCGAGGCGTTCGACATGACACGGGGCGTGAAATTCGAGACCTACTGCGCGCCGCGGGTGCGGGGGGCGATCCTGGACGAGCTGCGGGCCATGGACTGGGTGCCGCGGCTGGTGCGCTCGCGGGGCCACAAGCTCGAGGAGGCGGCCAAGTCCTTCGAGGCCGAGAACGGCCGGGGCGGCACCGATGAGGAAATCGCCGAACGGATGGGGCTGGGGATCGACGACTTCATCAAGCTCAAGCGGGACGCCACCGCCGTGACGCTGGTTTCCCTGAGCCGCAAATGGTTTGAGACCGACAGCCAGAAGGACGTCTGCGAGATCGATGTCCTGGAGGACAAGCGCGGCCAGAATCCCTACGAGGAAACCCAGAAGCGCGATCTCAAGGAGATGATGACCAAGGGGCTCAGCCGGGCCGAGCGGCTGATCCTGATCCTCTATTATTACGAGGAAATGACCATGAAGGAGATTGGGGCCACGCTCGACTTATCGGAATCTCGGGTCTCCCAGATGCACTCGTCGATCCTGGCCCGCCTAAAGGCCCAGATGAGCCACCAAAAAAAGAAACTGCATGTCTAATCCAAAAAGCCGCACCGTGACGATATGCACACGGGCGGCCGAGCAGCGGGCGGGGCGGATGGGGGCGCCGAATCCCGCCGCGGCGCTGCGGCCAAGGCAGGCGCGGCCTGTTCCGGCCGCCGCCGGCGGCTGATCCTTCGCCGAGCCCGCCGCCGAGGGTGGTCATGAGCAGTATTCCTCCCAATATAATCGGCTCGATTTTTCAGGCCCAGGTCTCTTCGGCCGAATCGGCCAAAAGCGAGAACCTCCAGCGAAACAAGCAGGCCCGCGATACCCGGCAGGTCGCCCGTCTGGCCGAACAGCAACAGACCGAGGTGGAGGATACCGAGCACACCGATCAACTGCGGGTCAATCGCGAAGACGAGCGGCAGCGCAACGGCCAGGACGCCCAGGACACCTACGACGCCCACGAACGGGCCGGTTCCGAGCCCCAAAAGATCTATCATGCCGACGGGACCAGCGAACCGGAAGCGACCGACGGCGATCCATCCAGCGATCATATCGACATCTCCGCCTGACCGGCCGGACTGGCGGATCGGTTTTTCTCTTGCCGCACGCCAGGGCATCTTCTACACTAAACATGGATGTCATGCACCAGGCGTCCATTTCTGGTGCGGGCCGGCGACATGACGTCATATAATGTATCGCATTGTTGAATAACCGCTTACGATAGGCCGAAGGCGACATGGCCCCGATGGGTTGCGGCCGCCCGGGGGAGAGGGTTTACGACAGGAGAGCCCCATGCATTTCACCAAGATGCACGGCTTGGGCAACGATTACATCTACATCGACGGCTTCGAGCAGACCGTGGACGATCCGGCGGCCCTGGCCGCCGCGATCAGCGACCGCCACTTCGGCGTGGGCTCGGACGGCCTGATCCTCATCTTGCCCTCCCGGACGGCGGATGTCCGGATGCGGATGTTCAACGCCGATGGTTCGGAGGCCCAGATGTGCGGCAACGGGCTGCGCTGCCTGGCCAAGTATGCCTGGGAGCATGAACGTGCGGCCGGTGGGCCCTGCCGCCAATCGCCGGGAAACAATCTGCTCGGTCGGGCGGCGCCCCGGGCGGATTCCTGCCGCGAGATCCGCGTGGAGACCGGCCGCGGCGTGTTGACCGCCTACCTGGCCATCGAGCAGGGCCGGGTCCATCAGGTCGGCCTGGACATGGGTGAACCGATCCTGCTGCCGACGGATATCCCGGTGCGGGTCACCGGCCAGCAGGCGGTGGGCATCCCCCTGGACGTGGCGGATCGGCACCTGCTGTTGACCGCCGTCTCGATGGGCAATCCCCACGCGATCTTCTTTTGCCCGGATGTGGACCAGATCGACCTGGAGCATATCGGACCTCCGCTGGAGAACCATCCTCTGTTTCCCCAGCGGACCAACGTGCATTTCGTCCAGCCGCTGGCCCAAGACGAGGTCCGGATGCGGACCTGGGAGCGCGGCTCCGGGATCACCCTGGCCTGCGGGACAGGGGCGGCCGCCGTGTGCGTGGCCGGGGTTCTGGCCAGCAAGACCGGCCGCGGATTGCTTGCCCATCTGCCGGGCGGCGACCTGCGGCTTTGCTGGGACGAGCAGGACAACCACGTCTACCTGGTCGGGCCGGCCGTGGCGGTCTTCGAGGGCGACTGGCCCGGCTAACCGCTACAACGGTTGCATCTTACCCTTCTTACGGCGCCGCGGGGGATTTTGTGCCGTGCAAAGGTAATAGCCGGATTCATATTATCCGATTTTACCCATACCTGGTTCGCCGTTGTATTTTATGTTTTGGTATCATGAAGCAGCGCGCGTCGGACAAACGGTTGCCGCTGCCGTATCGCCTGTCGACCTTCTGTGTTTTGGCGGTATTGGCGTTGTTTGCGGTGGGGATGCTGTTCTGTGAATATTGGGCCCGCCGCCGGTTCAGCGTCTGGCATCGGTCCAATCTGCTGCTGGTTTTCGCCCTGGTTGGCTGCAGCAGTCTCATGGCGGCCTGGCTGTGGGGCCGCTGGCGGTTCCTGATGCCCCTGGAACAACTGCTGGCCGAGATCCGGGACCTGCGCCACGGCCGGCGTTCGGAGCCCTTCGTCACCCGCCGGCACGACGTTATCGGACAACTCACCCGGGAATACAACCGCCTCTATCACGCCCTGCACGACAGCCGACTGGACCTGGACCGCGTCAATCTGCGCCAGGAGCAGAACCTGGATGAGCGGACCCGCCGGTATCGGACCAACATGCGGCGGCTGGAACGGGCCGCCTGCACCGACGACTTGAGCGGCCTGGCGAATCGACCGTATTTTTTCGAACAGCTCAGCTGCCTGTTCGAACAGGCCAAGGCGGGGCCGGACGATCTGGCCTGCCTGATCATCGATATCGACAACTTCAAGACCGTCAACGATCGCCTCGGCCACCCGGTCGGGGACGCCGTGATTGCCTTCGCCGGTCAGTTGCTGCGGGCCTCGATCCGTCCCGACGACGTCGCCGCCCGCTACGGCGGGGACGAGTTCGTCCTGTTGCTGGCCCACTGCTCCGAAAAGCACGCCCGGGCGATCGCCGAGCGGATTCGCCTGCTGTTCGCCCGGGAAGCCGATCGGGTGATCGCCTCCCGGATCGGCGGTCAGGCCGATGACGACAACAGCGCCCTGGCTGTCTCGGAATCGCTGCGCTGCCGCCTGAGCATCGGCATCGCCACCGTCCATCTGCATGCCCCGCGCAGTGCCCAGCATCTGATCGAACTGGCCGACCAGGCCCTCTATCAGGTCAAGCAAAACGGACGCAACGCCGTCGCCCTCTGCCCGGCGTAAGACGGCCCTCCGAGAGGGCCACAACGGCCGCTGCGGCCGTTCCTGCCCGGCGAAAATCCTTTCCCTCGATGGATAGATTCTCCCTCTCGGCGGCCATACCGAGAATATATTGGCTGCGTTCCGCTTCGAGAATTTTCCCTGGAAACGACCTGCCAAGCTGCTACCATGAGGCGGTTGGAGTCCAGGGGCATCTTGGGGACTCGGAACTCATTAGATTGGAGGTGGCCATGTCGGCACGGTTGATTCAAGGCAGCCAGATTGCCGCCCAGATCCGCACCGAGATCCGTCAGCAGGCCGAGCAGTTGCAGGCGCAGCGGGGGATCGTGCCGGGCCTGGTGACCATTTTGGCGGGCGAGGACCCCGCCTCGCAGAGCTACGTCCGCGCCAAGCAGAAGACGGCCGGCGAGCTGGGATTCCATTCCCTCCAGGAAATCCTGCCCGCCGATATCCGCGAGGACGAGCTGCTGGAGCTGGTGGGCCGCTACAATCGGGATCCGGCCGTCCACGGGATCCTGGTGCAGCTACCGCTGCCCGGGGCCATCGAGGAGTCCCGGATTCTCTACGCCATCGACCCCGACAAGGATGTTGATGGCTTTCATCCGGTGAACGTGGGCCGGATGGTGATCGGCAAACCCGCCTTTCTGCCCTGCACGCCCTACGGCATCCAGCAGATGCTGGTGCGCTGCGGGATCCCCACCGAGGGCGCCGACGTCGTCATCGTCGGCCGCTCTAACATCGTCGGCAAACCCATCGCCAACATCCTGCTGCAGAAGGCCGCCGGGGCCAACGCCACGGTGACCGTCTGCCACACCCGCACCCGCGACCTGGCCGCGCACACCCGCCGCGCCGACATCCTGATCGTGGCGGCCGGCCGGCCCCGGGCGATCACCGCCGAGATGGTCAAGCCGGGCGCCGTGGTCATCGACGTCGGCGTCAACGAGATCGGCCGCACCGAGCAGGGCAAGCGCAGGCTGGTCGGCGACGTCGATTTCGACGCCGTGCGGGAGGTCGCCTCCGCCATCACGCCCGTGCCCGGCGGGGTCGGACCGATGACGATCACCATGCTGATGCTCAACACCCTGCAGGCCGCCCAGCGGTCGGCTTCCTGAGGGGCGATTCTTCTTGCGAATCCTGCGCGGATAGGAGAGGGCGTGCGGTTATAGAAGGTGCGAATAATTTGCGCATACCGGCTTCGTTCTAGGGTGTGGATTCTTCATGGGTTTTGAATAACAGGGGGGATGGTAGGTACGCAAGACTAAGGCATTCTAACAAAACTTCCTAACCTGAATTCTGGATTCCCGCTTTCGCGGGAATGACATAGTTTTGTTAGAGCCCCTAAATTCGCCTCACGATCCTGCGGCACGGACGCCTTCAAGCGTAGACTGACACGTTTGGCAGGCCTTTCGCCCCACGATCCCGCGGCGCGGATCAGCCGGCGTGCAGGGGCCTGCCCAGCAGGGCCTCGGCGGTCTCGGCCAGGGCCTCGGCGAACGTGGGATGGCCGTGGATGGTCGCTTCCAGCTCGTGCAGGGTGCATTCGGATTTCATCAGCACCGCGATCTCCTGGACCAGGTCCGACGCATGCGGGCACATCAGGTGGGCCCCGACGATCTCGTCCTCGGCGTTGGCCACGATCTTGACGAAACCGGCCGTCTGGCCGTAGGCCAGGGCCATGCCGCTGGCCGAGAGGGGGAACTTGGCCGAGCGGACCTCGAGCGAACGTTCGCGGGCCTGCTGCTCGGTCAGGCCCACCTGGGCGATCTCTGGATGGGTGTAGATGGCCGAGGGGATGACGGCGTAATCTTCGCTGTCCGGTTGGCCTAGGATCGTATGGGCCGCCACGGCCGCCTGCCGGCTGGCGACGTGGGCCAGTTGCACCTTGCCGGTGACGTCCCCGATGGCGAAGATGTTCTTCACGTTCGTGCGGCACTGGGCGTCGATGGGGATCAATCCCTTGTTGTCGGTCTTGACGCCGGCTGCTTGCAGTCCCAGATTGCCGCTACGCGGCCGCCGGCCCGTGCAGACCAGGGCCAAATCGGCCTCCACGACGTTGGAGCCGGCCAGTGTCGCCCGGACGCCGGATTCGGTCACCTCGAGTTTGTCCACGGCCGTACTGCAGTGGACCGCCAAGTGGGCCTTTTTGAACTGGCGGGCCAGCATCTGGGAGATGTCCCCATCGCACTGGACCAGCAGCCGGTCCAGCATTTCCACGATCGTGACCTGGCAGCCCAGCTCGCTGAATACGGTGGCGAATTCGCAGCCGATGTAGCCGCCGCCCACAATTAAGAGGGATTTGGGCAAGGCCTGCAGGTTGAGGATCTCGTCGCTGGTCATCACCCGGCCGCGGTCGGCGGGGAAGGCCGCCGGCACGATCGGTTCACTGCCGGTGGCGATCACGATGTGTTCGGCTTCCAGCACTTGCCGGTCGCCGTTTTCCCAGCGGACGTCCACCTGGTGCGGGCCGGCTAGCGCACCCGTGCCCGGATAGACATCGACCTGGCGGCCCTTGAGCAGCATGCCGACGCCGCCCCGCAGCTTCTCGACGACCTGGTCCTTGCGCCGCATCATCGCCGGCAGATCGACTTGCAGATCGCCGGCGCGTAGGCCGTGCTCCCCGGCGTGCCGGATGTGATGGGCGATCTCGCTGCTGTGCAGCAGGGCCTTGGTGGGGATGCAGCCCCGGTTCAGGCAGGTCCCGCCCAGTTGGCGATTCTCGATGAGGGCCACTTTCTGTTTGGCCTGGCCCAGCCGCAAGGCGGCCACATACCCGCCGGGTCCGGCGCCGATGATTACCGTCTGGTATTTCTGAGTCATGTTCTTTTTCGCCCTCGATCGTCTGTACCTGCGTTATCTACCGCCGCATCCAGGAACGGGGATCAGTATAGGGGCACCAGCCGATGCGATCAACGTTCTTTTGCCGCCGGTGGCGGCGCTTGGCGGCTGAGCGTCCGCTGACGTGCCCGCCGGCGTTCAGGCGTTTTGGATGGCGGCGGCGAGCAGGGCCACCTGGCGCATGGCCCGCACGTCGTGCACCCTGATAATCTGCGCTCCGGCGGCGGCGCAGGTGGCCACCGCCGCCGCCGTGCCGAAGATCCGCTGGCGGGGCGAGTCGATCTCCAGCACCTTGCCGATGAACGATTTGCGGCTCGGCCCGACCAGCAGGGGGGGCCCCAGCTCGTGGAACCGGTGCAGATGCCGGAGGATCGTCAGATTGTGTTTGGGCGTCTTGCCGAATCCCAGGCCCGGGTCCAAGACGATGTTCGCCGGCTCGATGCCGGCCGCCGCCGCGAAGGCCATGCGCTCGGCCAGGAATCGCATGATGTCCTGCACCACGTCATCGTAGGTCGGCTGGTCCTGCATGGTTTGCGGCGTGCCCAGCATGTGCATCAGGATCACCGGCGCCTGGCATTGACGGGCCAGCTCGGCCATGGCCGGGTCCCGGCGCAGGGCGGACACGTCATTGATGATCGAGGCGCCCGCCTCCAGGGCCGCCTCGGCCACCCGGCTGTCGGTCGTGTCGATGCTGATGGGCACGTCCGTCTGTCGGGACAGCGTCCAGATGACCGGCCCGACGCGGCGGATCTGTTCGTCGGCGGTCACCGGCTCGGAGGCGGGGCGCGTGGATTCGCCGCCGACGTCGATGATGTCCGCGCCCTGGTCGACCATGTCCAGGCCGTGGCGCACGGCGGCGGCGGGCTCCAGGTACTCATCGCCGTCGCTGAAGGAGTCCGGCGTGACGTTGAGGATTCCCATGATTAGCGGGGCGCCGCCCAGCTCCAGTATGGTGTTCCGGCAGGATAGGCGAAAGGTTTTCATCGTATCGAATCTCGCCAGGTAAACGTCTGGTTTCCCTCCCGAGGCGGCGAATCTGCGGGAAGCGGTCCCGCCCGCCGCAAGCGATCTTCCCGCCGGAGTGGCGCCCGGGTCTGATTATATCCGAGCCGGCCGGCCGAACTCAATGGCGAACTTCACCGGCGCCGGCGCGATCCAAGCGGATTCCGCCGGCGCCAAACGCCCAAATCCGGCGGGGGCCGCCGTGCCCTCTCGAGGGGTGGATTTTATCGGTCCGGCCCGCGATGATTTGCCGGCGGGAGGACTTGCGCGGTTGTGACGACTATGGCTCGTGGTCAATTGCTGCCGGTTATGGCGGACCGGAAGGATCGGATGAACTGGATATGACGAGGGAATCTGGGTAAGGCGTTTGACCCGGCCGGCAATCGTATTCTATCTTTTAAAAGGACGTAACATTAGGCGTATCGTCACCCGTTAATAGGAAAGGAAAAGCACTCGAGACCAGGGGGAAGGAGGCAGGGGCGGCATGCTCGGCTTTTTTCGACATAAGGTATATCCGATCGGTGTGGACCTCGGCGCCAGCAGTCTCAAGATGGTGCAGCTGACCGAGGACGGCGAGGGTCTGGGTCTGATCGCCGCCGCCCGGGCGGAGGTGCCGTGCGAGGTCTGCCATAATCCATCCTCGCTCCAGGAGTGGTACGTGCAAACCGTTCGGGACATATTGTCCAACAAGCCTTTCAAGGCCAATCGCGTGGTGACCTGCCTGCCGGCGCGGGAGATCCTGGTTCAGCATCTGCGGGTGGCCAAGATGGACGACAATCAACTGGAAAAGGCCCTTCCCTGGGAGGCCCAGGGCAAGGTGCCCTTTGACATTCACCGCGCCCGGCTGCGCCATATCGTGGCGGGCGAGGTCTACGACGGCTCGGACAGCAAGCTGGAGGTGATCCTCATGGCCGCCAGCGACAGCGTGGTCCGGCAGCACCTGAGCTTTATCGAGCGGACCAAGATCCAGATCGAGCGCATCAATGTGGAACCGTGCGCCCTGTCGAGCTGTTTCGCGAACCTGCTCAAGCAGAGCCCGGAGGCCTCCGGCGGGACCATGTTTCTCGATCTCGGGCATAGCTGCACGAAGGTCATGATCATGCACGGCACGCAGATGGTGTTTTACCGCACCGTGGGGATCGCCGCCGAACACATGATCCGGGCCCTCTGCGAACGGATGCACATCCCCTACGCCGAGGCGGCCGGGCGGCTGTGGGAGATGAAGATTTCGGCCGGCGAACGCGCGGCGCCGCCGGCGGCCACGCGGGCGGACGACGGCGAAGCCGACCAGCGGCCGGGCGAGGCGAAGGCCCGTCCCGCCGGGGCGGCGACCTCGGTGATCAACGCCCCGCCGCCTGACGACGAGTGCGCGGTCGACGCCGCCGCGGCGGTCTCGGCCGTCCTGCGCAATCTCTGCGAGGAGATCCGCAGCTGCGTTCGCTATCACGACCTGATGTTCGACACCCAGTGCGTCGAGAAGGTGATTTTCGTCGGCGGCCAGGCCAAGAACACCGACCTGTGCCAGACAATCGCCCGCCGGTTGGGATTGCCGGCCCAGCTGGGCGATCCCATCTCCCGGATCAAGGCCGAGAGCCGTTTCGGCAAGCACAGCGATCTGGAGACCACCGGCCGCCACTGCGAATGGGCGGTCGCCTTCGGATTGAGTTTGAGCGGGAATCCTTCCCGCTGAAGGCAGGAGCAATCATGAAAAAGGTGGATTTTTTACCTGAGGATTATATCGAGAAAAAGGCCCAGCAGCGGGCGAACATCATCTGCCTGGCCCTGTTCCTGGTGGTGCTGGCCGGCGTTGGCTGCGGGTTTGCCATTACCGAACAGCGACAGGGGCGCATCGACGCCCGCGTCCGCGATGTCACCGAGAAGATGCAAAAGGCCAGTGAAGCGCTCAAGCAGCTCGAGGTGCTCGAGGGCAAGCGCATGGAAATGATCCAGAAGGCGACGATCAGCGCTTCCCTGATGGAGCCGGTCCCGCGCTCCCTGCTGCTGGCGACCGCCACGAACGATCTGCCCGCCGGGGTGTCGCTGACCGAGTTCAAGCTGGTCAGCAAGGAGATCAAGGCGCAGCCGACCTACACCAAGGGCAAGTCCGCCCGCTCCCGCAACAAGAAGGCGGCTCCGGCCGCCGCCGCCGGCCCGAGCGATGCCAAGCAGGCGGTCGAGCCGCTGCAGTGGGATACGACCATCGAGATCACCGGCCTGGCGCCGACGGACATGCAGGTGGCGGAATTCATCGCCAATCTGGACCGTTCACCCCTCTTTCGGCAGGTGAATCTGCTCTATTCCGAGGAGCACGAGGTGGAAGAGGAGATGGTCCGCCAGTTCAAGCTGGACCTCCTGCTTGATCCGGAGGCCCGTGCCAGCGAGCAGGACGTCGAGCGGGCCCGGAAAATCAGCGTGCGGGGCATGTAACCTCCCGCCGCCGTTTGGCATCGCGGCGGCCCGCTGCCGTCGGCGGCACAGGGAACAAAGGAATATATTATGAAGATCGGATTTCGTGAATTGTTGTTCGTGCTGCTTCTGGTGGCCATTCCCCTGGGGGCGTACTGGTGGATCTTTAAGCCCGCCAACGAGCGGATGGAGGTCCAGCGCTGCGAGATCGAGGCCAAGGCCCAGAAGCTGGCCAGCCTGCAAAAGGCCCTGGTGGGGATCAAGGATCTCAACGAGGAAGTGGGCAAATTGCAGGAGGCCGTCCTGTTTTTCAAGGCCAAGCTGCCCAAGCATCATGAAATTCACCGGGTGCTGGAACAGGTCACCAAGATCGCCGAAAGCCACCGGCTGGACACCAAGATGTTTCGCACCCTCAAGCCGACCGCCGGTGCGGCCTACTCCGAGCAGCCGATCGAGATGGAGGTGGGCGGGGACTTCAACGCCTTTTACCAGTTCCTGCTGGATATCGAGAAGCTGCCGCGGATCACCAAGGTGCGCCAGTTGACGCTGGAGAAGGACAAGGAAAACGAGGGGACCACCAAGGCCGAGCTGGCCTTGAGCATATATTTCGACCGTGATCCGGACAACGGCGGGCCGGGTCGATCCTAACCGATTCCGCAGGCACGGGTGCCTGGCATACAGGAGCGGATACCCATGATGGACGAAATGCAACCCAACAAGGAACCCTTCCAGTCGAATCCGGATGTCGAGGAGCATTCCTGGGAGGAGGTGACCGACAGCGAGCTGGCGGCCGCCGAGGCGGCCGAGCAGTCGTATTCGCTGCCCAAGGATCACAAACGGTTCAACCGCAGCGCCATGATCTTCATGGCCTCCTGCCTGATCGGCGTCGGAACGATCTACCTGTTCAGCCTGCGGCAGAAGCCGAAGCAGGCCTCCGCCCAGCAGGTGGAGATGGAGGCCAAGGTGGACCAGGCCCTGGCCAAGCTGGTCGATCAGAATCAGCAGAAGAAGTCCCGTGAGCTCTTCGAGGATACCGAGGAGATGGTGCAGGCCTTTTATGAGTATCCGACCAAGCAGCAGGTCAAGCTCCAGGAATTGCAGCGCGATCCCTTTTCCCGCCTGTGGGCCCGGGAGGAGGCGGCCGTCAGCGTCGACGACGCCGCCGAGCGCCAGGAGAAGCTCCGCCAGGAACTTACCCGGAAGGCCGAGGCCATGAAGTTGCAGTCGATCCTCCTGGGGCCGAACACGTCCCGCTGTCTGATCGACGGCCAGATCTACTGTGAGGGGGATACGGTGCTGTCGACCTTTACGATTAAATCGATTACCCAGGATCAGGTGATATTGCTGTCGCAGGAGATGGAATTCCGCCTGCAGATGTAGGACGGC
>JAFGFX010000322.1 GCA_016930855.1 Sedimentisphaerales bacterium | reverse complement strand
GGAGATGTCCCACACCGCCGTGCCGGTGGCCGTCGGCGCGATATCCCCGGCCCAGAGAACGCCGTCGGTGTTCTCGGCATCCGTGTCATAATAGAAATTGATCTCCGTGTTGGTGTCCGTCCATACGGCGGCGTACTCGACGGTGACTTCCTGGCTCAAGAAATCCGGATCCACGCCGGTGATTTCAATGGTGGGCAATCCGTCCTGGACCACGCCGCTGATCGCGATATTGACCAGATCCACCGAACTGAAGAATTCAACGGACCAGGTCCCCGGATCCGGTTCATTGACAAACACCGTCTTGCGGTACGAATCCGTCAGGGTGTCGACGATCATGATATGACTGTAGCTGCCGAAGTCGGCTTCGGCGTATACAATTCCGTCGGGATCGGTGACTTCGACCGTGACGTTGTCGTTGGCATTCTCCCATTCCGCCTCTATCAGCAGCCAGGGCGTGTTGGGGGCGACGAGATAATCGGCGCTGTATGTGGTCGTTGCCGGCGGTGGCTCCGTCACCGACAGGTTGCTGTCGTCGTAAACGTACGCGGGTGGCGTGCCCGGCGAGACGAGGTCCAATTCGTCGATCTGCCCGCTGTTGTCGATGCTCCACGCCAAGGAGTCGTCGCCGACCAGCGTGCCCACGTCCGCCAAGGAATATTGCACGGACAACAGCATCCGCGGCTCCAGCGTCTCCAGCGAAAGACGGCAATCTCGCCCCTGGTTCACCGCGGAGCCCTGTACTTTGTTTTTTGTCTGCTTGGTAAGTCTCATGGTATTCCTTTGCAAAAGGGACGGTGTGTGCTTGGTATGGAATCGATATTATCGGAAACGTCGTATTTCAAGACGGTCGTTCTATCGATTCTTTGGTGACGGCGCTTGAAATGCCGTTATTCGACAGTATGTATCCATAGCAATAGTATCTCCTTCTTATATCGTACCTATAAGCATGTGCATTATACTGAAGCAGATGGCCTATCTCAAGCCTATTGTCGCCGGCGGCCGTGGCACCGGGCCGGGCGGGGCCTGCCGGCAGGCGAGTACATCCTATAATCATCCCGGTACCCAGCGGGTGATTAGGGGGCGTTGGCTCGATGCCTTTTCTAAGTTGTTTTAATACAGGAAGTTGCTGTTTATTGCCGCAGGCTTCGCCGGGTAATGTGGAATTGATCCTCATACACTTTTCGCTATCGCCGATCGATACCTCCATGTCATCGCAGTCGTCGATTGGCAGGAAAATGCCGTCCGGATTGAGTCCGAATCCACGACGGCGGCCGGCAATCAGCCGATAACGAAGTCATCCTGACTCTGGGCCAATTCGGTGCCGACCTTGAACGGCTTGATTTCCGTGGCGGCGTACAGGCCGAAGGCGGTGCCGCCGTTGAGGTAGTCGATCGCGGCGAATTTGATCTTGCCGATGGTGCCGCCCTCCACGGAGTCCTCGCCCACGTCAGGCAGGAAGGTGGTCAAGGGGCTGTTCGGC
Source organism: Sedimentisphaerales bacterium (assembly GCA_016930855.1). Lineage (GTDB taxonomy): Bacteria > Planctomycetota > Phycisphaerae > Sedimentisphaerales > SM23-30 > JAFGFX01. Next base: position 2,879 of record JAFGFX010000322.1, on the reverse strand, counting down.
AGGATTCCCGCCGCGATGTAACTGCCGGCGAAGGTGCCCTTGGCCGTGACCGAAAGAACGTTGCCCCCGCTTAGACTGTCGCCGCCGCCGAAGAGGCAGTCGGCCCCGATATCATAGCCGCCCAGGATGTGCGATCCGAGGATGTCGCCAGCGAGGTTGATTTTTTGGATGTCATCGCCGGCGCTGATGATGGCATTGTCGAGGTTCACGGCCGCCAGGCTGGCCAGTTGGGTGCCGGCCCGCACCACCGCGCCGACCAGGCTGCCGGATTTGGCGGCGATTTTCTTGATCGCGCCGCCGGCCGTGATGGATCCGGTGATGTCGCCGGCGGTGCTGATTCCCATGATATCGCCGATTTGGGCCTGGACGGCGGCGCCGAACGCGCCTTCGGCGATTTTTACCTGCCCGATCTGGTCGGCCCGGATCGTGCCCGAGGCGTAGGTGGCCGCCTGGATGCCTTTGACCGTGCCGGTCAGGTCGAACTCCACGTTGTCGGCGATGTCATTCGCCTTCAGGGCAAATCCCTTGGCCGAGGCGTTGGCGGTGACGGTGACGTTCGGACCGACATCATCGACCGCCATGCTGCCGAGAAAACCCGTCAGGGTGATATCGCCGATGATGTCCAGTTGCTTGCCGGTCAGTTTGCCCAGGCTGTCGCCGGTGATGGGGCCGATGGTCGTTCCTTCCACATTTCCGGCCTTGGTGGTAACCGTCAAGGAGGTCATGTCGGTGCTGCTGGTCAGATTGACGCCGGCCAGGACGAGCGCATCGCCGGTCACCTCGATCCCTTTGGCGCTCCCGGTGGTGACGATATTCTCGCCCGTGAAGGAAAGCGTGCCCTGCCCCTTGGCCAGCTTGACGGTGACGGCGGTCCCATCCGCGTCGGTGTAAACCACCGACTTGGCCAGGCCGTCGCCGAGGTCCACCTCCACGCTGGTGGGGGCCTCTTCAATGTCGATCGGCGTCGGCCAATACACGGTGACCGGGGCGTTGGTCGAATCGATGATTTCGGCATACATGTAATAAGTGCCCGGCGGGACGTCGGAAGTGTCCCACACCTGCGTGCCGCCGGTCGTCGGCGCGATGTCGCCGGCCAGTTGAAGGCCGTCGGCGTTTTCGGCGTCCGTGTCATAATAGAGGTTGATCACCGTGTCATCGTCCGACCAGTCGGCGGTGTACTCGATGGTGACCTTCCGGCTGGCGGGATCCGGATCGACGCCGGTGATTTCGATGGCGGGCGGGGTGGCCTGGATCACGCCGCTGATCGCCATGCCGGTCAAGTCCCCGGAACTGATGAAGCGAACAGACCAGGTTCCCGCTTCCGGTTCATGCACGTACACCGTCTTGCCGTACGAATCCGACATGACATCGACGATCATGATATGATCCAAACTGTCGAGGTCGTCTTCGGCATATACATTCCCCTGGGGATCGGTGACCTCGACCGTGACGTTGTCTTCGGCGTTTTCCCAGTCCGCCCCCATCAGCAGCCAGGGCGTATTGGGCTCGACGAGATAATCGGCGCTGTACGCGGCCTTTCCCGGCGGCGTCTGCGGCGCCGGTAGGGAGAGGATGGCCTTGGCCTGGGCCTTGGTATCGGGCGCGGTAAACTGAATGATTTCCTTGCCGCCGACGAACTGATACGATCCGTCGAACCCGACCTTGATCCCGCCGGTCAGGTAATAATTGTGGTATTCGCTGACCAGGATTTTCCCCCAGCCCATGAGGTAATCGTTGTTGTCGGTATTGTCGTCGCGGTATTGCAGCTTCATGTTGGCCGAGCCCAGTTCCACGCCGCCCCACAGGGGGATGACCGACGGTATTTTCACCGCGCCCTTGCCGGCCGCGAAGATATCGGTGGTTCCGAACGCCTCGCTGTAATCGATGAACAACGAGGCGCCCGCGGTAATCAACCCTTGCAGGGCGTTCAGGTCCGCACTGGCGTTGAACGAGCCGTGCGTCCAGTTGACGTCCACATTGGCATTTCCCTGAATCAGGCCGCTGACGATCTCCAGGTATCCGTGGCCGTTGAGATGATTCTCGTCGGCGTCCGCCGACAGGTCCAGGCCCACCAAGACCCCTTCGACCTTGTCGCCGAGTCCAACCCAGTCGGGCAGGTCCACCGTGATCTGCGGGCCGGCGGTGATCCCGACGCTGCCGCCGAAGCTGACCGGCTGGGGGGGCTGCTCAAACTCGGACAGGTGGTCCACATGCCCCATGATGCGCTGCAGAAAGGCGCCGGTCGCCCCCAGCGGCTTGTTGATGTTGTCCGCCTCCAGCTCCACAAAGTTGATGTCGCCGTTGATGAAATGGATCTTGCCGCCCAGGGCGATGCCCGTGGGAAACGTCATTTTGGCTTCGCATTCGGTGATGTAATTGCCCTGGTCGTCCTTTTTCATGCCCAGCAGGGCGTTGTTGATTTCCCATTGGCCCGGCACGATCACGATATCCTCGACGGACAGGGTGCCGTACCAATCCACGCCGCCCAGGCGGGTAACCTCGATGTAACTGTCGTCGCCGGTGAAATCGGCGGTGGCATTGTAGAAGTAGGGCAGGCTGACGCTGCCCCGAAAGCGCAGGGCCGCCGGCTGGGCGTTGGCCCCGGCGACCTCGGCGATGTATTCGACCGACATGTCCTTGGCGATCATTTTCAGCTCGCCGCCGAACATGAAGATTTCCAGGTCCGGCAGGGTCAGTTTCCCGCCGGATAGAGATACCCCCGCCGTCGGAGAGACGATCAGCTTGTGGGGATCGGCGATCGACAGCTCGAATCCGCCCATGTCGTCGGGCAGCTTGATGCTTGCCTGCAGCTCCAGTTGCGTGTCGGCGACGGTGCCGCCATCCGGAATGGCAAACTCGATTTTTGTCAGCTTGACCTG
>JAFGFX010000321.1 GCA_016930855.1 Sedimentisphaerales bacterium | reverse complement strand
TCGAGGAAAAAACGGTTCTGTGGCGCTTTGAGGCGGCGGACGAGATCTTTTCCACGCCCGCGGTGGGGGCCGAGCAGGTGGTTTTCGGCGGGCGCGATCGCAAGGTCTACAGTGTCAATAAGGCCTCCGGCGATCTGAACTGGTTGTTCACCACCCAGGGTGCGGTGGACTCCAGCCCGGTGATTTGCGACGGCAAGGTGGTGGTCGGCTCCGGGGATGGCCGGCTGTATGTCCTGGGGTTGGCCGACGGCGGGGAGATCTGGCATTACGAGATCGGCGAGCCGATCGTTTCCTCGCCGGCGGTGGCCGACGGGACCATCTACATCGGCGCCGATGACGGATACGTGTACGCCTTCGGGGGCAGCCGGCCATGAAGATCGTGCAGTTCACGCCCGGCAGCGGCGACAACTTCTACTGCGAGAATTGCCTGCGCGACAACCTGCTGGTTCGGGCCCTGCGGCGGGGCGGTCAGGATGCCCTGCTCGTGCCGCTGTATCTGCCTGGCCGCCTGGAGGATACGGGCAGGGACAGCCCGGCGCCGCTCTTTTTCGGGGGGATCAACGTCTATCTCCAGCAGAAATTCAGTTGGTTTCGCCGCACCCCCCGCTGGCTGGATCGCCTGTGGGATTCCCGCCGGCTGCTGGGCTGGGTGGCGCGAAAGGCCCGGATGACCAATGCCGCCGCCCTGGGCGCTACGACACTGTCCATGCTGCGGGGTCAAGAGGGCCGTCAAAAAAAGGAGCTGGACCGGCTGGTGGATTGGCTGGCCGCCGAACGGCCGGATATCGTCTGCCTGAGCAACGCCCTGCTGAGCGGACTCATCCGTCAAATCAAGCGGCGGCTGGGGATTCCGGTGGTCTGTTTCCTGCAGGACGAGGACGAGTTCCTGGATTCGCTGCCCGAGCCCTATCGTCGGAACTGCTGGCGGGAGTTGGCGGTGCGCCTGGGGGAGGCGGACGGGCTCGTCGCGGCCAGTGGCTACTACGCCCGCACGATGCAGAGGCGGCTGGAGATGTCGCCGGATCGCATCCAGGTCATCTATAACGGCCTGGAACTGGACGGCTACCGGCCGGCCGAGGCGCCGCCGGAACCGCCAACGATAGGGTTTCTCTCCCGGATGTGTCTGGAAAAAGGCCTGGATATCCTGGCGGAGGCCTTTTTACTTTTAAAGCGCCAAGAGGGATTTCGCACGTTACGCCTGCATATCGGCGGGGGGCGTATGGCCAGCGATGGAGACTTTGTCCGCCAGGTCGAGAACCGCCTGAGGGCCGCCGGCGTACTGGCGGATGTGACCATCTGGGACAGCTTCGATCACCGGCAGCGCCGCGATTTCCTGCGGGGTCTCAGCGTGCTTTCGGTCCCCCAACGCCAGCCGGAGGCCTGCGGCCTGTTCGTCCTGGAGGCCTGGGCCTGCGGGATTCCGGTCGTCCAGCCGGCGATAGGGGTGTTCGAGGAGTTGTGGCGGCTGATTCCGGCCGGGCGGCTCTATCAGACCAACGATCCCGAGACCCTGGCCGAAGCCCTGGCCGAGGTGTTGGACGATCCGGCCCGTATCCGGGAATGGCAGGTAATGGCCCCTCAGCGGATGCCGGAGCATTTTTCCAGTGAGGCCACGGCGCGAAAACTGACGGCCTTGTATGAACGGCTCACGGCGGTATAAGGTAGGGCAAATGGAATACGATAGGGCCAACGGAACCACGTCAGACGAGCGGAGCGGGGAGATATATATGGCTGAGACGGATACGCTAGTGCGATTGATCGACGTCGACAAGCGCTATCCGGCGCCGCCGGGCGCCGAGACGCCGCCGGCCTTGCAGCAGATCAACTGGCAGGTGTCAGCGGGCGAGTCCGCGGCGATCGTCGGGCCCTCCGGATCGGGCAAGAGCACGCTACTAAATCTAATCGGCGGCCTGGATACGGCCACCAGCGGCCGGGTGCTGCTGGATGGCGAGGATCTCGGCCGGCTGGGCGAAAAGCGGCTGGCGCGGATCCGCAACCGCAAGATCGGTTTCGTGTTTCAACTGCACCACCTGCTGCCGCAATGCACGGTGTGGGAGAACGTCCTGCTGCCGACGCTGGTCCTGGATCGCCAGCGGTCCGACCGGCAGTTCGAGGACCGGGCGGCCGGACTGTTGGAACGGGTGGGATTGGCCGATCGGATAGGCTACCGGCCGGGCCAGTTGAGCGGTGGCGAGCGGCAGCGGGCGGCGGTGGTGCGGGCCCTGATCAATCGGCCGAAGCTGATCCTGGCGGATGAGCCCACCGGATCGCTGGATCGCCAAGCCGCCCAAACGCTGGCGGATCTGCTGGTGGAATTGAACCGTGAGGAAGCGGTCACCTTGATCGTCGTGACCCATTCGCTGGATCTGGCCCGGCGGATGACGGGCGTCTGGCGGCTGCGGGACGGTCGCTTGCAGGCCGGGGGCGATGGCGCATGAGTCGTGTACGCTTGCTGTATCGCAGTCTGGGGTATTTCTGGCGGACCCATCTGGGTACGCTGCTGGGGGCGGCTCTCGGCACGGCGGTACTGACCGGGGCCCTGCTGGTGGGCGACTCGGTGCGTTTCAGCCTGGCCAAGGCCGCCCGCCAGCGGTTGGGATCGATCCAGTGGGCCCTCACGACGCACGATCAATTTTTCCGGGCCCGGCTGGCCGATGAGCTGGCCAGCGATCTATTCGTCGATGTGGCCCCGGTCCTCCAGGCGGCGGCGGTGGCGGTGTACAGCCCGACCGACGCACGCTGCCACGACGTGCGGGTGCTGGGCGTGGACAGTCGCTTCTGGCGGCTGGGGGCGGCGCCGAACCCGCTAGACAGAGACGAACCGGCCGTGGTGATCAATCGGGCGTTGGCGGATCGTTTGGGAGTAGCTGTCGGCGATGAGATCCTGCTGCGGATCGAGAAGCCGTCGGCCCTGCCGCGGGAGGCGATTGGCTCGCTGGAACGGGACGCCTCCCGGGGCGTGCGGCTTCCGGTCCAGGCGATAGTCGACGCCGACGGGTTCGGTCGCTTTTACCTGCAGGCGGATCAGGTCTCTCCGTTCAATGCCTTCGTGCCCCTGGAATGGCTGGCCCAGACGCTGGCGGTCCCCCGGCGGGCCAATATGCTGCTGGCGGCCGATGCGCCGGAAGGGTCCGCGGAACTTTCGCAGTTCCAGTCGGCACTGGGGCGGCATTGGACGCTGGCCGATATGGGCCTGCACCTGCAAGCGGAGCCGAGCCGCGGCACGGTGGAATTGCGGACCAGCCAAATCTTCTTAGAGCCGGCCGTGATCGAGGCCGCCCGCGCGATCTGTCCGGAGGGTCTGGGGATCTTCGGCTATTTCGTCAACGAGCTGCGCGTCGGCGAGCGCCAGACGCCGTACTCCATCGTGGCGGCCGTCGGAGAGTTGAGCGATGCCGACGAGCAAACGGTACCAGACGAGCGCACCGGATCGGCCAAGCCGGCCGATCAAACCGGTTCGACGCTCTATCCCGTTGAGCGGGCACTACCCGACGATCTGCGTGACGATGAGGTCGTAATCAGCCGATGGCTGGCGGACGATTTACAGGCCCGACCGGACGACTGGCTGGAGATGCGCTATTACCTGATGGCCCCAGGCCGCAGGCTCATCGAGCCGCCGCCGCGCTGCTTTCGCATTCGGGCGATCCTGCCCATGGATTCCGCGGCAATCGATCCGAACCTGATGCCGGAGTTTCCCGGCCTGAGCGAGGCGGCCAACTGCCGGGACTGGCAGGCGGGCGTCCCCCTGGATTTTGACCGCATTCGTGACCGAGACGAGCAATACTGGGACCAATACCGGGGCGCGCCGAAGGCCTTTGTGACGCTGGCGGCGGGTCAGGAAATGTGGTCGAATCGCTTCGGTCGCTTGACGGCGATCCGCTTCGCGATGGAGAAGATCGCTCCGTCGGTCTTGCAGGACCGGCTGCCGCAGACGCTGCGGCCGGAATCGCTGGGCATGGTATTTCGCCCCGTCGGCCAGCAGGCCCTGCTGGCCAGCCGGGAGGGCGTGGATTTCGGCCCGCTGTTTTTGGGGCTGAGCTTTTTCCTGATCGCCGCGGCGCTCATTTTGACGGGCCTGCTGTTCGCCTTCGGCATCGAGCAGCGTCAGCAGGAGACCGGCCTGCTGCGGGCGCTGGGCTTTACTCCCATGCAGGTGCGGGGCCTGTTCCTGGCTGAAGGGCTGGTTTTGGCCATCCTGGCCGCTGTTCTGGGTCTAGTCGCCAGCCTGCTGTACACCGCTATAACCATCGGAGCCTTGGGCTCGGTTTGGAGCCAGGCGGTGGCCCAAACGCCGATCGAGTTTCACGCCGGCGGCCGGAGCCTGGCAATCGGCGGAGCGGCCGGTGTCCTGATCGCCGTACTGACGATGGGGCTGGGCCTGTGGCGGCAGGGCAGACAGCCGGTTCGCCTCCTGTTGCAGGGACTGCTGGCGAGCGAGCAACCGGGCGGGGGATTGCGCTCCCGTGTCCGCCGGGTCGCTTTTGGCCTGGCGGCGGCGGCCGCGGCGGCGACGGTGGGGATTTTATTATGGGCGGGATTTCGCCAGGGCGAATCGACCACCGGTATGTTTTTCGCGGCGGCCACGCTGCTGCTGGCGGGGGGGGCCGTTCTGCTCTACGGGATGCTGGCCGGTCAGGCGGAACCCGGCGATTCCCGGACCGGGTATTCACTGGCGGACGTGGCCTGGTCCAATGCCTGCCGGCGGCGGGGACGCTCCCTGGCGGTGGCCCTGCTACTGGCCTGCGGCTGTTTCCTGGTCTTTGTGGTGGGGGCCAACCGTCATGATCCGCTGGCCGACGCCGGGCAACGCTGGTCGGGGACCGGCGGATTCGCCCTAGTTGCCGAATGCTCCCTGCCCTTCGTGCGGGATGTGCGGACCGCCGAGGGGCGAGAGTTGCTGGGCTTGGAGGAACCGGCCTTTACCGAGGTCTCGCTCGTGCCGTTGCGGGTGCTACCCGGCGACGACGCCAGTTGCCTGAATCTGAATCGACCCCAGCAGCCGCAGGTCCTGGGCGTCCGGCCGGAGGATCTGGCCAAACGGCGGGCGTTTCGGTTTGTGCAGCTTACGGACGACCGCACCCGCGATAATCCCTGGCAGATCCTCGACGAACCATTGGGCCAAGACGAGATCCCCGCCGTGACCGATCAGAACACCATCATCTGGGCCCTGGGCAAGAAACTGGGCGATACGCTTGACTATACCGATGAGCAGGGTCACACGGTGCGTCTGCGGCTGGCCGGGGCACTGGCCGGCTCGATCCTGCAGGGCAGCCTGATCATCTCGGAGGCGGCATTCATCCAGCGATTTCCCTCAGTCTCGGGCTATCGCTGGTTTCTGATCGACGCCCCCGCGGCCCAACAGGCGGCCGTGGCCGACCAGTTGACCCGGGCCGGCCGCGATCTGGGTTGGCGGTGCGAGCCGGCGGCCCGGCGGCTGGGGCGCTTCCTGGCGGTGGAAAACACCTACCTGGAGATCTTTGAGATCCTGGGCGGCCTGGGGATGCTGCTGGGCAGCGTCGGCCTGGCCCTGGTCGTGCTGCGCAACGTAATGGAGCGGCGCAGCGAACTGGGACTACTGCGGGCCATCGGCTACGAGCGCTCGGTATTGCGGTGGATGCTGCTGCTGGAGCACGGCTGGCTGCTGGGATTGGGGCTGGCCCTGGGCGTGGTCTCGGCGCTGGTGGCGGTCTGGCCGACTCTACAGCGGGCGGGCCGCGTGGTTCCCTACGAGTCGCTGGGCCTGATGTTGCTGGGACTGCTTCTGGCCGGCCTGATGTGGATCTACCTGGCGGCCCGGCTGGCCCTGCGGGGCCGTCTGCAGGATGCGATTCGCCAGGAATAAGGTATTGGCGGAGGATCTCGGCGAGCCCTGACGGCCGGGTGTGGGTTTTGCTGTTGGAAAACACCCCGGTTTGCATTAATTATGAGATAGAACCGGATACGATATCCGGGAAAAAGGAAACCGAACCCTTGCCGGAAACGACCACGAAATCATCATGAAATCCATGCTCTGGAACAAGATCTCCGTGGCGGCCACGGCGGTGCTGGCCGTTGTTTTTTTGATCCTCTGGTTGCAGTCCGGGCCGCTGGTTCCGATCGAGCCGCGGGTTCCCGGGCGGGATAACGCGCCGACCGGGGATGCGGCCCTGCCGCGGGGCGATGCCTTGAGCCAGGCCCGTCTGATTGTCCGGCAGCAGGGCGAACCGGCGGCGCAGCCGCAGGAGCTGCCGGGGCTCTGGCCGCATTTTCGCGGACCGGATTTCGACAACGTGGTCAAGGATTCGCCCCCGCTGGTCATCCCGCCGGACCCGCAATCGATGAAGGTGCTCTGGAAGATCCCCCTGGGCGAGGGCTATGCCGCCGCGGCAGTGCGGCACGGCCGGGTGTACGTGTTGGATTACGACCAGGAAAACCTGGCGGACGCCCTACGCTGTTTGTCACTGGCGGACGGCCAGGAGTTCTGGCGGTTCACCTATCCGGTCAAGATCAAGCGCAATCACGGTATGAGCCGCACCCTCCCGGCCGTCAGCGAGGAATATGTCGTGGCCCTGGGACCGAAATGCCACGTAAGCTGCCTGGAGGCCAAGAGCGGCAAGAAACTCTGGATGCTGGACCTGATACGCGATTTCGGCACCGCCGAGCCGCTATGGTACGCCGGCCAGTGCCCCCTGATCGAGGACGGCAAGGCGATCCTCGCGCCGGGCGGCACGGTCCTGATGATGGCCGTGGATTGTGGCAGCGGCCAGATCGTCTGGCAGACGCCCAATCCCGAGAAATGGCAGATGACGCATTCGTCCATCATGCCGATGGATTTTGCCGGCCGGCGGATGTACGTGTATTGCGCCGGCGGGGGCCTCGTGGGCGTTGCCGCCGATACGGGCGAAGTGCTCTGGCAGACCACGGCCTGGAAGATCCGCACCAACGTGCCGTCCCCGGTCATCGTCGGCGACGGTCGCATCTTCCTTTCCGGCGGGTACAACAAGGGCAGCATGATGATCCAACTGAAGGATGAGCCGGGCGGCATCCAGGTCGAGATCCTGTACGAGCTGAAGCCCGAGGTCTTCGGTTCCGACCAGCAGACGCCGATCCTCTATCAGGATCACCTCTATGGCGTCCGGCCGGACGAGCAGCTTGTCTGTCTGGACCTGGCCGGCCAGGTCCTCTGGGCCAGCGGCGGTGCCGACACCTTCGGGCTGGGGCCGTATCTGATCGCGGACGGGCGGATCTTCGTCTTGAACGACACGGGCGAGCTGACCGTGGTCGAGGCGACCCCGCGGGCCTATCGACCGCAGCAGCGGCTCCAGGTGCTGGACGGCCACGATTGCTGGGGGCCGATCACGCTGGTGCATGGCCGGATGATCCTGCGGGATCTGACCAGCATGGTTTGCCTGGATTTAGGGGGCGGATGAGATTGTCGCGTAAGTTCTTTTAGAAAAAAGTTTTACGTCGGTTTATTTTGGTCGGTTGCCTGGGGTGTCAAAAGAGGCTATCATTCATGGCAACTATTTAAGTTATATCAGGGCAGGTTCAGTATGAACCGTCAACTTGTCAACCGAGCCCGCGGCGAATTGCCCGTCGCGGCGAGCGACCTGCCCAGTGAGCCGTATGGAGGGGGATTTTTCGTGGTGCTGGATATGAGTCAGGCCGCCTATACGAAATTACACCTCTTAATTGCCATGGTGTTGACGGCGTGTCTATTCGCCGCCATTGCCTCGGTGGTTTGGTATGACACCACCGGCCGCGGCGGCAGCAATCTGGGCCGGCAATTCAGCTACGATCTGGATGAATACCGCAAGGTGCCGCCCGAACTGATTTTATACGAGCAAGTGTCCGAGCCGGTACCCCTGGGGACCCGCCGGGCGCGCTCCATCTGTGTGGGTCCGGACCAGGGGATCTACGTCGTCGGCGATCGATTTGTCCTGATGATGGATGCCAAGGGGGCCGTAATCAGCGAGTTTACCCTGCCGGCCGAGGCGCTCTGCGTGGCAGTGGACGCCGAAGGAAGCATCTTCCTGGGCATGACGGATCACGTCGAGCGGTGGGATCCGTCCGGCAAGCTGCTGGCCCGCTGGGAGCCGTATGCCGCCGGTTCGGTGCTGACCAGCCTGGCGGTGACCAAGCAGGGCGTATGGGTCGCCGACGCCGGCCAGCGGAAGGTGCACTTTTACGATCCGGCCGGCGAACGGGTCCGGTCGTTCGGCGAGTTCCAGATACCCAGCCCCCACTTCGATCTGGCCATGGGTGGCGACAACCTGCTGCGGGTGAGTCATCCGGGACTCCGCCGGCTGGAGGAGTATACCACGCTGGGCGAGCTGGTCTATTACTGGGGCCAATCGAGCCTGGCCATCGAGGGATTTTGCGGCTGCTGCAATCCGGTCAATTTCGCCTTGCTGCCGGACGGGCAGGGGTATGTCACCTGCGAAAAGGGGCTGACGCGGGTAAAGGTCTACGATTTGGAAGGCAAGTTCGTGGGCGTGGTCGCCGGGGCGGAATCCTTCCGGCGGCACGACCAGGTCTCTAACGAGCTGAGCGCCGACACCACGGCAAGCGCACTGGATGTGGCCATCGACGGCGCCGGCCGCGTACTGGTATTGGATCCCTGTATCGCCGAGATACGCTTCTTCGCCCGCAAGCAGCAGGAGCAATCGCCATGAAGAGGTCACGCGACCGAAAGGATAACGCCACTACCGCAGTGCCACTGACCGCTCGAAGCGAACAGCCGGTGAGCCGGCGAGACGGCTGGCGGGGCGGCCGCCGCCGTTTCTTGAGGGCGTTCGGTCGGACGGGAATTCTGGCGGGTCTGGGCTGGATAGGCGTTCGGGAATTGCGAAAAAGCGTGAATTGCACCGAATCGTCCGTCGCGGCCCCGGTGTTGTGCCAACGGTGCTCGCGCTGGGATCGCTGTGACCGGCCGGCCGCCCGGACGGCCAGGCGGCTGGCGACACGGCTGGCGACACGGCTGATGGAGAAGTCCTAGCGACGGTGTTATTCGTGATGATGTTGATTGACGGCCGGTCGATGCCTGCGGCCGTTTCGCAAAACCAAGTGAGCCAGAGGTAGACTGACCGATGTCAAAGGAAAAGAAGCCATTCAACCGCCGCGATCTCCTGCACGGTGGCCTCCAGGGCGCCTGTCTGCTGGGTCTGGGGGGGCTCTCGGGGGCGCTGCTGGCCGGCGGCGGCAAAGCCGAATCGACCGTCTGGCAGATCGATCCCTACAAGTGCGTCGCCTGCGGCAACTGCGCGACCTATTGCGTATTGAAGGAATCGGCCGTCAAGTGCGTGCATGCCTTTGCCCTGTGCGGCTACTGCGATCTGTGCACGGGGTATTTCGAGCCGGAACCGGCCGAGCTGGATACCGGCGCGGAGAACCAGCTCTGCCCGACCGGCGCCATCCAGCGGACCTACATCGAGGATCCCTATTACGAATATACCATCGACGAAGCGCTCTGCATCGGCTGCGGCAAGTGCGTCAAGGGCTGCAATGCCTTCGGCAACGGATCGCTGTTCCTCCAGGTCCGCCATGACCGCTGCCTGCATTGCAATGAATGCTCCATTGCCGCGGCCTGTCCGAGCCAGGCCTTCCGGCGGGTTCCTGCCAGCCAGCCCTATCTGTTGAAGGAGGCCGATCACGCCGGATGACCCCGTTACGCGTTTTGACACTATTGTTCCTACTGCTTGGGGTGCTGTCGGCGTCGGCCTCGGCGATCGAGCGGTTTCCACCACCGGAGTTCACCCAGCATACCCTGCCCGAGACGGCGGTTCCAGTGCCCCGCGCGGCGGCGTGGGATTATATCGATAGTGTCGTCCTGCTCGCGGCGCTGGCGGCGGCATCCTATCTGTCACTGGCGCGGCGCTCGCGGCGGGGTCTGTTCGTGCTGATGCTGTTTTGCCTGCTGTATTTCGGATTCTGGCGGGAAGGCTGCATCTGCCCGATCGGCGCCGTGCAGAACGTGGCGCTGGCCCTGTTCGATTCGGGTTATGCCCTGCCCTGGGTGGCGCTGGTCTTTTTTGCCCTGCCGCTGGTATTTTCCCTATTTTTCGGGCGGAGTTTCTGCGGGGCCGTCTGTCCTTTAGGCGCGATCCAGGACGTGGTGGTCCTGCGGCCGGTATCCGTACCCCGCTGGCTGCAGCACGGCCTGGGGCTGCTGGCCTACGTGTATCTGGGGGCCGCCGTGCTCTTTGCGGCCACGGGCAGCGCCTTTATCATCTGCCAGTACGATCCGTTCGTCAGCTTCTTCCGCCTGAGCGGCTCGATCAACATGCTGATCCTGGGGGCCTGCCTGCTGCTGATCGGGATGTTCGTGGCACGGCCCTATTGCCGGTTCCTCTGTCCCTACGGCGCGCTGCTGCGGGTGGTCGGTCACCTGTCCCGCTGGCGGGTGACCATCACGCCGACGGAATGCATTCAATGCCGACTCTGCGCCGATTCCTGCCCCTTCGGGGCCATCGAGCCGGCGACGACGACGCAGCTGCCCGCGATCCAGGCTTCGGACAAGAAGCGGCTGGGGATTCTGCTGGCGTTGCTGCCGGTCCTGATCCTGGGCGGCGGCTTTCTGGTGTCCCGGCTGAGCGTGCCGTTCTCCCGGATGCACGCCACCGTGCGCCTGGCCGAGCAGGTCGCCCGGGAGCAGGCCGACCGCACCCGGGAGACCACCGATGCCAGCGATGCCTTTCGGACTACCGGCGAGCCGCTCGAGAGTTTGTACGCGCGGGCCCTGGCCAAGCGCCGGCAGATCGGCCGGGGCGCCTGGCTGCTGGGGGGATTTTTGGCTCTGGTGCTGGGGTGCAAGGCGATCCGCCTGGCGGTCTATCGCCGCCGCTCGGAGTACCAGGCGGATCGGGGCTATTGCCTGTCCTGCGGGCGCTGTTATGCCTATTGCCCGATGGATCCCCGCAATCAGCAAGCTCAACCAATCGAACATGGCGACGATACGTAAAGCGGGATGATTGTATGGCCAACGAGCCGAATCATAATCAAAAAGACTGGCCGCCGGACGAGCAAGGCCGTCGTTTCTGGCAGCGGACGGCGACGGCCGCCGCCGTCACGGCCGGTCTGTTCTCGCTGATTGTCAGCGCGGTGCTAATCGTCAATTTCCTGCGGCAGAGTCCGTCCCGCCAACTGCTCGCGGAGGATGCCGGGGCCCTGGACAATCCTCAATTGATTGAATGGAGGTCCCAGTTGCATCAGGATCCCCACAACGAGTCCCTGAAACAGCGGATCCGCGGCCTGGATATGCAGCTTCGCCAGGATTATTTCTGGCGGCAGGGTCTCAATCAGCGGGGCGGCACTCTGCTCCTGATCGGTGCGGCGGTTTTCTTGATCGGTTTGCGTTTGGCCGAGTCCCTGCGCCAACGCCGCGTGGAACCCGGCGAATCGCCCCTTGATGCGGCCGGACAGCGCCGCTTTCTGAGCGTGGGACGCTGGGCCGTCGCCGCCGTGGGCCTGGTCCTGGCCGGTTCGATACTGGGATTGGCCCTGCGATCCGATGAGTCAACTCTGGAAGCCGCTTTTGCTGCACTGACATTGGAGGCCGGCGCCGCGGTCGGCGGGCAGGCGACTCTGGCCGGTGGCGATTATCCCGACTGGGACCAGCTTCAGCAAAACTGGCCCCGATTTCGCGGGCCCGGCGGCCTGGGTGTTCGCGCCGAGGGCGATTATCCGCTCAACTGGAACGGCGAGTCGGGCGCCGGGATCGCCTGGAAGTCGGCCGAATCCATCAAGCCCGGCAACAGTTCGCCGATTGTCTGGGAGGATCGGGTCTTTATAAACGGGGCCGACCTGTGCCCGGACCCGAACCTGGCGGTGTATTGCTTTGACGCCGCCAGCGGCGAACTGCTCTGGCAGCAATCGATGCGGCATAGCCCGGCCCCCGGCGAAGATCCACTGGAAATCTACGAGGACACCGGCCTGGCCGCCAACACCATGGTCACGGACGGTCGGCGGGCGTTCGCCATCTTTGCCACGGGGGACCTGGTGGGTTATGATTTCCAGGGCAATCGCCTCTGGTCGAAGGCCCTGGGCGTCCCCGACAGCGTCTACGGCTACGCCACCTCTCTGATTATGTACCGCAATCTGCTGTTGGTCCAGTTAGACCAGGGCGAACCCGATGACGACAAGTCGGTGCTCTACGCCTTCGAGGCCCAGACCGGCAACGTTGCCTGGCAGAAGCAGCGTCCCGTGGCCGGCGCCTGGACCACGCCGATCATCATCCGCACCCCGGCGGGCGAACAGTGCCTGACGTGCTCCGATCCGCTGGTGATCTCCTACGATCCGGCCGACGGCCGCGAGTTGTGGCGGGCGGATCTGATGGGATCGGACGTGGCGCCCTCGCCGATAGCCGCCAACGGCCTTGTCTTTGTCGTCCAGCCCTACGACAGTCTCTATGCCATCCGCCCGGACGGGGCCGGCGACGTCACCAAGACCCACGTCGCCTGGAAGGCCGAGGACGGGATACCGGATATCGCCAGTCCGGTTGCCGCCAACGGCTATATCTATCTGCTGGACACGGGGGGATACTTGACCTGTTATGCCCTGGCGGATGGCAAGCAGCAGTGGCAGCAGGAGGTCCCCGGCGGCGAATTCCAATCGTCCCCGACCCTGGTGGGCGACCGACTCTATATGCTCAGCCGGGAAGGGGTCATGGTCATCGCCCAGGCGGCCCCGTCGTTTTCGATCCTCGCCCGCTCACCGCTCGGTGAGATTTCGGTCTGCTCGCCGGCATTTTGCCGGGGGCGAATCTACATCCGCGGCCGGCAGCACCTGTTTTGCATCGGCAAATCCGCTGAGGGAGAACACGCAGAACCATGACCTCACCGACAGTGGATCTTGGCTATGTCGATCAGACCATCGAGCGGCTCGGACGCGATCCGGCGGCCTGCATACCGATTCTCCAGGCCCTCCAGGAGCACTATCGCTATCTGCCGGCGGCGGCCCTGCGGCGGGTCTGCGAACTCAGCGACATCAGCCCGGCCGTCATCGCCGGCGTATCGACCTTCTATAGCCAGTTTCGCCATCACCCGGTGGGCAGGCATATCATCAGCGTCTGTCACGGCACGGCCTGTCACGTCAAGGGGGCCGATCTGATCACCCAGGCCCTGCGGCGGCATTTACGGTTATCGCCGCATGAGGATACCGATGCCCAGGGGCTGTTCACCCTGGAAAAGGTGGCCTGCCTGGGCTGCTGTACGCTGGCACCGGCGGTAAAGATCGACGAGGTGACCTATGGCCACCTGCAGCCCGACCAGGTCGGCCGGATGCTCCAGGAATTCCTGGACTGGCAAAAACAGCACGCTGGCGCGAAGGGTGCGGATCGGACCCGGCCGGACGGGATCACGGGCGACGGCGAGATCCGCCTGGGCCTGGGCTCCTGCTGCGTCTCGCGGGGCAGTGGCAAGCTGCACCAGGCCCTTTTGGAGGCCTTGCGCCAGACGGGAGCAAATCCGACGCTCAAGCGCGTCGGGTGCGTGGGGATGTGCCATCAGACCCCGCTGCTGGAGGTGGTCCCGGCTGCCGGTCGCTCCTATTTGTACGCACGGGTGGAGCCGCGGGACGCACGCGCCATCGTCCTGAGCCATTTCCGGCCCAAGGGTGTCGCCCGGCGCCTGCGCAATACGGTGTCCGGCTGGCTGGATTCGCTGCTGACGGACCGCTCCTGGGAGCCGATCGGCCGCTATGCGATCCAGGTCCGCGACAAGCCCGTGGCCGCCTTTCTCGATAAGCAAGAGCATCTGGCCACCGAATTCTGCGGATTTCTCGATCCGACGGACCTAGCCGAGTACGAAGCGAATCAGGGCTTTGCGGCCCTGCGTGAGTGTCTTGCGAACCTGGCGCCCGACCAGGTCATTGACGAGGTCTTAAAAAGCGGCCTGCGGGGCCGGGGCGGGGCGGGATTTGCCGCCGGCACCAAGTGGCGGGCGGTGCGCCAGGCGGCCAGTGCGGCCGCCGCGGACGGCGGGCCCGGCAACCAGCCGTTCGCCGTCTGCAACGGCGACGAGGGCGACCCCGGGGCTTTCATGGATCGGATGCTGTTGGAATCCTATCCCTATCGCATTATCGAGGGGATGACGATCGCCGCCTATGCCGTCGGCGCGCGGCAAGGGTATTTTTATATCCGCGCCGAGTATCCCCTCGCCGTCCAGCGCGTTCAGGAGGCGCTGGAGCGATGCCGGCAGCGCGGCTATCTGGGTGATCGCATACTGGACAGCGATTTCGGCTTTGACGTGAAGATCATGGAAGGGGCCGGGGCCTTTGTCTGCGGCGAGGAGACGGCGCTATTGGCCTCGATAGAGGGCCGCCGGGGCATGCCGCACCTACGGCCGCCCTATCCAGCCCAGCAGGGGCTCTGGGGGAGGCCCACGCTGGTCAACAACGTGGAAACCCTGGCACTCGTCCCCTGGATCCTGCGCCGGGGCGCGGAGGCCTTCGCCCGGCTGGGCACGCCGACAAGCAGCGGGACCAAGGTGTTCGCCCTGGCGGGCAAGGTCGCCCGGGGCGGTCTGATCGAGGTGCCCATGGGGATCAGCCTCCGGGAGATCGTCGAACAGATCGGCGGGGGGATCGCCAACGGCCGGCGGTTCAAGGCGGTCCAGGTCGGCGGGCCCTCCGGGGGATGCGTCCCGGCCCACCTGGCGGATCTGCCGGTGAACTACGAGGCCCTCGCCTCGGTCGGGGCAATCATGGGCTCGGGCGGCCTGGTGGTCCTGGACGACGGCGACTGCATGGTGGACATCGCCCGCTATTTCCTGGAGTTCACCCAGAATCAATCCTGCGGCAAATGCACGCCCTGCCGGATCGGGACCCGCCGCATGCTGGAGATTCTCGATGCCCTCTGCGAAGGGCGGGGAAAACCGGGCGATCTCGAGCGGCTGGAATCGCTGGCCGAGACCGTGCGGTCCTCCAGCCTGTGCGGATTGGGCTCGACGGCCCCCAATCCGATTCTCTCCACGCTGCGCTATTTTCGGCCGGAGTACGAGGCGCATCTGGCGGGGCGCTGCCCGGCCGGCCGATGCCGGGCCCTGATCCGGTATGAGATTACCGAGGACTGCATCGGCTGCACGCTCTGCGCCCAGCACTGCCCGGTGAATGCCATCGAGGCGAGCCCCTACCGGCGACATGAGATCGACGCCCAGCGCTGCGTGCGCTGCGGGACATGCAAATCGGTCTGCCCGGCCGACGCGGTGATAATTCAGGACGTCGCCTGTCAAAATACATGAGGGAACCGGTTCGCCGAGGCCGAAAACACCGGCGGCGCGGAGGCAACGGGAGCGTAGACGTCATTATGCCCAAGCTCACCATCGATCAAAGGCCCGTCCAGGTGGCCCCCGGCCAGACCGTCCTGCAGGCGGCCCGCAAACTGGGTATCGACATCCCCACCCTGTGTTATCGGGAGGACCTGCCGGCCAACACCTCCTGCATGGTGTGTCTGGTCAAGGTCAACGGCCGGCAGAGGCTGGTGCCGTCCTGCGGCCTGACGGCTGAGGAGGGCATGCAGGTCGAGAGCGAGACGCCCGAGGTCCACGCGGCGCGGCGGGCCAGCCTGGAATTGCTGCTCAGCGATCATCTGGGCGACTGCGCGGGGCCCTGCCAGTTGATCTGCCCGGCCCGAATGAACATTCCCTTGATGTTGCGGCAGATCGCCGCCGGCCAACTGGAAAAGGCCATCGCCACGGTGAAGGCCGATATCGCCCTGCCGGCAGTGCTGGGCAGGATCTGCCCGGCGCCCTGCGAGAAGGGCTGCCGCCGGGGCCCGCTCGACGGGCCGCTGGCGATCTGCCTGCTGAAGCGGTATGTCGCGGATGTGGATCTCCAGTCCAACAAGCCCTACCGGCCGGCCTGTGCTCCTGCCAGCGGCAAGCGCGTCGCCGTCGTGGGGGCGGGCCCCGCCGGCCTGGCGGCGGCGTATTACCTGGCCCGGCGCGGTCATGGAGTCACCATTTTCGACCGGCACGAGCAAGCCGGAGGGATGCTCCGCTACGGCGTGCCGGAAGACCGGTTGGGGCGGGAGGTCCTCGCCGCCGAGATCGACCAAATTAGACAGCTCGGTGTCCTCTTCCGGATGAATACGACGCTAGGCGGCGAAATGTCTTTGGAACGATTGCGGCGGGACCATGACGCGGTGTTTCTGGCGATCGGCGCCGTAACCAGCGAGCAGGTCGAATCGCTGGCCCTGGCGGCCGGCCGCCAGGGTATCCAGGTGGACAAGCTCACCGGTCAGACCAGCCAGGCCGGCATCTTCGCCGGCGGCGATGCCGTGCGGGTACGGCGGATGGCGGTCCGGGCCGTGGCCGACGGCAAGGAGGTCGCCTGCTCGATCGATCAGTATCTGTCCGGCGGCCATGTCACCGGCCCCGAGCCGTTTTTCAGCTCGCGAATGGGGGCGCTTGCGGCGCCAGAGCTGGAGATCCTGTGCCAGGCGGCCGATCCGGGGCCCCGGTCTGAGCCGCCGGATCTGTCGGCCGGCTACGATCCGGAATCGGCGGCCACCGAGGCTCGCCGCTGTCTGCACTGCGACTGCCGCAAGCCGGACGAATGCCGGTTGCGGATCTACGCCCGGCAATACGGGGCTAGCTGCGGTCGCTACAAGGGATCCCGAAAACCGTTTAGCCGGGATGACTCACGCGGCGAGGTGATCTTCGAGCCGGGCAAATGCATCGATTGCGGCCTGTGCGTCCAGATCACCGCCGCGGCCCGGGATACGTTGGGCCTGACGTTTATCGGACGGGGCTTCGATGTCCGCGTCGCCGTACCCTTCGAAGGCTCGCTGGACGAGGGACTTTCGCATCTGGCGGCAGACTGCGTTAGGGCCTGTCCGACCGGGGCCCTGGCCTGGCGCCGGGACCGGCAGGTCTGACACGTCTATGCCGCCGGCCCTGATCTGCCGCTGCCGGCGGAGAATCTCGTACCTATCGATACAATCGAGTTTCTTTATCCCGATATCTCTGCATCCAGAATCTGCATCACATCCCCAACGTGGCGGTCGAAAGGGCCAGATCCGTTCCGCGCGCTGCCCTGATTTGTAGGGCGTTTTTGCCCATTGTCTGCGTTGGGCGGGAAGGGACGTGCGGCCGGTTCGCATCGGCCGATGGGTCATTGGCCCTGCCGCCGGCGGCCGGTCAAGGTCTCATAATGCGGGTGTGACGTGTATCTATGGGGGGATTCCTAAAGAAGGAGCTGGATGTAACTACTTCTGGAAAAAGACGTTATGGTCTGTGGGGGGCGGTTTATTATTTGCTATTGAGCAGGCATTCCATGTTTACCGAAAATACGTACGATGGCAAATATTCGCTTATGGGTAATGAATGCCGTTTATGCGAGCTGATGCGACACAACATATTCTCGACGGGTGCCTGATTGCCTGCCTGATGGTCTTGACCGCAGGGCTTACCCTGCGGGCGTCGGATACCGCCATTCTGAGCGATCCGGAGCACCAGACGGATGAGCAGGAGCAGGACGATTGGTTTTCCATGTCCATCGAGGAACTGATGGAGGTCGAGATGGCGATCACCTCGGCCTCGCGCCAGGCACATAAACTCTCCGAGCTGTCCGTGCCGGTCAGCATCCTGACGGCCGAGGATATCCACTACAGCGGCCTGACGGAACTGCCCGAAATCCTCCAGTTCGTGCCGGGGATGGATATCCTGCGCATCGATCGCCGACGTTATGCCGTCGGCATTCGCGGATTGCATGAGACGTTTTCGGACCGCACCACGCTGCTGATCAACGGCCGGCCGGCCGACAACCCGATCTACGGCGGTCCGGACTTTTTGGGCCTGCCGGTCCCGCTGGAGGACATCGAACGGGTGGAGATTCTTCGTGGGCCGGGCAGCGCCAGTTGGGGGGCGAACGCCCTGACGGGTGTCATCAATATCGTCACCAAGTCTCCCCAGGACGTCCGCGGCGTCTTCGGCACGACTACCTTCTCGCAGTTCTGCGACAGTTATTCCCACCTGCGTTGGGCGGACGTCCGCGGAAAATGGAGCTGGCGGCTTTCGGCCGGCTATCAGGAGATCAAGTCGTCCGGCGATGCGCTGGGTAAGGACGTCCATTTCGTTTCCACCTATCCCCAGTTGACGCCGCTCCTCGGGATCGACCGGTATACGGCGACGGATTACAGCCGCAACTCCCGTTTCGATACGGAATTCTGGTACCAGGCGTCGGATGCGACGCAGATCCAGTTCGGCGGCGGCGTCTCGCACATCGATGCGGGGGATTTCGAGATGCGGGGTTTCTACCGCGACGAGAGCGTCCGGGAAGAGCACGTGCGTCCCTTCGTGCGGCTGAATCACGCCTTCGAGGACGGCGGCAAACTGTACGTGCAGGGATACGCCAAGATCTGGAACGCCAACTGGCCCAGCATCGTGATCATGAAGAGCCGGGAACTCGGGATGGATTTTCAATACGACGCCCCGCCGCTGGGCGATCACCGGCTCACGATGGGGGGCGAGTTCGAATGGGACCACGTCAATTCCTATACGGTTGTCGATCAGCAGGCGGTGTTTCCGGACGAGCCGCTGAATGAATATGCCGCCGGCTTCTTCGTGATCGACCGCTGGCAGGCGACCGAACGGCTGGCCCTGGAGGCGCAACTGCGGGCCGACTGGTTTTCGGCGACGAAGGTGGACTGGTCGGGGCGCTTTTCCGGGATCTACAGCCTGGATACGGACCGCCGACACATTCTGCGTCTGAGCACTTCGCGGGCGTTTCGCACCTCGCTGGTCTCGATCCGGGAGGCGGAGCTTCATTCGATCCCCTTGTTCGGCAACCTGTATCTGGTCAATGCTAATCTAAGCGAGGACGTGGGGCACGAAGAGACCTATTCCTTCGAGGCGGGCTATTTCGGCGAATTAAATCAACATCTGAAGGTGCGGCTGGATTCCTATATCCAGAATTTCGACAAGATGCTCGGCTACCGGCAGGAGTTCAACCAGCTCCAACAGGCGTTTTCCTGGGGCGAGAACGGCCCGGGGGCGGATTCCTGGGGGACCGAACTGGAGCTGATTCTGGAGAACAAGCACGCCAGGATGTCCGCCTGGTACGCCTACAACGAGTTTCGCACCGACCGGATGGATCAGGACATCCGGGCCTTTCAACCCAGCCGGCACAAGGTGGGGTTGACGGGCCGAGTGTTTTTGCCGGACGGCTGGGTGGCCAACGCCAATTATCGCTATACGGATACCACGCCGTGTAATCCGTTTACC
>JAFGFX010000320.1 GCA_016930855.1 Sedimentisphaerales bacterium | reverse complement strand
GCGAAGCGGATCTGATGAACAACGACATCATCGCCCTGCTGTATAACGCCCTCAACCTGAAATTCGACCGGATGCAGCCCGAAGGCTACGGCCGCTTCCAGCTCCATGCCGAGGGCAACCGCCTGCAGATCCCCAGTTTCGTCTACTCCAATCGGGGCGTGGAGGTTCGCGGCGCCGGATCGATCCGCGATCTATCCCGCGGGGCCGACAGTCCCATCGAGGGCTACGCGATCGGCACGACCCGGCCGCTCAAGGAACTGGAACTGCCCGGCATGAAGCAACTGGACAAGCTCATGCGTTCGCTGCAAACCGGTTCGTCATCGGTTCGGATCGCCGGAACGCTGGGCGAGCCGGCGCCGCGGTTGATCCCCCTGCCGGAGATCCACAGCGCCCTGCGACGGCTGCTCTGGGGGCAGTTGCGCCAGGAAGGCATCGCACCGGAACCTTGACGGACGCGGAAACAATCACTACGATAAGGCCATCTTGACGGCGGGCGATTCCGGGCGGCCGCAAATCCATCGGGCGGTTGCCATACCATCGGCAACCAGCGGGCGATTCACCAGGGCTGGTTTCTAAACGTGCGTTTCAGCGAGCCGATCCGCGACGGGCCAACCAGGCTCCGGATAGCGGATCGTCTCTGTGAGGGTCTGATGAACTGGATTGACAGATTTTTGTCTCAGCCAACCGGGGTGCGGGTCGGCCTGATCATCGCTATGGCCCTGCTGGGTCATCTGCTGGTGCGTATGCTCCAGCGTATCACCCAATGGCTGCTCACCCGGAAACTGCCGGGCGCTGCAAACCGGCCGGAAAACCTCGTCCGCCGCTATCCCCGCCTCGCCAGCATCATCACGATCCTGGTCAGCGGGATCACGTTTCTGCTGTACTTTTTGGCGGTCGGGCTGCTGCTGCGCGAATGCCACATCTCGCTGACGACGTACCTGGCCAGCGCGACGGTTCTGGGGCTGGCCATCGGATTCGGTTTGCAGGGATTCGTCCAGGACCTGGTCATCGGGCTGACGCTGATCTTCTCCGACACGCTCAACATCCAGGAGGTGGTGGAGATCTCCGGCCAGATCGGACGGGTCGAGCGGATCGGGCTGCGGTTCACCTGCCTGGTCAGTCTCCACGGCCAGAAGATCTACATTCCCAACCGCAACATCTCGATCATCGGCCGCTTCCCCGCCAGCGCGATCGGCGCCTGCCTGGACGTGCAGCTGCCCGACGCCGCCGATGAACCGGCCGTCGAGGCCCGGCTGGCCCAGTTGGCCCAGGGCATGCAGAAACGTTATCCGACCATCCTGATCGGACCGCCGAAGGTCTCATCCGGCCGGCCGGAGACGCCCGACATCGGACGCTACATCCGCCTGCGGTTTCGGCTCTGGCCCGGCCAGCAGGCCCTGGTGGAGACTGCGCTCAAGCCGAGGGTTGCGGCCCTGATGCGCACCATCTGCCCCGAGTTCGCCGACTGGATGGTGACGGTGACCTATACAACCTGACCGGGCCGGCCGCACCGACAAGGCCTACCGCTCCGGCAACGTTGCTCGCGGCCGGGCCGGTTGGTGGCGTGGGACGCCCTTGCCAAAATCGCCAAAAATAACTATGATTCCCCTCGCCGGGGTACTATCATCATGAGTCCTCGATAACCCAAGGAGCCATTATGAACAAGCTCAAGCATGGCCTGATCCTGGTCGTCGTCCTGCTGGCGATTATCGTGATCATCCAGAACACCAAGGCCGTGGAGACCAAGCTGCTGTTCGTCACGATCACCATGCCCCGCGCCTTGCTGTTGCTGGTTACGTTCCTGGTGGGGTTCTCCGTGGGGGTGTTCTTTTTGAGCTTTTACAAGAGTCGAACGACCAAGGCGAAAAAGGGCTGACCGTACCGGGACCTTTGTTAACGGACAAAATCAATCGCTCACTGAACCGGAGGATCAAATGGACCAGACCGCCAAGCAAGAAACGGCCGTACCGTTCGAGGACATGCTGTTCGGGACCAGCTCCGAACCGCTGATCCCCATCCTGAACGCCGCCATCCAGGAGCGGGCCACGGACGTGCACCTGGACCCGGTCGAGCAGGGCCGAATGGTCCGCTTTCGGGTGGACGGGATCCTGCACGAAAAGGACGCCATCCCCGGCGAGTACTCCAGACGGGTGCTCAACCAGGTGAAGATCCTGACCAACCTGGACATCGACAAGTCGTTCAAGCCCCAGGAGGGGCTCTTCACCTTCGAGCACGAGGGGGCCAAGCACGACGTGCGGGTGTCCATCGTGCCGGTGGACAAGGCCGAAGCGATCCATTTCCGGTTCCTGACGGCGTCCCGCCAGATCAAGGCGCTGGAGGACATCGGCCTGCGGGCCTCGGACCGGCAGGTGATTCGGGACGTGATCAAGGTGCCGACGGGCCTGATTCTGATCTCGGGCGGTACGGGCACGGGCAAGACCACCACGATGTACGCCCTGGCGGACGCGCTGGATCTCAAGAGCATGGTGGCCGTCTCCATCGAGGACCCGGTGGAGTTCCGCAATCCCTACATCCGGCAGGTCCAGGTCGATGAGGAGCGCGGGGTCTCGATGTACGACGGGCTGCGGAGCCTGCTGCGGACGGACCCGGACGTGATCCTGGTCGGGGAGATCCGGGACAAGCAGTCGGCGGTCACCGCGGCGCGGGCGGGCCTGTCGGGCCACCTGGTGATCGCCACGATCCACGCCCGCACGGCGGCGATGACCATCGACGTGATGCACAACCTGTCCGTGCCCCGCTACGTGATCGGCGGCGCCCTGCGGGTGGTGATCCACCAGGAGCTGATCCGCCGGCTGTGCCCGGCCTGCGCCAAGGCGGTCAAGCCCGTCACGGCCGCCCGCCAGCTCTTCGAGCGGCACGAGTTGCCGGTCCCGGAGCGTGTGTTTGAGGCGGTCGGCTGCAAGCAATGCATCGGCTACGGCTACCTGGGCCGGATCGGGGTATTCGAGGTCACGCCGATCAACACGGAACTGGGCCAGGAGATCTCCTCCGGCATGAATCAAAAGGACATGACGGATCGCCTGCGCAAACTCAGCACCCAATCGCTGGTCTGCGACACCCTGCACAAGGCGGCCGAGGGCGCCACCTCGATGGACGTGGCCATGCAGTTCGTCAGCGAGCACGAAGAG
>JAFGFX010000319.1 GCA_016930855.1 Sedimentisphaerales bacterium | reverse complement strand
GGGCCAATCCCTGCGCGTGGTGGACGACCAGGTGGGCTCCCCGACCTACGCCGCGGATCTGGCCGGGGCCATCTGGCACCTGGTCGACGCCGACGCCGCAGGCACCTATCACTTCTGCAACGAAGGGATCTGCAGCTGGTACCAATTCGCCCGCGAAATCCTGCGGCAATGCGGCCTGACCGCCGAGTTGCGCCCGGTAACGTCCCGCGAATATCCCCAGAAGGCCCTTCGGCCGGCCTGGTCCGCCATGGACACCAGGCTCTACCGGGAAAAAACCGGCCAGCCGGTGCGCCCCTGGCCAGAGGCCCTGGGCCGCTATCTTGAGCAGGATCCGGACCTGCCGGCCTGAAATCCTTCCCGCCAAATCCCCTTTTTGGCCGCCAGACGCCCCCCAGGGGCCCCAACGGCATGCCTGGCCGGCCCCCAGCCGGCAACACGGTCGGCCGAGACCGATCGGGACCGATTTCGACGGATTTTATTTGGCCGTGCAATAATCCGGCCCCCCCGGCGTTTATATAAAGAATGGTCGCCCGGAATGCCGGCGGGCGACATTTTATTTCGAGCGGGGTTGGGGCTGGACGAGACCGCGGAATTGACTTACAATCTGCCGACCATGAATCGCAAGCGAGAGACATCAGTGTGCCGCAGCCGGCGCGGGGGGATTCCCATCGTGTCCAAGCCTTGGATGTGGATCGGATTTTGTGCGTCCCTGGGGCTGCTGGCCGCGGGGTGCAGTACCGAGCAGTACAAGGCCCAGGCCGACCGGGAGGTCTACAGGATCATCGAGGACAAGTGGCAGGACGATTTCGGCAGCAAGGCCAACTACCGGATCAGCGACGTCGAGCCGGACCGGATCGACGTGCAGGCGGTAGCGCCCTCGGAGGTCTCGGGGCGGTTGACACTGGCCGAGGCGGTGGCGCTGGCCACGGCCCACAATCGCAGCTACCAGAGCCAGAAGGAGTCGCTCTACCTGTCGGCGCTGGACCTGTCGCTGAGCCGGCATGAATTCGCCCCGCAATTTTCCGGACTGTTCGGCGGCGACTATACCCGGTCCGCCGCGGACGAATCGGTCAGCGCCAATGGACAGTTGGGCTTCAATCAACTGCTGGCCGACGGCGCCCGGGTCAGCACCCAGATCGCCACGGACTGGCTGCGGTTCCTGACCGGCGACCCGCGGACGTCGCTGGGTTCGGTCTTGTCCGCGACGGTATCCCAGCCGCTGCTGCGGGGGGCCGGCCGCAAGATCGTCCAGGAAAATCTCACCCAGGCCGAGCGGAACACCCTCTATCAGATCCGCTCGTTCAATCGCTACCGCAAGGAATTCGTCGTGCAGATCGTCTCCCAGTACTTCAACGTGCTGGAGACCCTGGACCGGGTGAAAAACGAGAAGAGCAACTACGATCGGCTGGTGCTGGCCCACAACCAGACCAAGATGCTGGCCGAATCGGGCCGGCGGCCGCCGCTGGAGGCCGACCAGGCCGAACAGGACAAGCTCAGCGCCTGGGACAGCTACATCGCCGCCCAGGAATCGTACAAGCAGCAGCTCGATTCCTTCAAGATCACCCTGGGCATCCCCACGGAAGCGGCCATCGAGCTGGATCCGAACGAGCTGGACCGGCTGGGCGGTACCGAGATCAACGAGCCGGAATACGAAGAGCAACTGCTGATCGATTCGGCCCTGACCCACCGGCTGGACCTGATGAACGCGCGGGACCAGGTCGAGGACGCCGAGCGCAGGCTGGCGGTGGCGGCCGACAACCTGGGCATGGAGCTGAACCTGATCGGCAGCGCCAACGTCAGCTCCCCGGACGGCCAGCGACCGGCCCGCCTGCAGTTCCAGCAAGGAACCTACTCGATCGGCCTGGAGGGGGATTTGAATCTGGACCGCAAGGCGGAACGGAACGCCTACCGGGAGGCGCTGATCACCCTGACGCAGCGGCGGCGTTCCTATACGGAAGAGAAGGATCAGGTGATTTTCGACGTGCGGCAGACGTACCGGGACCTGCGGGAAGCGGCGGCCCGGTATGAAATCCAGCAGATGAGTTTGCGCCTGGCCCAGCAGCGGGTGGACAGCACCGCCATGCTGCTGCAGGCCGGCCGGGCCATTACCCGGGACCTGCTCGAATCGCAGCGGTCGCTGCTGCAGGCGCAAAACTCGCGCACCAGCGCCCTGGTGCGCTATACGATCGCCAATCTGGAATTTTATCGGGACCTGGGGGTGCTACAGGTAAGACCGGACGGTCTGTGGGAGCAGGGGACGCCATGAACGCGCCAAAACCAAAACGAAATAAAAAATGGAGCCGAACGCTGATCCTTTTCGCCATCCCGATCGTGTTGATCTCGGTCCTGGCGGTCGTCTGGGCCCAGATGAACCGTCAGCAAAGCGGCGAGAAGGAGGCGATCACCTTCGACGTGCGGCGGGGAGACCTGGTCATCAGCGTCACGGAAAGCGGCAATATCCAGGCCCGCGAGTCGGTGGATCTCCTCTGCGAGGTGGAAGGGCGAACCACCATTATCAGCGTCGTGCCGGAAGGGACCGT
>JAFGFX010000318.1 GCA_016930855.1 Sedimentisphaerales bacterium | reverse complement strand
CTGAAAATCCGTGTGTCGGCGGTTCAAATCCGCCCCTGCCCATTTCTGTTAACTCCCTACTATATAAGACATTAGAGAGTTCCTGCATCGTCACGATCTCCCTGTTTTACCCCTCAAAACAGACAGAAGTGTCCGCACCGATTCACTACTCGGTCATACGACAGTAGGCTTGACGCACTCTCTCCGAGGCGTTAGAGTTCCTTGAATCATAACCGGACTAATAACTTCTGACAAAATGAGCAATCGAACCATGCAAACGCCCAGGCAGGGCCATTTGCCTTCCTTTTGTCAGACACCCTAAATGATCTACCGTGGCTTTACAGGGAAAGGAGACGTGTTATGAACGATTTTCTGTCCTTTCGCAAGATGATCACTCCCGTCATTATCCAGATCATCTTCTGGTTTGGAATCCTGGGATGCATCATTGCGGGACTTGGATACATGAAGGACAGCGCCATCATGGGGCTTGCGGTGATCATCTTTGGCAGCTTGATGGTGCGGGTCTATTGTGAACTGCTGATCATCGCGTTCAAGATTCTGGAAACGCTGCTGCGGATCGACCAGAACACCGGCGGCGGCCAGATCCCCACAGCGGGCGGATTCCCTCCGCAGGCCCCGACGCCGACAACACCCTTTCAATAAAGAGGATCCCTAAACATTGCTTTTATAGGTTCCCCTATGGCATTCAACCTTGCGTGTATGAAGTGAGCCGTCCTTGATTTCACTTGTCGTTTCTCTCTCGTAGAGATACACTCTGGGTGGATTTTCCTGGCTTCTCGACATGACGGGTTTCTTCAAGGAAGGATGCCAAAATGAAAAGGTACACGCCGGTTCTGGTCCCCTGGCTCTTCCTGCTTTCGACCTTTTTCCTGGCCGTGCCGGCGCCCATACCGATCCAGGCCCAGGACACGGACCCGCGGCTGGAGAATCCCCCCGATCCCTGGCGATCCCTGGGGTCGGTCGAGCGGACCATCCCCCTGCCGCTTCCGGATCATCCCGGAAACATCTTTCTGGAAGACGAGCCGGTCACCGTCCGGATCCCCCGGGATCTGCCGGCCACAACCGTACGCTGGCGGGTGCTGGACGATGCCCAAAAGGTGATTGCCCGCAAGGTGTGGAGTCCGCAGGACAAGGATAGCCCCCTGCCGCTGGGGCAACCGGGCATCGGCTGGTACCGCATCGAATTCCTGGATGCCGAGAACCAGACCACCGCCTGGACCACCGCCGCCGTGTTGGCCCGACTACAGGAGCCCACGCCCCAGGATTCGCCGGTGTGCGTCGATTCCGCCACTGCCTGGTTCGCCCGGGACAATCCCGATAAACAACTCTGTCTGGCCCGCCTGGGAGCCCTGGCCGGGGTGAACTGGGTTCGGGACCGGATGCACTGGGGAGGCATCCAGCCGCAAACCGACACGTTCGTCGAACGGACCACCTACGACTTGGCCGCGACGATCCAGCATCAAAACGGCTTAAAGGTTCTACAGGTTTTTCATGACACCCCTTCCTGGGCGGCGGATAAGACGCTCGATCCCGAGAAACCCACCGGCCGGTTTCCCCGCGATCTGCGCGACGTCTATCGGTTCGCCGAGGCCATGGGCCGGCGCTTCCCGGGACGCGTGCTCGCCTGGGAGCCCTGGAACGAGGCGAACATCCAGATGTTCGGCGGCCACACCATCAACGAGATGTGCTCGTTCCAAAAGGCGGCCTACCTGGGTTTCAAGGCCGGCGATCCGGAGCTCATCGTGGGCTGGAACGCCTATACGGGCGTGCCCACCCAACGACACACCGAGGGCCTGCTCGCCAATGAAGCATGGCCCTATTATGACACCTACAACATCCATTCCTACGACTGGCCGGATTCCTATGACGCGCTGTGGGAGCCGGCGCGCCGGGCGGCCTGCGGGCGGCCGATATGGATTACAGAGGCGGACCGGGGCATGCCGTTTCAATCCCCGGCGCCCTGGTGCGACCTGACCCAAAAAGGAGAACACCAAAAAGCCCAGCTACTGGCCCAGGAATACGTATATAGTCTCTTCGCCGGGGCCCAGCGCCACTTTCATTTCATCCTGGGCCATTATTTCGAAAACTTCAACGGCGTGCAGTTCGGCCTGCTGCGGCTGGACCACACACCGCGGCCCGCCTACGTGGCCCTGGCGGCGGTGGGCCGCCTCCTGGCGGGGGCGCGGCCGTTGGGCCGCTGGAGCATCCCCGACCAGCCGGACGCCCACGTCTATGCCCTCGGCGCCCGGCCGGACGGGCGGCCGAGCGACATCCTGGTGGCCTGGGCGGAGAAACGCGGCGACTGGCCCCAGCGCGGGCAGGTGTCCGTGGCCTGGTCCCTGCCGCCGGATATCGAGATACGCAACGTATACGACTACCTGGGTCGATCGCGGGGGCGCCAGCCGCCGGACCGCTTGACCTCGTCGGTCGTCTTTATCCTGCTGCCGCCGGGCCAGGCGCAAAAACTTGCCCTGGAACCGCCTCCGGCGGTGTCTCCATACCGTACGGGCGCGCCTTCGCCGGTCGTCCTACAGGTTCAACTGCCCGGCGCGTCCCGCGTCCGGTTTGAAGAGAAACAGTGGTCCGAGGGGTACGTGTATGGTCTCAAGCCGGATGAACCGACCGAACTGACATTTTACGCCTACAATTTCGGGCCGTCGCCGGTCAAGGGCACGGTAGCTGTGGAATCGATTCCCGACGGATGGCAAATGACGCCGCGGCTCTGGCCGATTGCCGTCGAATCCATGCAGCGGCAGAAATTTTCGGGACGGTTCCTGCTATCGTCGGCGGCCGCCGAGGCGGATGCCGGCAACTGGATCCGACTGCGGGGAGATTTTGACCAGGGGGGCCGTCCGGTCCTTGCCTTTTACCTCAAGACCGGCAAACCGCAGGATCAAAAAGGGCCATGATGCCGTCTACCACCCGTTCCGCAAAGATGTTGTTTGCTGCCTGGGCGTCGAGATGCCTTGCGGGAAACAGGATTATTCCAGGTACTCGAAGGTCAGATAGACCCGCTTCATGAATTCCTGCCATTCGGCTTCGGGGATATCTTTGACCTGCTCGTTGGTTTGACGCAGTTCATCAAGCCAATAAACCAGCTCCCACATCTCTTCCACGCTGACCGGCTCGACCTGCCGGGCCGAGGCCGCCGTTGTCGATGCGGCCGGATGCGGCAAGGGCTTCGCCGCCGTCAGTTCCATCGCCGGGGTGCCTCCCACGGCCTTCAGGCCG
>JAFGFX010000317.1 GCA_016930855.1 Sedimentisphaerales bacterium | reverse complement strand
GTTCTGAGCTAACATCTTGTTGTGATTGTAGTTACAGTGGTTCGCAACCTCGGTTAAAGGGTGGTACAATAATTGGCGAAGAACCATATTTTTATTCGCCGGGCGGTCCGTTCGTATCCCAAGGAGCATCATACTATGGTTTTATGGGTGATTCGAGCCTTGTTCGTCGTGATGATCGTGGTGATCGTCATTTTGGGGGACCTGTTTAACGTGTTGACCCGCAAGTCCCTGGCGGTGGCGGTGGTCGGATTATTGACCGTGACGACCCTGGGGCTGACGGTGGATTTGCTCGTGCGGCGCAAGAGCCTGGCGGCCCTGGCGGGGGTCTTCTTCGGCCTGCTGGCCGGCTCGATCGTGGGGCTGGGGTTCAGCTATATCGTGGAGTTCCTCTACCAGGTTCATCAGGTCAAGGAGGGGACCGACCTCTACCGGGCCAAGGACGGCATCAAGCTGATCATCCAGGTGTTGTGCTGTTATCTGGCCATCGCCTTCATCCTGCAGACCAAGAACGACTTTCGCTTCATCATTCCCTATGTCGAGTTCAGCAAACAGACCAAGGGGGCGGCGCCGCTGGTCCTGGACACCTCGGTCATTATCGACGGCCGGATCAGCGACATCGCCTCCACCCGGATTCTCGGCGCCTCGATGATCGTGCCGCGGTTCGTGCTGAACGAGCTGCAGAACATCGCGGATTCCCCGGATCGATTGCGCCGGGCCCGGGGACGGCGCGGCCTGGATGTCCTCAACAAGATGCAGTCGGACAAGGACATCGACATCGAGATCCTGGACGTCGGGCTGACCAGCCGCCAGCAGTCCGAGCCGGTGGACCAGAAACTGGTGACGACCGCCCTGAATCTGCGGGGCAAGATCGTCACCAACGATTACAACCTCAACAAGGTGGCCAGCCTGCGCGGGGTGGAGGTGATCAACATCAACGATCTGGCCAACGCCCTCAAGCCCGTCGTCCTGCCCGGCGAATCCATGTCGGTGCGGGTCGTCAAGCCGGGCGATCAGCCGGGCCAGGGCGTGGGATACATGGAAGACGGCACCATGATCGTGGTGGAGCAGGGCCGCCAATTCATGAATCGGGAGGTCGAGATCATCGTCACCTCCGTACTGCAGACCTCCGCCGGCCGCATGATCTTCGGCAGGCTGCCGGATGATCTGGACAACGGCAATGCGGCCGGCTCCCGCGGCGAACGGGCCAACTCCCGCGACGGCTCCGACGCGTCGCGCCCGGGTCAATCCCGCTACCGGCCCCGGCCCACTTGAGAACGCCGGCTCTCGAGGCGTAATCGGCGATCCGGGCGATCTGTCCGGTCCTGTCCTCCCGGCAGGGGTGCCGACGGCCAAGAGCATATCTTTTTATGCCCGGCGTATGGATTTGCTTGGTTTTTAATCACCCGTTTTACTCAATATGTGGTATGTTGCTTGGTCCGATACCACATATATGCGAATTGAGGGTTCCAAGGAGAATCCCCCGAAAAACTGGAGATCCGGCCGGGATCTGGTCGATAAGTGACCTAACAAAAGCCAAACACCAATAGCTGCCTGCATGCCTGGATGTTGGGATTATCGCCGCGGGAGAAATAAATGGCTGGGGACCGGATTTTCTGGGACAATATGCCGCTGGTAAAAATAGGGCCGGCCGATTCCTATGCGCGGACCTGGCCGCCGGCGGGCGATCCGGTGGACGCTGCGACAGTCGGGGGCTTTGATCTGCTGGGATTCTACGGCCAAATCGGACGGTATCTGGCGGCGGCACTGCTGGCCATCCGTAAGATCGTGTGCTTGGTTGGCCGTCGGATGACCCCCAAGCCGGTCACCAAACCGCAGGCGGCCGCGTCGACGGGCCTGCGACTGGCGACATCGGCGCAGGTTCCCGAGTACGCAGCCCGCCGATCGGTGAAACACTGGAGAAGGACCCATGAAGACCCCGTTGCCATCCGACGATGCCTGCGATTGCGCCGGTTTGACGCTCACCCCCCGGCAGCATCAAATCCTCCGCTTCCTCGCCGACTACCGCAGCAACAATGGCTATTCCCCGACGCTTCAGGAAATGGCCCAGGCGCTGCGGCTCAGCCGAGTCACCGTGTTCGAGCACGTCGAGGCCCTCGTGCGAAAAGGCCTGCTTATCCGCCGGCCCAACAAGGCACGCTCTTTGACGCTTAATCCCGATTTCGATTGGCCGGCCATTACGGCGGGCCCGTTGAAATCGGTCCCGCCCGCTGCCTCCCTCGCGGCGGTGCCGCCGGACGAGGCCGGCCTCTTCCCCTTCCTGGGTCAGATCGCCGCCGGCTGTCCGCTGGAGGCCGTGGAGAATCCCGATCAACTGGACCTGAAGACCCTGTTCGAGACCCAGGGCGACACCTTCGCCCTGCAGGTCAGCGGCGAAAGCATGATCGACGACCACATCCAGAGCGGCGATTACGTCCTGGTGAAAAAAACAAACCGGGCCCAGGACGGCCAGAGGGTGGTGGCCCTGATGGAAAACGGACAGGCCACGCTCAAGAAGATCTTTCGCCAGGGCAGCGGCTACCTGCTGGTCGGCGCCAACGCCGATTTCGAACCCCTCTATGTCAACGCCCTGCAGATCCAGGGCGTCGTCATCGGCCTGGTTCGGCGTTATTGAGCCGTCTCCCGGCGATCCCGGCGGCGAACGCCATCCAGCCGTCCGGCGGATTTGCCTCTGCTGTTTGTCCCCTATCGCCGATGATTCCAGACACTCTGTATCTAAAAAAAGCGCGGACACGTCATCATGCAGTTCAGTGTGACGCCTTCAGTTTTGATAACGGATAGTGCGTGTCGCGCCAGATGATGCCGCGGTTGCGGTAGACCAGGAAGGTGGATTTGAACAGGATGTAGATCAGCACCAGGGTCGTAAAGGGGATCATCACCGCGTGCCAGCGGCACAGGCGATACTCGCCGCTGCCGTAGAAATAGGTCGCCAGGATCACCCCGGCGGCCGCCAGGTAGATCCAGCGGGCCGGTCCCGGCACGCAAAAGACCGCCGCGAAGGGAAACACGAACACCCCCAACAGCAGCAGGCAGGTCAGCAGGACCCGCACCGGGCTGTATTGAAAGGAGGCGGCGGCGTTTTTCATCAGGCCGGCGATCATCTCGGGCACCGTTTCGTACCAGGCGATCCGGATGAGCCCCTTGCCGAACAGCAGGCGTTGGCGGCAGCCGTGGGATTTGAGCAGCTTGCCCAGCATCATGTCGTCGTCCGGGCGCAGGGCGATCGCCCGGTGGGTCCCCGCCGCGCGATAGGCATTGGCCTTGACCAGGTTGAACGCGCCGATCCCCACGTAATACCGGCTGGAGGGCCGGCGGGCCCGCCAGGGCTTGGTGGACTGGCCGAAATAATAGATGAAGGTGCCGATCATCATGTCGATCGCCCGGCCCTTCGCCCGCATCTCCGGGGCTAGCGTGATATGGTCCAGGTCGTTCTCGAGCAGGTAGCGGACGGCCTTGGCCAGCGTGTACGGGGCCATCTCGACGTCGGCGTCCGTAAACAGCAGATAGTCGCCCCGGGCGCGGACGCTGGCGAGGTAGAGCGCGTGGTTTTTGCCCAGCCAGTCCGGCGGCAATTCCTCGACGTGGATGACGTGCAGGCGGGATTCCGTCCGGGCGACGGCGTCCAGGATCTGGCCCGTTGCGTCCGTGGAGCGGTCGTTGACGGCGATGATTTCATAATGCGGGTAATTCTGGCGCAACAGGGACTCCAGGGCCGGCCGGATGGTCTTTTCCTCGTTGCGGGCCGCGACGATGACCGAAACCAGCGGCGTCTCGGCGCCGGCGGACGGCTCGGTGTCTTGGAGGTTGGGGATCGAGGCCCGGCCGACGAGGATCTCCAGGTGACTGATCGCGAGGCCCAGCAGGGTCAGCAGGGATGCTATCAACAGAAAGGTTGCCACCGCTTTACTCCTTTTGGATAACCATAGTCTCCGGCGTCACTTG
This sequence comes from Sedimentisphaerales bacterium, assembly GCA_016930855.1. Classification (GTDB taxonomy): domain Bacteria; phylum Planctomycetota; class Phycisphaerae; order Sedimentisphaerales; family SM23-30; genus JAFGFX01. The sequence continues at coordinate 964 of JAFGFX010000317.1, read as the reverse complement.
CCACAAGCGTATTCTTTGGGACCGCCCGATTTTCCTGCTGGAAGGCCGACCGACCCGCAAGTATACTGCGGCCAGAGAGACGGGCCGGGGAGATGGAATCTCGATGGGATAGGAAAATTTTTCGGGTATGGCTTGGGAGTGTCCATGGGCGGACCGGTAAGAAGCATCGCGATGGGTTCGGATCATGCGGGTGTCCGCTATAAAGATCTCATTAGAAGACATCTGGAGTCCCGGGGGTTCCGGGTCAAGGATTTCGGTCCCTTCAGCGAGGAACCGGTGGATTATCCGGCCTGGATCCGGCCGGTGGCCCAGGCAGTGGCCGGCGGGGAATTTGACGCCGGCATCGTCCTCGGCGGCAGCGGCAACGGCGAGGCCATCGTCTCCAACAAGGTCCGCGGGATCCGCTGCGCCGTCTGCTGGGATGAAAAATCCGCCCGGCTGGCCCGCCAGCACAATGACGCCAACATGATCTCCTGCGGCCAGCGGATGGTGTCGCCGGAAATGGCCCTGCGGATCGTGGATGCCTGGCTGGGGGCCGAGTTCCAGGGCGGCCGCCACCAGCGGCGGATCGACGCGATTGAACCGGCCGAAGAGGGCGGCCGAAGGGGGGCGTCTCCATAATGGCGGCCGAACGGATAGCTCGATAAGAGGTCGGATGCCCCGCGGTGGGGGGGTCAGGACGTACAAGTGCAGTTTGCGGAATTACTATTAGAACTGCCGGACTGGATCGGGCAATTCCTGCCCGAGGCCCAATACCGTCTGCCGGATCGGGACCAGCGGATGCAGTTGGTGGTGGATCTGTCCCGCCAGAACGTCGAACGCCAAACCGGCGGTCCCTTCGGCGCCGCCGTGTTCGAAATGGCGACCGGCCAACTCATCGCCGTGGGTGTCAACCGGGTCGAGCCGTTGAATTGCTCCCTGGCCCATGCCGAGATGATGGCCCTGGCGTGGGCCCAGCGGATGC
>JAFGFX010000316.1 GCA_016930855.1 Sedimentisphaerales bacterium | reverse complement strand
TTGGCGAAACACGACAGATCCGCCCAGCCCATGTCGTCGATAAAGACCAGGATGATATTGGGCTTGGCCTTCGCCTCGCGTGATGATCCCACTCTAGGCCAGGCCAAGAACGCCGCCCCCGCCGCCGCCGTCCCTAGAAACTGTCGCCGCGTTATTTTCTCTTCCATACCCTTCCTTCCTATGGCGAACGTTAGGAGTCAGGCGCACGGGCGACCCTGCCGCCTACACTCATTGGTTGAACGGCCCGTGTCAGACGATCTTCCCGCCAGTCAAACCCTCTTTCTTTGCCTTGGTGACCAAGAAAATGTAGAGAATGAGGAGCATGACAGGGCCGAAAATCAATCCGCCGACGAGATACAGAATCTGTCTGAATTGGTTGAATCCGAGATCCAACGCCCACTTGGCACAGATGATCGAACACGACACATTCGATACTATGATAGTGTCTCTCATCTTTTCACTCCTTTACGACGTTCAACAATGATTATACAACCTGTATGAAACAGCAAACACATACTGTTTCCTTCTGTACAAGAAATCGCACCCTCTTCCGGTCATGTGTCTTACGATCTATCATGGCAAACCATAGACCAAGTATTCGTCTCTATTCCGTTTCAGTGTATACAAGACTGCATCCGCCGGTCTAGAGCCTCTCGATCGGAATTCTCACTCCACGACTTCGGCGTTTCGGGCCGAGCGCGTACCTCAACGTCGTCAAAACATCGTTGCGAATCAAGAACTGGCAAACCGGATAAATACCACGGCAAACTCGGGGAACCGTCAAATGCGGCTTTTGCCCATGTTCGCCCTCTGCTGACCACTGGCAAACGGTCGGCAGCCGTTTCCACCGTCAATCGAGATAGCCCAGGTCGGCAAGGTGCTGCTGGATCTGCTCTTCCTCCTCGGCGGAATAGCCGGCCTGGGCCGGCGGCGCGGACGGGGCCGCCGCCGGTTCGACATAGCGCACCTGCGGCGCGTGGTCGAAGATCTTGTCCAACACGCGGCCGTCCATGTCCCGCGGCACCGGCAGGTCCAGCAGGGCAAGCACCGTCGGGGCGATATCCTGGATCGAGGCCCTAAAGGATTCGCCCGTCCGGATCGCCTCGCCGGCGGCCATCCACAGGCCGCCCAACAGGTGGGTGCCGTCGGCGGTGGCCGGATCGGTGTATTTGACCGTCCATTTGCCGCGGGTGCGGCGATTGACCTTCATGCCCTCCTGGGGTACCAGCAGCAGGTCGGGACAGTCCCAGGTCGCTTCGCTTTCGCCATAGACGGTTTCGGGTTTGATAACTTCCGGAAAGAGCGCCTCGCCGGTTAGCGGGTCCTTCTCGGCGCTAAATCGGCGGATCAAATCGTCGCGGCTGGCCTCGTATTCGCTGCCGGGGGCGACCATGCCCTGCGGCTGGCGGCCGCGGACGTTGAGATACAAAAAGCCCCACATGGCGGTATGGCAGACGGCCGCCCGGGAGCGGGCCCAGTCGATGCCGAGCTTCTCGTCCACGTAGCGGGCGGGCCGGCTGTACTTGTCGGGGTAGCGGATCTTCTGGAATTCCCGCCGGACGCGCCGCCCCAGCCAGCGCAGGGGGCTGGCCATCCGGATATAGCCCCACTGCTGGAGGAGCTTGTTGGCGCGGACCCAGCCGCGCTGGCGGCCGTGGCCGTGGTCGCTCATGATCACCACGGCGGCGCCGCGCTGCCGGGCCAGGGCGAACAGGTCGCCGAGGGCCTCGTCCAGCCGGCCAAAGATGCCCCGGATCCGCTCGCGGCGCTGCGGATACCGCCCGGCGATCTCCGGATCCATGTAGCGCCAGACGAGATGGCCCATGTCGGTATGGGGAAACACCGTCATCAGCAGGTCCCAGTCGAGCTGCTCATCGACGAAGCGGACGGCCTGGTGGTAATGATCCACGGTGCGCGTCAGGGCGGCGACGAAACTGTCGAAGACGGCCTCGTCCTCGATGCGGCCCCGGGCCGGCTTGACTTGGAGGTAATCGGGGATGCGTTCGAGCAGTTTATCCTTGAAGTCGGCCGGCCAGGTGTAGGGGCTCTCGGGATTCGGCACGTTGTGCCCGGCGATCATGACGCCGTTGACCGGCTCGGGCGGATAGGTCATGGGAACATTGACGGCGGCGACCTTCCGGCCGGCGTCGGAGGCGATCCGCCAGATCGTCCGGCCGCGGACGTCGGCGCTCGTGTTGTAGCGCAGGGAATTATCGGCGAAACGGAACTGCTCGAAATCCAGCACGTGATGCCGGCCGGGCAGCTTGCCGGTCATGAACGTCACCCAGGCCGCCGGCGTGATCGGCGGGTAGGCGCTGACCAGCTCGCCTTCGCAGCCGCCCTGGCGAAACCGCTGCAGGTTCGGCATCACGCCTTCTGCGCAGAACGGATCGATAAAATTGAAACTGGCCCCGTCCAGGCCGATCACCATCACCTTCGGTCGCTTCATGCAAAAATGGTATCCGCCGGGAAAGGCAAACTCAAGGGGATTCTGCGGGCCCGGCCGTCATGGCCGCCGCAATACGGCATACGAAATCATCGCTCGACTGTCATCGCCCGCCCGCGGTCGCTTGCCGCGAGGTGGCATTGCCACCCCTCGTTCGCCGCGGGCTGCCGTAACATTTGACGCTCCCGTTGGTCGCTACGTCTTGGCGAGATACGAATCGCACCTCGCCCAAAGGCTGGAGGCTAAATGGGCGGGGTTTGGGGCAGAGCCCCAAAGTAAAAAAACCGTCGCCGCAGGCGACACCACAATTTTGCATTTTAATTTTTGCATTTTGATATTAATGTTGGGTGGCACCGCCAAGCGAGTCCGCGAGCTTGGGGGTGGATCACCTATCTTATGATTCATTCGCGTTTCTACCTAGCCGATGAGTTTCTCATAGACCTGCTGGGTCTGGCGGGCGGCCCGCGTCCAGGAGAATTCACGGCAGCGTTCGGCGCCCGCCGCGATGAGCTGTGCGCGCCGGGCGGGATTCTCGACCAGCGTCACCATCGCCCGGCCGATCGCCGAGACGTCCTGCGGATCGACCAGCAGGGCGGCGTCGCCGGCGACCTCCGGCATGGCGCTGCAGTTGGAGGTGATCACCGCGGTGCCGGCGGCCATCGCCTCCAGGATCGGCAGGCCGAAGCCTTCGTACAGGCTGACGTACACCAGGGCGGCGGCGTTGCCGAGCACGCCCTGGAGCCTCTCCAGCGGACCGGTCCACACCAGCCGCTCGGCCAGCCGCGCCGGCAGATCGTCCGGAACCAGCCCCGGCCCCGCCGGCTTCGATCCGACGATCACCAGCCGAAAATCATCCGCCAGGCGGTCGGCGGCCTCGGCAAAGGCCCGGATGGTGTTGGGGATATTCTTGCGGCGGTCATAGGAGCTAAAGACCACGAAATAGCCGCACCGGCGCAGGCCATAGCGGGCCAGGACCTCCGCACCGTCATCACGGTCCTGTCGGAACTCCTGCCACGGGCCGCCGTGATAAACCACGTCGATCTTCTCGGCCGGAATGGAGAAAAATTCCTGGAGGTCCCGCTTGGTGGCCCGGGAGATGGCGATGAAGTGATCGGCCCGGCGCACGGCACACTCGAACGGCCCCCGCTTGGATTGCGGATAAAACCGGCCGAAGCGATACCGCCGCAGATCATGCACCGTCAGCAGCCGCGGCCGGCCGCGGGTCGGTGCCATCAGGTGGTGGTTGCAATGGTAGAGATCGAACTCGCCCGTGAAATGCTGCAGCGGCGGCCAGCCGATCCGGCGCCACCAGATGCCCAGGTGCCTCATTTTGAGCCGCGTGGTCCGCCAGGTCGCCCCCGCCTCCCGGTCCCGTCCGGAAAGCCATTCGCCGTGGCCGGCCGCCCGGCGCCCGCAAAAGAGCACCAGTTCCGGCCGCTCGGTCAAGGCGGCCCAGCCGGCCAGCAGGCCGGCGGCGTAGGTGAAAAAACCGGAATGACGATCCCGCAACACCGATTGAAAATCAAGCACCACCCGCATAGGCATCCCCTGCAACGTCACCGGTTCATCCGGCGCGGCATTGTACCACGCCGACGCCCCGGGGCCAAGGACCTGGCGGCCGGTCCGTTTGGCCGGGCCGGCAGCGGTCAGGCACCTGTCGGCGCGTGTCCTGCCGGCAGGAGCGCAAAAAAAAGCTCTGCCCAGGTGCGCGACCTGGACAGAGCTCCTTCCCTTAGCCTCCTTCGTCTGGAAAAACACCCTTTCCACCAACGTGGTATTGAGTGCTTGTTTCTCTACATTCCGTCGTTTTTCAACATCCGTGCCGCGGGTCTTGCCCACAAGGCAGCATCAAGGCCCGCGGCGTGGGCACTCTGGTCAGACGCCCCGCATCAGCCTCTGTCATCCCCATTCGCCCGGACGATCCGGCGACGGACAGCGCCCTTTCACACCAACCGCTACCGGTCGACTCCTTTTATCCAGCCGGACGATCCGGCCCCGAACGGCGTTAACGGCCGCCGACCGTCATCGGTCAGCCCCGAGATCGGGCGGGGTTTACCAATCGGGCCAGTTGCTGGGGCAGTACTGCATCCAATACCGGCAGAGGATATTGTAGTCCAGCAGATCGACCTTGCTGTCGCTGTTGAAATCGGCCGGGATACCCGCCGCCGGTCCAACCAGCCAGTAGCTGACGAACCGTTCCAGGTCCACCAGATTGACGAAACAGGGAATCTGCCCGCTCCAGAATCCGCCGGCCAGGATGTAATTGCCGCCGGCCATGCCGCCGGCGTCCGGCTGGCCGATCGTGCCGACAAGTTCATAGTCGCTGCTGGTGCTGACCTCGCCGCCGCCGTCGACGGTATACCAGTCGATGGCATAGGGTTGGCCCTGCGCCGGCGCCGCCCCGCCGGCCAGCGCCAGCGCGGCCGCCAGCAGGATCAGTACCCCGCCGCGAAGCGGGCCGCCATAAATCTCTACTCGTTTCATATGATACACCCTCCGGTCTATTCATAGACCTTGATTTGACCGCCGTTGGACATCCTTAATTGACCGCCGCCGCTCATTTCCATTCCCCGGCTGCGGTTCTGTTCGGACACCATGCGTATCGGGCCCGAACTGGAACTGCCGTAGACGGAATTCGTGGCGATGACCTCGGCATTGTTCAGGAACACCATCTCCGTATTGGGCAGGATATAGATCCCGTAGGTGCCCGCCGCGGTGATGTTGCAGCGAATGTGGGCGGAGCGGTCGCCGCTGTTGCCCATATAATACGGCAACAGGCTCCCGCCGCTCAGGGAGCCGCAGTAGCTTCTGCGCACGTTGGGCACGAACCGCATCCCCGTATCGCCGGCGATCCGCATGCAGTTGTTGGTCCCGGCGCAGGTGGGATAGTAGGCGTTGGCGTGGTTGAAGGCCTGCTGGGCGGTGTAGCCCTGGTCCATATAGTCGAACAGGGCCGTCTGCCAACTGATGGAATAACTCCAGCAGGTGCTGCACGCCGTTGAGGACATGCCGCAGTATCCCACGGTGACCGTATCCTGGCTGAATCCCTTGCGGAATTCATAGGAGAAGGTGTTGTCGCCGGTGCTGCACAACCCCTCGCAGCTGCCGATGAAGGCAAACGGCATGCTGGCGTAGCTGGCGATCCAGCTTTCCACCTCCGTGGCATAAATGGTCGCATTGCACTGGTTGTGGAACGACGAGTAGCCGCCGTGGTCCAGCTCGTAGAACATGGCCCCGTCGTCCGATTGGATGTGGCCGGCGACCGTCGCGTCGGAGGCGTTGCCGACCTGCAGGGTGGTATAGCCCATGGCCTCGAACCAGGTCTTGGCGTTGTTGGCGTGGCTGTACCAGATTGGGTCCTGGGGGCAGTCGCCCCAGTCCGGCCCGTGAATCGAGAGGCCCTCGTAGGGCGGCGGCGTCCCGTAGCCCAGGGTATCGCCGGTGATCGCGTCGATGATCGTCACCAGGATGTAATCGCCGTCCAGGCTGCGCACCGCCCAGCAGGGGTTGGTCGGCACCGGGTCCAGGGGAAAGATCTCCGATTTCGGCGAGATGATATACA
>JAFGFX010000047.1 GCA_016930855.1 Sedimentisphaerales bacterium | reverse complement strand
CGTCCAGCCGGCCTGCGCCAGCCGGGCATCGTAGGTCTCGCCCATCAGGAAGTCCGCCTCCAGCAGCGGACCGTAGGCGGCCTTCCAGGAAGAATCCGTCGCGACGATCTGCCGGGTCCCGTCGTCGTACTCCAGCTCGAGCTGCACCATGAGCCGCGGCGCATCGCCGTAGTGGTCCCGCTGGCGGCCGAAGCCGACGTATCCGGCATACCAGCCGTCGGCCAGGACCGCGCCCAGGGCGTTGTCGCCCTTCTCCAATGCATCCGTCACGTCATACGCCTGGTAATACACCCGCTTTTTGTAGTCGGTCCAGCCCGGCGTAAAGTAATCCGCCCCGATCCGCCGGCCGTTCAGGTGCAGCTCGTAGATGCCCAGCGCCGAGGCGTAGACCGTCGCCTGGCGGACCGGGCGGGCCACGGGGAATTCCTTGCGCAGGTACGGCGGCGGCGGGATGTGCAGCGGGTCCGCCTCGAGCTTGCCCCAGGGGCTATCGCCCACCGCGGCGATCTTCAGCGCCGCCGGCCAGCCTCTGTCGTCGAAGCCGGCGGCGTCCCAGCCGTCGGCGGCCTGTTCGGACGCCTTCCACGACGAATCGATCCGGATGACCTGATCGCTGCCGTCCGCGTAGGCAATGACCAGCTTGCCCGCCAGGCCCGCCGGCCCGTCGGTGTTTTTCGCCGCGATCGCCAGGGCGTTCTGGCCCGCCTGCAGATGCCCAGCCAGATCCAACGGCTTGGGCGGCTTCCAGCCCGCCGCCGATCCCGCCCGCCGGCCGTTGACGAACAGCTCCAGCTCGTTATCCACGCTCAACAGCATCCGGGCCTTGGCGACGGGCTTGTCCGCCAGCAGAAATTCCCGCCGAAAATACCGCAGGCCCGCCGGGGCGCCGGTCCGCGGTTGGCCCTGGGCGAACCAGATCCAGGGACAATCATTCAAACTGATCGCCTCGGACGCGGCTTGCCGCTGATGCGACGGGGGCGGCGGGGCGTCGTAGCCGATCCAACCGGCCTGCCAGTCTTCCTTGCCCAACAGGCCCATCGTCCACTGTGCCGGCGTACTCCAGGCCGTCGGCCGGTCGTCCTTGTCCCAGGCGCGGACCTTCCAGAAGCACGCCATCCGCGAGTCCAGGGGTTTGCCGCCATAGACCACCTGGCTGGTCCGATCCGAGAGGACCTTGCCCGTATCCCACAGATCGCCCTGATCCCGCTTGAGGATGTCCGGATCGCTCGCCACGAGGATCCGATAGGCCGTCTGCCGCTGGCCCCGCAGGCTCGAAGTCACCAGCCAACTGAACCGCGGCGGGACCGCCTCGATGCCCAGGGGATTTTCCAGGTACTCGATCCGCAAATACGTCACCTTCATCCGGCCGGCCGAACCGGACGCCGTGATCCGATCCCATACCTGGCAACCCAACTGCACCGGCAGCCAGCCCAGAATCCCCAGCGTCAGAATCCACTTCAGCTTGCTCATAGCCTGTCCTTTCTCCTTACTGATCCGGTTGTAACCACGGCATGGCCTAATGATCGAGCGGTCCGGTCACCCGAAAACATGCCCGAATCCGCACATTCGTCCCTTGCCCAGAGATCCTCCTGCCTCAAGCCGAGATATCTCCAACGCGCCCGCCGGACGCACCCCGCTCCCTTCTCCGGCCGGAACCGACACATGGTCGTCGCCGATATAGTACCCGCCGGCGAAGCCCCTGGCGAATGCTTTTTGGCCAATCGGGCCCGCCGTCCAGCCGGCCGCCTTCGGCCAAGACGGCCCTTTACCTATACCCGGCGATGCGGTAGGATACAAGCGTTGGCCGGTTGAGCAGTTATCGGAACCTGCGCGACCGGCGCAATGAATCCATCATCCTTTTCTATGAGGAGCTTTTCATGACCCGTCCGCAAACGATACGTAACGTGGATCTGGTCCCGCTGTTCGTTCGGATCACGCTGGCCGTCATCTTCATCTATCACGGCTACGGCAAGGTCTTCCAGGGCGGTCACGAGGGCATCGCCCAGCTCATGGCGGCCAAGGCGGCGCCGCTGCCCGGCCTGCTCGGCTGGCTGGCGGGCCTGACCGAACTGGCCGGCGGCCTGCTGATCGGCATCGGCCTGCTGAGCAGGCTCTGGGCCCTGGGCCTGGGGGCGGTCATGGCCGTGGCGATCCTGACCGTCCATGGCTCCAACGGCTTCGACATCCGCAACCAGGGCTACGAATACTGCCTGACCCTCCTGCTGCTGGCGCTGGCCATCCTGCTGGGCGGGCCCGGGGGATTCTCCCTGGATACGCTGATCAAATCCCGCCGGCGAACCAGTCACCCCCGCAAAAGCAATCCCCTGGAATGACCCGTCCGCTCGCGGCGAACGCCTCGGCAATTACGGGCATTTTCCACGTGAACCGGCCCAGGCAGATGATACAATGGCTCCCAGTGTCTCGCGGGCGGGACCGCGGCCCGCCGGACAGGGTAACTTGTGGATAGATAGCCAGATGCCAAACGACGCCGACTTCCAGAACCAGCTTCAAAAAGCGGCCCAAATGGTCGAGGAGGCCATCGCCGGCTACCTGGTCCACGATCCCGGCACCCCGGAAATCCTGGCCCAATCCATGGCCTACAGCCTCCAGGCCGGGGGCAAGCGGCTGCGGCCGGTCTTGGTGCTGTGGGCCTGTCGGGCCCTGGGCGGCCAGGAGGTTCGCGCCCTGCCGGCCGCGGCCGCCATCGAGCTGGTGCACACCTACTCGCTGATCCACGACGACCTGCCCGCCATGGACGACGACGACATCCGCCGGGGCAAGCCCACCAACCACAAGGTCTTCGGCGAGGGCATCGCCCTGCTGGCCGGCGACGCCCTGCTGACCTATGCCTTCCACATCCTGGCCCGGCACATCCAGAAGGACCGGCTCGTCCGCCAATTGATCCTGGAGCTATCCACCGCGGCCGGGGCGGCCGGCATGATCGGCGGCCAGGCGGCCGACCTGCTCTGCCAGAAACCGGACAGCCGCGGGAACCCCGCCGGGCCGAACCCGACGGCCTCCAGCGAGCCGGACCTGAAAACCGTCACCTTCATCCACACCCAGAAAACCGCCATGCTGTTCCAGGCCGCCAGCCGCATGGGCGGCTGGTGCGCCGAGGCCGAGCCCGCCGCCATCGACATGTTGGGTGAATTCGGCCTGAAAACCGGCCTGGCCTTCCAGATCATCGACGACCTGCTCGACATCACCGCCACCACCGAGCAGATGGGCAAACGCACCCAGAAGGACCGGCAGGCCGGCAAACTGACCTACCCGGCCGTGGTGGGACTGGAGCAATCCCGCCAACAGGCCCAAAAACTGATCGACGAGGCGATCGCCGACCTGGCTGACCTGGGAAAACCCGCCGAACCCCTCCGCCGTCTGGCTCGTAAAATATCCCATAGAAACCAATAACATGTCGCTCCCTGACTTTCACACAAGGCGGATGCACTCAAGAGGCATTGCGCGGTTTTTCGGGTGCCGCTGTGAATATATTGCGTTGCGGAATAATGTTTTACGACGGGGCGGAGCGCATTTTCCCCCCGGGAGAGGGTATCCTGTTGTCTTTCGCCCGATGCACCGTTATACTATAGTGTCACGTGGCTTAGAGCAACCATGTCGAACGGTGGGTTTATATCCGTCAGGCGGTCCGCCCGCGGCCCGTCATTGACGTGCCCCTTTCCTGACGAGTGGGATTCCATGTTGCTTCGGGGCGGCACCGAAAGATGCGCCCGGTGTTAAAAGGCATGAAGTAAATAGGTACGAGGAAACAGCCAGCGGATGGGAGAATTACTAGAACAAATACGGTCGCCCGCCGATCTGCGGCGGCTCGCGATCGAACAACTGGGCCAACTGGCCGAGGAGATCCGCCAGTTGATCATGAGAACGGTCAGCCACACCGGCGGGCACCTGGCCAGCAACCTCGGCATCGTCGAACTGACCATCGCCCTGCATTACGTATTCAATTTCGCCCGGGACCGGCTCACCTGGGACGTCGGCCATCAATGCTACGTGCACAAGATCCTCACCGGCAGGGCCGGTCGATTCCCCTTTCTTCGCCAGGAGGGGGGCCTCAGCGGCTTTCCCAGCCCCGCCGAAAGCGACTATGACCAGTTTTACGTCGGTCACGCCGGCACCGCCGTGGCCACCGCCCTGGGATTGGCCCTGGCCGCCCAGAAACGGCGGACCAGCGAGAAAATCGTCGCCGTCGTCGGGGACGCCAGCATCGTCAACGGCCTTTCCTTCGAGGGTCTCAACAACACCTCGCTGGTCAACCGCCAGATGCTCATCATCCTGAACGACAACTCCATGGCCATCGACGCCACCCAGGGCGCGTTCGCCAATTATCTGTCCCGCCTGCGGCTGAGCCGCTCCTACGAGGACCTCCACCGCCACACCAAGATCCTCGTGCGCCGCCTGCCCTACATCGGCAACACCCTGCACGACGGGCTGCACCGGATCAAGGGCGGCATCAAGTCCACCCTGCTGAGCCGCCAGATCTTCGAACAACTGGGCATCCCCTACTTCGGGCCCATCGACGGGCACGACGTCAGCGCCCTGATCCAGCTGCTCGGCGAGTTCAAGCAGGTCAACCACCCCGTGGTCCTGCACATCCAGACGGAAAAGGGCCGCGGCTTCGATCCGGCCCGAAAAGACCCCTGCACCTTCCACAGCCCCCAACCCTTCAAGATCAACGGCACGGAGGCCTCCTTCCCCAGCGGCGGCGAGGACAGCTACACCGCCGCCTTCGCCCGCGGCCTGATCGAGCGGATGGCCGCTGACGAGCGGATCGTGGCCCTGACCGCCGCCATGCCCGACGGGACCGGCCTGGCCCGCGTCCGGCAGCGATTCGGGGACCGCGTCCTGGACGTCGGCATCGCCGAGAGCGCCGCCGTCGATATCGCCGCCGGCATAGCCAAGGCGGGCCTGCGGCCGGTGGTGGCCATCTATTCCACCTTCCTGCAGCGCTGCTTCGACATGATCTTCCAGGAAGTGGCCCTGCAGAACCTGCCGGTGGTCTTCGCGGTGGATCGGGCCGGCCTGGTCGGCGGCGACGGCGCCGTCCATCACGGCTTCTGCGATATCGCCCTGCTGCGGTCGCTGCCGAACCTGGTCCTGATGGCCCCTTGGGACGAGGCCGAGATGCACGCCGCCCTGCGTTTCGCCCTGGACGGCAACCGGCCCTGCGTCATCCGCTATCCCCGTGACCTGCTGCCGGAAATCCACCTGCCGGCGGACCCGGACGGTTCCGCGACCGCCGGCGCGGAGGAGGATTTTTGCCTGGGTCGGGCCCGACGACTTCGGCCCGGAACCCACGCCGCGATCCTGGCCTACGGCTCCACCGCGGCGGCCGGCCTCCAGGCGGCTGATATTCTGCACGCCGAGGGCTGCGAGCTGGCCGTCTATAACGCCCGATTCGCCAAGCCGCTGGATGCCGAACTAATCGAAACCCTGCTCGCCGGCGATGACGCCCTGCCGGTGGTGACCGTCGAAGACCACGCCTTGATGGGCGGCTTCGGCTCGGCGGTACTGGAGCAGGCCCAGCGACTCGGTCTCGAAACCCGCCACCTGACCCGGCTGGGCATACCGGACCGCTTCATCGCGCACAAATCCCGCGGCCGCCAGCTGGCCGAGGCCGGCATCGACGCCGAATCCATCGCCCGCCATGTCCGCCAGATCCTGGAGATCCCGGCCCGTGCGACCCATTAGACTCGACCGGGGCCGGTTTGCGACCGCAATTATTGACGTGTAGTCACTCCTACCGGACCTGTCTATTCCCGGCCCACAACCGCCAGGGCCTCTGTCAGGTCCACCGCCCCCTCGTAGATCGCCCGCCCGATGATGATGCCGAACAGAGGTATTTCGGCCAGGCGCTTCACGTCGTCGAGCGAGCCGACGCCGCCCGAGGCGATGATCGGCACGCGGCATTGTTCGGCCATCTGGCGGGTCGCCTCGACGTTCGGGCCGGTGAGCATGCCGTCGCGGCTGATGTCGGTATAGACGATGGCCGCCAGCGGCCAGTCATTTACCAGACGGGCCACCTCCAGGGCCGAACGGTCGCTCGCCTCGATCCAGCCCCGCGTACGCAGCAAACCATCCCGGGCGTCCAGGCCCAGCACGATTCGGCCGGCAAAATGCCGCACCATCCGTTCGAACCAGGACCAGTCCTCCAGGGCCCGGGTGCCGATGACCACCTGCCGGACGCCCGCGGCGAACATCGCCTCCAGATCCGCCTGCCGGCGCATCCCCCCGCCGACCTCGACGTGCAGATCGGCAGCCTCCACGATCCGGCGGATCACCTCGGCGTTGGCCGGCCGGCCGGCCTTGGCGCCGTCCAGGTCCACCACGTGCAGCCAGCGGGCCCCCGTCTGCTGGAACCGGCGGGCCTGGGCCGCCGGATCGTCGTGATAATCGATCTGGCGGTCATAATCGCCCTGTAAGAGCCGCACGCATTTGCCCGCCCGCAGATCAATCGCCGGTAAAATCTCCATGAATGAATCCCCAGAGTCGGTTCAGATAAAGCGCATCAGGCGTATCCCGCCGGCAGTTTGATTCAGCACTATCGTGTAAAACAAGAACTTACGACAGAATTTGTTTGGCGATCCCGGCCGGATTCCCCCATTCGGCCCTTGTATCCGCCTATACCGGTTATTCCGATTATGTGGATTATTCTGATTATGCAAAATATCCGGCGCCCGGGCCGATCAATCGCCGGGACGGGGAACGGGTTTGCGGAACTTGACCACGCCGCCGGGCTCGATCCAATACTTCTCGCCCGATTCCAGCACGATCCGCACCACCTCCTGCGGATCGTCGGTCAGATAGAAGATATCCATATCCTCTTGCGAAATATTATGCTGCTGTCCCATCATGACGCTCCGGAGCCAGTCGATCAGGCCCTGCCAGAAGGACCGACCGATCAGGATGACCGGGAAGTGGGCCATCTTCATGGTCTGGATCAGGGTCAGGGACTCGAAGAACTCGTCCATGGTGCCGAATCCGCCGGGAAAGATGATGAAGGCCTGGGCGTACTTCATGAACATCATCTTGCGGGCGAAGAAGTAGCGAAAACTCAAGGACAGATTCTGATACTTGTTGGCGACCTGCTCCTCGGGGATCTCGATATTGAGCCCGACGCTGTAGCCGCCGGCCTGGTAGGCCCCCTTGTTGGCCGCCTCCATAATGCCGGGCCCGCCGCCGGTGATCACGGCCACGCCGGCCTGGGCCAGGGCCCGCGCGGTCTCCTCGGCCAGCCGGTAGTAGGGATCGCCCGGCCGGGTCCGCGCCGAACCAAAGATGGAGACGGCCGGGCCCAGTTTGCCCAGCTCGTCGAAGCCCTCGACAAATTCGGCCATGATGCGAAATACCCGCCAGGTTTCCTGGGCATAATGACTTTCCGTCGGCATGGATTCCTCAGAATGCATATTTGCGTGCAAGACGATCTCCCTCAGGTCGGATGTTTCCTTATCGTTCGATGGATCACTCTAACAGAAATATCGGCAAAGCTCACCCCTTTTATGATTCCGTTTCCCTCGAGCGAGCGCAGCACCGCGAGCCGGCCAAATCGGCCCGCCGCGGGCCAAAATCCCTTTGCCGCTTGCTTTTACGGAGGATTTTGGTACTGTAGGCCCGGACGGGGGATTCGGAGGTGATCCGCCATGATAGAGCGCGTTGGGCTGGGTTACGACCTGCATCGGCTGGAGATCGGGCGGCCCCTGCGGCTGGCGGGCGTGGATCTCGAGGCGGATCGCGGCCCGGTCGGCCACAGCGATGCCGACGTGGTCCTGCACGCGGTGATCGACGCGGTCCTGGGGGCCACCGGCCGGGGCGATATCGGGGACTGGTTTCCGGACAGCCAGCCGGAATACGCGGGCATCGACAGCCGCCGGCTGCTGGAGCGGGTGCTCGGCGAGATCCGCTCCGGCGGCTACGAGCTGGTCAACGTGGACGTCACGATCCAGCTCGAACGGCCCAAACTGTCGGCCTGGAAGCCGCGGCTGCGGGCCCGACTGGCCGAGCTGCTCGACCTGCCGACCCAGGCCGTCAACATCAAGGCCAAGACCCAGGAGGGACTGGATTCGGTCGGCGCCGGCCAGGCCGTCGCCTGCTGGGCGGTCGCGGGATTGACCGGACCCAAGGCAAACCCGGCCCCCGAGGGTTGACGTTTAACGTTTGCCGTCGACTACGCCGGCGTTGGCCGTACATTGCGAGGATGCAGGCTTATGGCGTTGCGAATCTACAACACGCTCACGAAGGAAAAGGAGCTTTTCGAACCGATCCGGCCCGGCAAGGTGGGCATCTACGTCTGCGGGCCGACGGTCTACAAGGAGAGCCACATCGGCCACGCGGTCGGGCCGGTGATCTTCGACGCCCTGAAGAAATATCTCACCTACAAGGGCTACCAGGTCACGCTGGTCATCAACATCACGGACGTCGACGACAAGATCATCGCCGAGGCCCAGCGGCTGGGCGTCCCCACCGAGCAGCTGGCCTCCCAGATCAGCGATTCCTATTTCGAGGCCATGGAGAAGCTGGGCGTCACCAGCGTGGACCATTATCCGCGGGCGACCGAGCACATCGCCGACATCATCCACCTGATCCAGCGGCTGGGCGAGCGGCAGGCGGCCTACGCGGCCGGCTCGGACGTGTATTTCGACGTCGCCAAGTGCCCCCAGTACGGCAGGCTCTCGAACCGTCGGCCATCCGAGCAACTCGAGGCCTCACGCCAGTTGAGCGGCCAGGGCAAGCACAATCCCGGCGACTTCGCCCTGTGGAAGGCCGCCAAGGACGACGAGCCGGTCGCCTGGGACTCGCCCTGGGGCCGCGGCCGGCCGGGCTGGCACATCGAATGCTCCGTCATGAGCATGAAATACCTGGGCGAGTCCTTCGACATCCACGGCGGCGGCCTGGACCTGGTGTTTCCCCATCACGAAAACGAGATCGCCCAATCGGAGACGGCCACGGGCCGGCCCTTCGCGAAATACTGGATGCACAACGGACTGACGCGGATCCAGACCAAGGCCGCCGGCGGCGAATGGAAAGCGGAAAAGATGAGCAAATCGCTGGGCAACATCCGGCCGCTGGGCGCGCTGCTGGCGGCGTACCCGCCGGAGTTGATCCGCTTCTTCCTGCTGAGCACCCATTACCGCCGGCCGATCGATTTTTCCGACGAGGCGCTCGAGGCGACGCAAAAGGGCCTGGCGGGCATCCACCGGCTCTTCGAGCGGATCGAGCGGCTGGGCGGCCAGGACGTTTTTCAGACGGCCTGCTCCATCGAACGCTGGAAGGATCGGGCCCAAACCGAGGCGGATCAGCAGTTCATCGAGGCGGTCACCCAGGCGAAGCTGCGCTACCTGGAGGCGCTGGACGACGATTTCAACACGGCGGCGGCCATCGCGGTGCTGCACGAGCTGTGCACCCGGATCAACCGCTACATCGATCAGCAGCGCCAGGAGATCCAGGCGAACCGGCAGGCCGGAACGCTCATGCTGGAGGGCGGGCGGATGGTGACCGGCCTGGCCCAGACGCTGGGCCTGCTGACCGGGCCGCCGGCGAGGGCCGACGCCGCCGACGGCCTGACGGACGCGCTGATGCAGTTGCTGATTGAGCTGCGGGCCGAGGCGCGGCGGCGCAAGGACTTCGCCCTCTCGGACGCGATCCGGGACCGGCTCAAGGCCATCGGGGTCGCCCTGGAGGACCATCCGGACCAGGGCACCACCTGGCGAAAGGACTAAGGGCGTCCAATAAAACCAATGCGATAAACCAACCGAGGGTGGTTTTGCCCCTCGGCCGGGAGTTTTGCTAGAGTGTATAAGGCCGGCGGATCATGAAGGTGCTGGGAGTGGACCCGGGACTGCGGACCAGCGGCTACGCGGTGA
Source organism: Sedimentisphaerales bacterium (assembly GCA_016930855.1). Taxonomy (GTDB): domain Bacteria; phylum Planctomycetota; class Phycisphaerae; order Sedimentisphaerales; family SM23-30; genus JAFGFX01. The sequence goes on along the minus strand of JAFGFX010000047.1, from coordinate 33,163 downwards.
TCGCACTGCGGGCGGGTCAGGTGCAGGTGCTGGACGCCGGCACGATCCGGGCGGCCGAGGAGTTGCCCCTGGCGCGTCGGCTGGCCCAGATCTTCGCCGACGCCGACGCCCTGCTCGCCGAGCACGCGCCTAACTGTATGGCCATCGAGGAATTGTACGCCCACTACCGCCATCCGCGCACGGCCATCCTGATGGGACACGCCCGGGGGATGTTCCTACTGGCGGCGGCGCAGCGGGGCATCGCGGTGCGGGGTTATGCGGCGACCCGGATCAAGAAGTCGCTGACCGGCAGCGGGCGGGCGAGCAAGCAGCAGATGCAGCGGGCGGTGCAAACGCAGCTGCAACTGGCCCGGCTGCCGGAGCCGGCGGACGTGGCCGACGCCCTGGCGGTCGCGATGTGCTGCGTCGATGAACTGTCGAAACCAACGGGCGCGATGTGAGGGCAGCGGATCCATGATAGCGCGGATAACCGGAATTCTGGCCCAGCTCGATACCGAGTCGAATACCGTGATCCTGGAGGTGGGCGATATCGGCTACGAGTTGATGGTGCCGGGCTACGCGGTCTGTGATCTGTCGGGGCAGATCCAGCGGCCGATCACGCTGTACTGCCTGGAATATTACGAGGGCAGCTCGGCCGGCGGCAACCTGGTGCCGCGGATCGTCGGGTTTCCCCGGGCGCTGGACAAGGACTTTTTCCGGCGCTTCCTGTCGGTCAAGGGCATCGGCATCCGCAAGGCGCTGCGGGCGCTGGCCCGGCCGCTGGACCAGATCGCCGCCTACATCGAGAGCGGCGACGACAAGATGCTGGCCACCCTGCCGGAGATCGGCAAGCGCACCGCCGTGCAGATCATCGCCGAGCTGCGGGGCAAGATGGGCGATTTCGCCCGGCAGGCCGCCCGGATCGGCGCGGCCCGCAAGCCCCTGAGCGACATGGAGCGGGAGGCCCTGGAGATCCTGCTGCAACTGGGCGAACGGCCGCAGGATGCCGAGGACCTGATCGGCCGCGCCGTCCAGGGCTTCGACAACATCGCCACCACCGACGCCCTGATCCAGGCGGTCTATCGCCTCAAGGCCGGCGCCATCGCGCCCTGACCGGCGAGAGGCGCGGATGGATAAAAATGGAATAGATACAAAATGGTACAAATATGTCTTTTTATGGTGCTCCCTCGCGGGCAGGATCCAGGAACCCAACGAAAAGACGAATGCCCGCCCCTACCTTCGCCGGATTGACAATCGTGCACGGGCATGACTATACCAGAATTATGTCTGGGCCTTTTGCGGCCGGATGAGAATAACGAACGGCGCGGTTTCGCGTCAGACAAGGGCTGGTTTGATGATTGATCTGCGCAGCGACACGATCACGCGGCCGACGCCGGCGATGCGGCAGGCGATGGCCGACGCCGAGGTGGGCGACGACGTCCTGGGCGACGACCCGACGGTCAAGCAGCTGGAACGGCAGACGGCCAGGCTGCTCGGCAAGGAGGCGGCGGTCTTCATGCCCTCGGGGACCATGACCAACCAGGCGGCGATCCGGGCCCACACCGAACCGGGCGACGAGATCCTCTGCGACGCCAACGCCCACTGCTACTACTACGAGGCGGGCGGACCGGCGGGATTGTCGGGGGTGATGTGCCGGCTGCTGCCGGGTAGACGCGGGATATTCAGCGCCGGCGACCTGCGGGCGGCGCTGCGGCCGCGGAACCTGCACTTTCCGCCGACGAAGCTGGTCTGCGTGGAAAACACGCACAACCGCGGCGGCGGGGCCATTTGGCCCCTTGAACAAATCGCGGAGGTCGCCGAGGCGGCCCGAGAAGCGAACCTGGCATTGCACCTGGACGGCGCCCGCCTGTGGAACGCCGCGATCGCCAGCGGCCTTTCCGAGCGCACCTACGCCAAATATTTCGATACGGTCAGCGTCTGCTTCTCCAAGGGGCTCGGCGCCCCGGTCGGCTCGGTCCTGGCCGGCACCAAGGCCCTGATTGACCGGGCGCGGCGCTTCCGCAAGATGTTCGGCGGGGCCATGCGGCAGGCGGGCATCCTCGCCGCCGGGGCGCTCTATGCCCTCGAGAACCATCGCCTGCGCCTGGCCCAGGACCACGCCAACGCCCGGCGGCTGGCCGAGGGAATCGCCGAGCTGCCGGGGATCGCATTGCGGCCGGCGGAGGTGGAAACCAACATGGTCCTCATCCGCCTGACCGACCGGCCGGCGGACCGCCTAGCCGTCGAACTGGAACAGGCCGGCCTGCGGATGCTGGCCGTCGGGCCGGACACCCTCCGCGCCGTGACCCATCTGGATGTCTCGGCCGAACAGATCGAAGAGGCCATCGGGATCCTTCACGATACCCTGACGGCCTGAAACGGATTTTCCAATCGGCGCTTGCGGAGGATTCGCCGGCTGGCGATGATACCAGACGGACGGCCGCGGCGGCCGCGGCGGCCGCGGTGGAATAGTGCCGACAGGAAACGAACAATCCCCAACACGACAGGGTGAGTGCGGGCATTATGGCGCGGGAACGAATCATCGACGCATCGAGCCAGGACCCGGAGGAGCGCCGCTACGATCTGGCGCTGCGGCCGGAAACGCTCGATGAGTGCATCGGCCAGGAGAAGGTCATCGCCAAGCTGCGCATCGCCCTGACGGCGGCCAAGCAGCGGGCGGAGCCGGTCGAGCACATCCTGCTGCACGGCCCGCCGGGACTGGGCAAGACCACGCTGGCCCACGTGATCGCCCACGAGATGGGCGCCCGCCTGCGGACCAGCAGCGGCCCGGCGCTGACCCGGCCGGGCGACCTGATGGGCATCCTGACGAATCTACAGCAGGCGGACATCCTGTTCGTGGACGAGATCCACCGGCTGCCGACGGTGGTCGAGGAATTCATGTACCCGGCGATGGAGGATTTCCAGGTGGACTTCACCGTCGACAGCGGCGTGCACGCCAAGACGATCAACATCCCCTTGCAGCCGTTCACGCTGATCGGGGCGACCACCCGGGCCGGGATGATCTCGGCGCCGCTGCGGGCCCGGTTCGGCATCCAGCAGCATCTGGAATTCTGGTCGCAGGATCACCTGGCCCAGTGCCTGGCCCGCTCGGCGAGGATCCTGGCACTTGCGGTGGAGACCGAGGCCCTCAACCTGCTGAGCCGCTGCAGCCGGGGCACGCCCCGCGTCGCCAACCGCCTGCTGCGGCGGGTGCGGGACTACGCCCAGGTCCGCGCTGACGGCCGGATCACCCGGGCCCTGGCCGAGAAGGCCCTGCGGATCGAGGAGATCGACGAGCTGGGACTGGACCCGCTGGACAGAACCTATTTGAGAACCCTGATCGCCACCTACCAGGGCGGTCCGGCCGGCATCGAGGCCCTGGCGGCCACCCTGGGAGAAGACCGCGACACCCTGGAGGACGTAGTCGAGCCGTATCTGCTCCAGATCGGCTTTGTCGCCCGGACCCGCAACGGCCGCACCGCCCTGGCGGCGGCCTACCGGCAGTTGGGCCTGCAACCGCCGGCGGCGCCGCCGGCGCGTACCGAGAGGCAACCCGATCCGCCCGAAGACGCCTCCCTGTTCGAATAGCAGCGCATCCCGGATTCCGCGCAGCAACCCTTGTCTTGAAATCCACATCGTTGACCTTCAAGCGTTTATCCGCAGGAGCACTCCTTACGCCCCGGCGAAAGTGCTGCCATTCTTCCGCCTGCCCGAAAGGACAAACGAAAGCAAGAGCGGACCTCAACACCGACAACGTCTCGCAATCGGCGCCGCGGGCGATTGGATAATCCCGTCCGCGACCGGCGATTTTGACGCGTTGTGAACCCGATGTTCATTTACCGGTGTAACCTGCCCGCGATTTATGCTACACTCCAGACCATGATAACCCCTTTACGACATCGCTGGCAGGGACCAGGCGGGGCCGCGGAGGTGTTGACCCTGGCGTTTCCGCTGATCCTGAACTCCAGCGCCCACACGATCCAGATGTTCGTCGACAGCGTGTTTTTGGCCCGCCACTCCCAGGCGGAGATGGCCGCGGCGGTGCAGGCGGGCCTGGCGATGTTCGCGATCTGCAGCTTCTTTCTGGGGACCGTTCAATACGTCAACACCTTCGTGGCCCAATACACCGGGGCCAACCGGCACCAGCGGGTGGGACCGGCGGTCTGGCAGGGGATCTTCTTCTCGCTGGCTTCCGGGCTGCTGATCCTCGGCCTGATCCCCACGGCCGAACCCTTCTTCCGATGGGTGGGGCACGATCCGGTCCATCGCCAAAACGAGATCATCTATTTCCGGATCATCTGCTTCAGCGCCGCGCCGATGCTGCTGAGCTCCTCGGTCGCCGGATTTTTCACCGGCCGCAGCAAGATGTGGATCGTCATGGCGGTCAACTGCGGCGGGACCATCGTCAATCTGGTCCTGGATTACTGTTGGATCTACGGGCACTGGATATTCCCCGAATGGGGCATCGCCGGGGCGGCCTGGGCGACGGTGGCGTCGCACTGCTTTACCGCCGCGGTGTTTTTCGCCCTGTTTCTCCGGGCGAAATACCGGCGGCCGTTCGCCACCCTCAGCGGCCGCAGGCTAAGCGGGGACCTGCTGGGGCGACTGCTGCGCTTCGGGGCCCCCAACGGCGTGCAGTTCATGCTCGACATGCTGGCGTTCAACCTGTTTCTGATCCTCATCGGCCGCATGGACAAACACGCCCTGGAGGCGACGACCATCGCCTTTCGGATCAACCTGCTGGCCTTCCTGCCCATGATCGGGCTGGGCATCGCGGTCACCACGCTGGTCGGCCAGGCCCTGGGCCGCAATCAACCCGGCCTGGCCCAGCGGACCACCTGGTCGGCGTTCTGCCTGACGATATCCTACATGTCCCTGGTCGCCCTGGGCTATTGGATCGTGCCGGACCTGTTTCTGCTGCCCTTCGCCGGCCAGAATCCCCCGGAGGATTTCACCCGGCTGGCCGGTATCGTGACCAACCTGCTGCGCTTCATCGGCTTCTACTGCCTGTTCGACACCGGCAACATCATCTTCGCCGCCGCCCTGAAAGGCGCCGGCGATACCCGCTTTGTCATGCTGGTGGCGGTGGTTCTCAGTTGGCTGATCATGGTGCTGCCCACCTTTCTGGCGGTGCGGTTCGGCTGGGGCCTGTACGCGGCCTGGTCATTCGCCACCGTGTATGTCTGCGTGTTGTCGCTGGTGTATCTGTCCCGGTTCCTGCACGGCAAGTGGAAATCCATGCGGGTCATCGAGATCCACCCGCTGGCGGCGACGTCGACACCGCCGGCCATGCCCACCACCGAGGCGGACACCCCCTGATACGCCGGGCGCATCGGAGTGGTTGGGATGAAGTGCGGCACACGCCATCGTCGGCCGGCGATGGTAAGAACGCGGTCGCAAGCGTCTCAGAGTCCCAGGGGATTGAACGGCACGTTGCTGGTTTCGATGCCGACCATCTGGCGGTCGACGATATAACTGCGGGTCTGAAAGATCGGGATCCGCAGGATCTCGGTCGGCTTGGCGAAATCCTCCCGCCGCTTGGTGCTGATCAGGCCGCCCACGGTGTAGTTCGCCCGGGCCGCCCGCAGGGTTTGGCCGGCCTGATGCCGGCGCCACAACTGCTCGAGCCCCTCGGTCCGGCGGCGGATGTAGCCCGCCTCGCCCGTGGTATCGTCGGCGCCCGAGGCGACCAGGTCCCCCAGCTTGCGGCGGCTGATCTCCAGATCCTTCTGCAGGGTCTCCATCAGCGTGCGGTATTCGCCCTCGTCCCGGACCGGCCGGGAATCCCCGTCCACGTAGATATCGATGGGGCTGCCCTTGAACAGCATGGTGTTTTTCTTCGTGCCGTCCGGCGCCAGCGTGTATTCGTTGGTGAATTCCCGCCAGGCATACTTGACCAGCTGGAGGCCGGGGAAGACCCGCAGGACCCAGCCGGGACCGCCGGGACCGTAGAGAATCCCCTGCTGACACTGGGTGGTGCCGGTTCCCTGCCAGCCGAATCCGCTGTGCAGGATCTGGCAGAGACTGCCGCTAAGCTTCTTGGTCTCCGAGATGGAACCGGTCACCTCCAGGCCGGGAAACTCGCTTTCCACCAGGCCCCGCAGCATCGGGCGGGCCTGGATCTCGCGGGCTTGCTGATGGTACTCGATCTGCGGGTCCGGGCCTCGAATATCCATGCGGAAGGATCCTTCCACCGCCCCGCCGCCCAGGCCGGCGGTGAACTCCAGATCGAGTTGGCCGGCCGCCAGGGCATAACTGCCTCCCAGTTTCTCCAGGTCCATCCGCACCCCGCTGGCCGGATCGGTGTATCCCAGCTCCTGGAACAGGCACACGCCGTGCAGGCGACTCGATTGCAGGCCGGTCAACCAGGATTGAAAGGACCCGCAGGACGTCTCGGCGGACGTCTCGGCGGACGATCCGGCCGGAAGAGTTCCCGGCGGCGATCCGGTCCGCGCGGACGGATCCGGCAGGGTCTCCAGGAACCGCTGGATATCGTCCATATCCACCCGCTGGGAGATCAAATCGAGCCGGCCGGCCGGATGGCTGGACGCCTCCTTCCAGCCCTGGAGCGTTAAAATCGGATGTTCCAGGTCCGCTACCAGCGATACCTGATTCTGGCCCACCTGGAAGTACGCCTCCGGCAGGATCAGGTGATTGTCGGCGAATTTCCAATCCCGAATCTCCAGCGCCAGCGGATAGTCCTGCCAGACGGCGGCGATCCGGCCCTGCACGCGGGATGGTTCCCAGCGCAGCGGGTCGGACGGATGCGGCCGGAAGATCTGCACATCGGCGTCCAGATTTCCCTGCACGTCCAGGCCGCTCAGGGCGGGAAACCAGTTCGCCGGGCCGGAGATGTCCGGCGCCCGCAGGCTGACCTCGAGCCGCTCCGGCCGCAACGACACCGCCGGCGGTATCCACGGCTCGGCCACGGGATCCAGATCCAAAGAGTCGCCGGCCGCCGTTGACTCTTGCGGGCGAAATCGACCGGAAACCGAAACGGTATTCGATCCGAAAAGAATCCGACATTGATCCAGATCCCAGCTGTCCGAAGAGAAGCCCACCCGGCCGGCCGCCTCCAGGCGCAGGGACTCGGCCGCCGGTTTTTCCCAGCGGAACGGCTCGGGATCGTTCGGATCAAACCGGCAAGCGGCCCGGATATCCGTGGCGGTCAGATCCGCCCAGGCCGAAGCGGACCACTGCCGCCGGCCGGCGTCCCAGGTCCATTCGGTCTGGATATCCGTGACGCCGGAAAGATCCAGTTGCTCCAGCTTTTCCTGCCCCTGTCGCATCTCCTGCCAAAACGGCCAGGAGTTTCCATCCAGACGATCGTGGTCCAGCCGGAACCGCTGGCGGCCAAACAGCTTCAGATAGCGGTTGCCGAGGGCCGGACCGAAATCCTCCGGCGGGATCTCATAATCCAGATAGCCCGAAAACGTTCCGGTCAGGCCGTCGGTCCGCAGGGATATCTCGTTCCAGCGGAGCCGCCGGCCGGAGGATTCGGACTGGCCGTCGTCCCAGAAGATGCCCAGCCAGTCGTTCTTCATCGCCAGCTCGATCTTCCCGTCGAGCCGCAGGGGCGTCCCCGCGGATTTCTGCCAGAGCGGCCGGACCCCGCCGCCGGCCTCGAATAGTTGCACACGAGCGGAACTGTCATCCGCCTGAAGGGAAAAGGTCAGCGATTCGGACAACTCGCCGATTTGCAGGATTCCGGCAAAATGCCCGCCGCCCGCCAGGCGGTCGAAACATAAGCGGCTATCCCCGACGGTGGCGACCCAGTCGCGATCGGGCAGCAGGTACCGCCGCAGCGTCGCCCAATCGGATACGTGCGCGTCGAACTGCCATTGCCGTTGGCGCAGGGGACCGAGACTATCGGCCGCCGTGGCCAGCCGGACGGCCTGACCGTCGGCCTGCACCTGCAAGTCCGGCAGTTCGGCCCGCAGGCGATATGCCACCAGACCGTTGGGCTCCGCTTCGGTCAGTTGCAGGCGGCAGGCCGCCGGAGTCCCGGCGGGCTTTTGCCACAGGACTGTTGTTGACGCGGCTGCGTTCTTCCGGGCCGACTCCGTCCGAGCCTCGATCGCCCGTATTGCCAGATCCCGCAATTGCAGCTGGCAGGATCCGTCCCAGCTTTGGCCGGGCTCATGGCGATAGTCGATCCGACCCCGGCAGGCCCCCTCCAGGTCGATGCCTTCCTGCTGAAGATCCGCGCGGATCTCCGGCAGCAACGCGAGCCATTCCTCCAGGCGGGTGACCTGCCAGTCGCCGCCAAGCTCTTGAACGGTGAGATCCCGGTACCGACCGCTCAGATCGTACCAATCCTGCAGGGCTGATGGGTCCCCCGGGCCGTCGGCGAGTTGGGGATGATCCGCCGCGGCGATCGGGATCGGGTTCGCCGAGACAAGCCGGCCGGGACCGAAAATGATCTCCGCCTGATCGTATCGCGCCCGGATCCGCAGCGCGTCGATGTCCCATCCTGCCCGCCGACGTCCGGACAATTCGCAATGCAATGTCTGGCCCGGCGGCTTGTTGAAACGGATCTTGCCGTCCTGGAGCCATTGCCAGCGGGCCTCGCTCGGCAGATCCACCGTCAAACGGATCTGGTTCGGTTCCTCGGCGGTGTTGAGGCATTGGCCGTGGATCTCCAGGGGGCCCTGGCTTATCCAATCGTCTTCGAGCGGCGCCAGGGCCGGAAAATGTCTGCGCCATTGATCCAGCCGCTCGATGCGGACGGCCGTTTGCCAGGACGCTTGCCCGCTGGGCTGACCGAGATCATCCAGCAGCGACCGGCAGAGCTGGGCCCAGCGGCCGTCCCGGATCAGACCGGCCAGATTCCCGGCATCGGCAAGCACCAATTCCGACCGGCTCTCGAGCGTCCCCCACCGCAGGTGGATGGGGTTAATCTCCAATTGGCCGCGGGGCCGATGAAACGTCCAGCGGGCTTCCAGCCGCAACGGCTCGGGGGAATCCTTCTGCACCTGGGGGGTGCGAAACCGCCAGCGGTCGCCGTCCAGTTGGATCCGGCCGACCTCCTGCGGCCCGGCGGCGTCATACTGACATTGAAATTCGATCGGGCCGGAACCCAGGGCGTCCCGATACGGCTCGACCAGGTCCGCCGGCAGGCACGCGATCCATTGGTTCGGTTCCAGACGCCCCTGCTCGATCGTCAGGGAAACGCCCGTCAACGCATCCGGCCGGGCGTCATAGAGCCCCTGGCCGGCGATCAGCAGACCGGGGCCTTCCAGTCGGAACCGCGGACACCGGATCGCCGGCCCGATCGGATCGACTGCCAGTTCGATCTGGCCGCTCCAATCGGCCGGCTCAAACGTCCGGGGCGCCTCCCAGCGGGGCGAGAGAAGTTGCACCTGGACGTTCGATGTCTTGAAATCGCCCGAAATCTGCAGGTCGCCCTCGTCCACGTTCTCCAGTTGCAGCGCGGCGGAACACACCCCGCCCAGGGCAGTACATACCGGCAGGGGTTCGCCGGCCGGCCGCTCGGATCGGTCCAGCGCCAGATTCAACCAGCGGTCCAGCCGCAGCGGCCGCAGATCCAGTTCCTGCACGTTCAGGGTGAGATTCTGACGGTTGGCCCCCCCGAAGCCGGCGTCGGGAACGCGGAAATCCCCGATCTGGCCGCCGCTGACCAGCGTCGGGCCGGTCTGGCCCTGCTGGGTCGCCTGCAGTTGCCAGCGGGTGCCGCCGTAGCGCTGATCCTGAAGGAACACCGCCGCACCCACCGAAAAAACCGACTCCGTCGCCAGGCCGTTCAAGCGGCTCTCGAAATGCACGGTGGCGCGGTCCACCTCCAGACGGGACATCTCCAGGGGCGGCAGATCAATGACGTTCAGCTCCTTCTCGGTCGCCACGACATACAGCGTGACGTCTTCCAGGTAAACGGTCTGCAACCCCTGCCGCAGGAGCATCCACGGTCGAAAGGCCGTATGGACCCGGTCGATTTGCAGCAGCGGGCCCGGGCCGAATTTCGCCTTGCGCTGGATGACCAGGTCCTCGATGCGCACCCCCTGGGACCAACTGATATGGATCCGGCCGATCTGAACCCGCCGCTGGAAATCCCGCTCCAACTGGGCGATCAGCCGGCTGCGGACCATCCCCGTCGGCAGGCAACTGGGCAGCAGCGCATAGCCCGCCGTTCCCAGGCAAAACAGACACAGCAGGATGCGGATACCTCGTTTGAGTCGTTTTTTCCACATGGCAGGCCGTGATTCTAGGGCAATGACCCCGGCGAAACAACCGCAAACCGAACCGGACGGCGAGAAGAGAGCCCGGTGATCCGTACTCTATCGACGGATCACGCCGCCAGGCCAAGATGCCCGTCCGGCTCCGGCCGGCACTTGCCTCGATCCGGCCGGCGGATATACTGCCACGGATGAAGATCCCGCCCGAGGAATTCGATCGACTGGTGCAGGAGGCCATCGAGGCCATCCCCCCGGAATACGGGCAGTACCTGGAATACCTGCCGGTGGTGGTCCAGGACCGGCCGGAAAAGCAGGTCTGCCGGCGCATGGGCCTGCCCGATCGGCGGGGACTGCTGGGTTTGTTCGAGGGGGTGCCGCGGACCCAGCGCGGCTCGGACGACGCCGTTCACCTCAACCGCATCGTGCTCTATCGACAGAACCTGCTGGGATACTGCGCCGGCCGGCGGGAACTGGCCGATCAGATTCGCAAAACCCTCATCCATGAGCTGGGCCATTACCTGGGCATGGACGAGCAGCAGATCCGCCAACTGGATTACTAGGGCGGATATTTCACCTGCTTTTGGTTTTTACGCGGCCTGGTCGGATCGGGCGCGGCCGGCGTTTCGGCCGCTTTCCTTCGCGGCGGCGTCCCTTCTCACGATCGGCGAACCGCCTGGCCGGCCGGATCGGCCGGGGATCTATCGGCCGCGGCGGGCGTGCGACGGGCGGACCTTGGGGTCCTTCTTCTCAGCGCCCTTGACGCCGTAGGATTTTGCCAGGACCTTGGTCGCCTTCTTGATGTCGGCCACCCGAAGCACGCCGGTGGTGCGTCCGCCGCGGGCCCCGGCCGTACAGTAGGCGTAGTTGATATTGATATGCGCCTCGGCCAGCCGCGAACAGATATCCGCCAGGGCGCCGGCCTGGTTGGGCATGTTGATGCACAACACCTCCGATTCGTTGACGGAGGCATTGAGTTTTTCCAGGATCTCGCGGGTGCGACCGGCCCGGGTGGTCACCACCCGCAGGACGCCGTGCTCGACCGAATCCATCATGGTCATCGCGATGATGTTGATCTTCTCCCTGGCCAGCTCGTTGAGCACCTGGGCCAGCACGCCGGGCTTGTTGATCAAAAAAATCGAAAACTGGATATCCACATGCATAATCACCACCTCGCCTCGCGTTATCGGACGCTGCCGGCGCCTGACACCGCCCGCCATCCAGACATTTCTATCCTCCGGCGCCACCGGCGGGGTTGGTTTTGTCGGACGCCCCACGAAGCCCCGGCCGGATCGAGCTCGTCGTCTCGGCCGGCGCGAAACGGACTCGGCTAGACCGCGTCGAGGCTCTGGAAGCTCTCCACGGCCGCGTCGGTGTCCGGGTAAAACTCGAACACGTTTTGCAGGTTGGTAATCTTGAACACCCGCGAGAGCCGCGGGTCGATCCCGCTGAGAACCATCTTTCCCTCGCAGGTCTCCAGCTTCTGCCGCATGCTCAAAAACACGCCCAGCGACTGGCTGCTGAGCATGCGTATCGTGGACAGATCCAGGACCAGCCGGCGAAGGCCGTGCTTTTCGATCAGGGCATACAACTGCTTGGAGCTGTCCTGTATATGATAGGCATCCAGGAGCATCGGCTCGGTGAATTCGACCACCGAGACGTCCTCTCGCTGGCGAACGTGCAAACCGGTCTGTTCCGTCATGATTGCTGCACTCCCATTCCTGCGGCGCTGCCGGAACCTGCCCCCGTCCCGGCGGCAGGCGGATTGGGCCCGCCGGCCGCAAACGGTCCGGTCGGTTCGGGCCCGGCCCACCCGGGGCCGGCCTCAACGACGTATCGTATCCAACTGTGTATTATAGTCGGCTTATTTGGCCCGGGTCTTTTTTTCTCCGTCGGCCGGGGCCTTTCCCAGGGCCAGCCGCAGAACCGGCTCGACCCGGCTGACAAACACACAGCGGAGCCCCCGCAGGGACTTTTTCGGTAACTCGTGTAAATCCTTGCGATTACGTTCCGGCAGGATCACGGTGCGAATCCCCGCCTGCTTGGCCGCCAGGAGCTTTTCCTTGACCCCACCGATGGGCATGACCAACCCCCGCAGGGTGATCTCCCCGGTCATGGCGATATCGGGCCGGACCGGCCGATCGCAAAACAGACTGGCCAGGGACAGAAACATCGCCACCCCGGCCGAGGGGCCATCCTTGGGCACGGCCCCGGCCGGAACGTGCAGGTGAATATCCCGCTGCCGGAGCCATTCCTTGTCGGCCAGGACCTCGGTTAACTTGGCCCGCACGCAGGCCGACCCCCGCAGGATCCCCTTTTTGCCCTTCTGGCTGTCCAGCGCCAGGCTCTTGAGCACACTGACGGCCGTCTGGGCGCTCTCCTTCATCACCTCGCCCAGCTGGCCGGTCAGGATCAACTGGCCCGTTCCGGTCGTCAGCGTGGACTCGACAAACAGGATCTCCCCGCCCACCGGGGTGTAGGCCAGTCCGGTGGCCACCCCCGGCGTCGCGGTCCGCAGGGCCAGTTCGGACTCGTATCGCGCCGGGCCCAGCAGCCGCACCAGGCCGCGGGCCGTCATGGTCACTTTCTGGCGCTGGCCGCCGGCGACGTCCGCGGCCACCGCCCGGCAGACCGCGGCGATCTTCCGCTCCAGCTCCCGCACGCCCGCCTCCCGCGTGTAGTCGCGGATCAGCGACTCCAAGGCCTCCGGCCGGAAGAGCAGGAGCTTGTCCGTCAGGCCGTTCTCGGCCAACTGGCGGGGCACCAGATATTTCCGGGCGATGGCGAGCTTCTCCTCGGCGGTGTAGCCCGGCAGCTCCAGCACCTCCATCCGGTCCCGCAGAGCCGGCGGCACCGGGCCCATGTAATTGGCCGTGCCGATGAACATCACCTTGGACAAATCGAACGGCTGATCGATATAGTGGTCGGTAAAGGTATTGTTCTGCTCGGGATCGAGGACCTCCAGCAGGGCGGAGGCCGGATCGCCGCGGAAATCCTGTCCTATTTTATCCAATTCATCCAGCATGAACACCGGGTTGTTGCTGGCGCACTTGCGCAGCTCCTGGATGATCCGGCCGGGCAGCGCCCCGATATAGGTCCGCCGGTGCCCGCGGATGTCCGCCTCGTCCCGGATGCCCCCCAGGGAAATCCGCACGAACTTGCGGCCCATGCTGCGGGCGATGCTGCGGCCCAGCGAGGTCTTGCCCACGCCGGGGGGGCCGGCGAAACACAGGATCGGACTGCGGCCGTGCGGGTTGAGCTTGCGGACCGCGAGGCATTCCAGGATCCGCTTTTTGACCTTTTCCAGGTCGTAGTGGTCGGCGTTGAGGATCCGCCGGGCCCGGCCCAATTCCAGCTTGTCGCGGGTGTCCAGGGCCCAGGGCAGCTCGCTCAGCCACTCGAGGTAATTGCGCTGCACGGAAAACTCCGGGCTCATCGTCGGGATCTGCCGGAGCCGGTCCAGCTCCCGCAGGGCCTCGGCCTGGACGGATTCCGGCATGTGGGCCTGGGCGATCTTGCGGCGCAATTCCTCGATCTCCGCCGATTTCTGGTCGGTCTGGCCCAGCTCCGTCTGGATGGCCTTGAGCTGCTCCTGCAGGAAATATTCCCGCTGGGATTTATCGATCGAGCGGCTGACCTGCTGCTGGATCTTGGCGCTCATCTCCAGCAATTCGATCTGCTCGGCCAGCGACAGGGACAGCTTCTTGAGCCGCTCGGTCACGTCGAGCGTCTCGAGCAGTTCCTGCTTCTTGGAGGAGGGGATATTGATGTTCGCCGCCAGGAAGTCCGCCAGGGCCCCCGCGTCGTCGATGTTGTTCAGGACGACCTGGACCTCGTCCGGGATGTTGGGCGACAATTCCACCATCCGCTGGGCGGCGTGGCGCACGCTGGTCACCAGGGCATCGAGATTCTTGCCCGATTCGATCCGCGGGGTCAACACCTCGATCCGGGCCCGCAGATGGGGCTCGTCGGAGAGCCACTCGACCACCCGGAAGCGGACCAGGCCGTGCACCACCAGGCTGTTCTGGCCGTCCGGCTGCTTGAGCAGCTTGACGATGGTGACGACCGTCCCAACCGAATACAGGTCGCCGAACTGCGGCGTATCCACCTCCGAGCGCTTCTGGGTGATCACCCCGATGACCTTGTCGCCGGGCAGGTCGGAGCGGCCGGGTCCCAGCACCTGGGTCAGCAACCGCCGGCTGCGCGGCCGCCCCACGGCCAGCGGGATGACCGTGCCCGGGAACACCACCGCGTTGCGCAGGGCCAGCAATCCCAGCTCGTCCGGGATCGTCAGCCGATCCGGTTCGTCGGCTTCCGCATCGATCGCCGGGCCGGCGTCGTCGGACGATGCGCCGGCGGCCGGCGGCGGCGGCTGTTTCCGCCTGCCGGACCCGCGGCGCTCGGCGGGCCTGGCCAGGCGGGCGCTGGTCAATTTCGGCACGTCGATCAGGTCCGAATTGACGTCGATGCTGTCGGGATCGATGTCCTCGGTATTCACCTGCGAAACGCCGAATCGATCCTCACCGCCGGATGGCGGCGCGGCCGGTTCTGCCGGCGGCTCCGCCGTACGGGCCTTTTTGTCCTTCTTGGAGACCATAACCGATACTCTATCCTTGCTTGCGATCGTTCACCGGGCGGATCGCTGCCTTCCGTGCCGCCGGAAGCGGCATGTGCCAAACACCGGTAGCTTACAACCGGACCGGACCGCTGTCAAACAGGCCTTGAAAACCATCCGGAGCCGACCCTGGCATCGGTCTATCCGATCCGCCCGAAAAAAAAGCACGTTCGCCGGGGCAAACGTGCCTGTCGGATTCCTTCAGCCGGCCGGGCCGCCTCAATCGGCGCCCTGCTTGACAATCCGGATTTTGGTTCCCTCTTCGTTCAGGATCTGCATGCGGACACCCTGGTTCAGGTCCGCCCCCGCGATCACGGCCTTGAGATCCTGGGTCGTCTCCACCTTATGATCATCGACCTGGAGGATCACGTCCCCCTGCCGCAGCCCGGAATGCTCGGCGACGCTGTCGGGATATACATGGGCGATCACCACGCCGCGGATCTCGCTCTCGTAGCCGTACAGCGGCGCGGTCTGTTCGGTCAGGGCCCGCACCACCACGCCGAGCTTGAGGGGTTTATCGGGTTTCTCCGGAATGGCCGGCAGCAGGGGCAGGTCCTCCAGGCCCGGCAAGTCCGGGGTCACGACCCGATTGGCGATTCGGGTATTGCGCTGCTCTTCCAGTTCCTGGGCAATCGAGCGGTCCCCCAGGGTCACGACCACCTGTTCGGTTTTTTCCCGGCGCCAGATGTCCAGCCGGGCCTCGCCGCCGGGCGGTAGACTGGCGATCTGGTCCCGCAGCTCCTTGGATTCGGTGATCGGCCGGCCGTTCAGGCGGGTAATGACGTCCCCCGACTCCAGGCCGGCCGCCCGCGCCGGGGAATTATCCAGCACCTGGGTGACCAACACGCCCTGGACCTCGGCGGGAACCGCCTCGAATGATTCGCGGATGGAGGCCTCCAAGACCCGCGAGAGCTGATCGGCCGGGATCTCGCGGGCGTCCTTCAGACCGATCATCTGCACACCCAACCAACCCCGCACCACCTGCTGATTCTGGATGAGCTGTTCGGCCACGTAGCGGCTGATCCGGCTGGGGACCGCAAAGCCGTAGCCGGCGGACGTGCCCGTCGGGGTCAGGATATTGGAGTTGATCCCCACCACCTCGCCGTACAGATTTACCAGCGGTCCGCCGCTGTTGCCCTTGTTGATGGCCGCGTCGGTCTGGATGAAATCCTCGTAGCCCCATTTGCCCAAGATGCCGGTCTGGCGGCCGACATAGCTGACGATCCCGGAGGTGATGGTCTGTTCCAGGCCAAAGGGATTGCCGACGGCCAGGACCATGTCCCCCACGTGCAGTTGCTCGGAATCGCCCCAGCGGGCGACGGGAAGCGGCTCGCCGGCCGGGTCGATCTTGACCACCGCCAGGTCCGTATCCGGATCGACGTATTTTTCCTGGGCGACGAACCGCCGGCCCCCCGCCAAAATCACCTCGATCTTGTCGGTGTCCTCGACCACGTGGTTGTTGGTAACGACATATCCCCGCCCGTCAACGATGCAGCCGCTGCCCAGGCCGATATTGCTGCCGGGGCGGTAGGGATCGTCGCTGCTTTCCTTGGAGACCTGGATCGAGACGACCGCCGGCCCGACCTGCTCGACCGCCCGGCGGAACACGTTGTTGATCTGGGCGACCAGGTTCCGCTCCTCCGGCGTTAGCGGTTTTACCTCAGCGATCGCCGGATTGACCGCCGCCGGCAACAGAACCAGCAAAACCACCCCCAGCGGCATATACCATTTCCTTTTGTTCATTTTCGGAACCTCCGTTCTCTTTATGCCTTGTCGTAAATGGAGTTGCATAAAACCGTGCGGCAGGCTACCCCTTCGGCGCGGTCGTCTTGGCAACCTCACATCCTATTACTATAGTATAGATCGGCCGCGCCGGATTTCCATGCACCTAAAACGATTGAACCATCCGGAAAACTCCCGCCGCTTCGGGTCACCCCCCCCCCAGGCATCCACCTAACCCGCGGCTCACAGCGGCCAAACGCCCGGCAAACGGGGGGCCAACCGCAAGGCGTACCCGGCAGTCTCCTAGGCCGGGGGCTTCTGGGGCTCCGGCCGGCAGGTCGGCTCCCCGACGCCGTCCGGCAACTCATCCGGCTTCATGTGATAACTGTGGGCGTCATCCGGAAACGTGCCCTGGCGGACCTCGCGGCAATAGGTCTCGACCGCCTGGCGGATGGGATCGGTCAGCGAGACAAACTCCCGGCAAAACTTGACCTTCTGCGCTCCCGGCAGGCCCAGCACGTCATGGAGAACCAGCACCTGCCCGTCGCAGTACGGTCCGCTGCCGCACCCGATCACCGGGACACAGACCCGCTCGGTCACGGCGCGGGCGGCGCAGGCCGTGACGCATTCCAGCAGGATGCTGCAGGCGCCGGCGTCCACCATCGCCTCGGCGTCAACCAGGAGTTGGCGGGCCTGGTCGGCCGTCCGGGCCTGAACGACGCTGTCCAGCCGCCCGGCGTACTGCGGCTTGTACCCCAGGTGGGCCATCACCGGGATCCCCGCGCGGCTCAGGGCCTTCACCAAGTCCAGATCGGCCCCGGACAACTCGAACTTCACGGCGTCGCAGCCGGCCTCCTGCAGAAACCGGCCGGCATGGCGGATCGCCTCCTCCGTATTGATCTGGTAGCTCAAAAAGGGCATGTCCCCCACCAGGTAGGCCTGCGGCGCCCCCCGGCGGACGGCCGCCGTAAGGGTCAGCATGATATCCAGACGGGCCTGCCAGGTGGTCGGATGGCCGAGAACCACCTGGGCCAGCGAATCGCCCACCAGGATGCACTCGATGCCCGCCTCCTGCAGCAGGACCGCCATGGCATAATCGTAACAGGTCAGCGCCGCAAAAGGGCGACCCATCTGCTTGCGTCTCTTTAACAGGCCCAGCGTGATCTTCTCCGCCACGATCTCGTCCTTTCCCACGTATTTCCAACGAATCCGCCGCGGACGCGGGATATCCCCTCCGGTGCGTCCCTCGCGGCCGTCATACCCCCTTCGGGGGGGATGTGACAGGATATATCCAGCTTAGCTTTCCCGGCCGGGCGATACAACCCTATATTCCCCGCCGCTGGAGACCCCCGTTGGGACAAAAACTGCCCGGGGCCGTTTGGCAACCTCGATAGGGGGCATTTTTCCGGCGATAACGCCGGCCCGGCCGGCAAATAGTTCCTAACCCGACGGGCGCGGCGGGGGTCATACGTTCTAGTTGCTGCATAACGCATCCGACAATCCGATAGGCCGATACGGCCCAGAGCCGGGATTGACAAATACCGGCAGGCGGAAGGAGGTTGTCATGGCCAGGCACGCAATATCATCCACATCACCCCACCGTAATAAGAGGACGGGATTCATTGTGTTCATCTCGATCCTGGGATTGCTGGCCGCGGCGGCGGCGGAGGCCAAAACCCAGGCGGCCCAACGCCCTTCCTCGCGCAGTCCGGCCTCCCAGCGGACCAGCCGGGCCAGTTCCTCGTCCGCGCAACGCGCCAGCCGCTCCACACCAGCGCACTCCGCGCCCGCGCTGGGCAGCCGCACGGCGCGTTCCCCGGCAACACCCAGTCGCAGCATGAGCCGTTCGGCCGCCGCACCAAGCCGCAGCACAAGCCGCCCCTCGGCGACACTGAGCCGCAGCACGATCCGTTCCCGGCCGGCCGCGCCCACTATAAGCAACCGCTCCAGCATCTCTATATCGACCCGTTCGACGCCGAGGGCCGTCACCTCGAACCGCTCTGCCGGCGTCAACGGCAGGATGTCCTCCTCGGCGGGCACCGCATCGAGCCGGATCTCCATCTCGCGGACCACGTCCCGCTCGAGCCCGCTGCGCTCCAGCTCGACCTCAAAAACATCCTCGATTCGCCTGTCCCCAAGTTCGCCCGCGGACCCGGCCCGTTCCGCGGTCCGCACCGCCAGCTCGCGCACGGCAAGCTCCTCCTCCAGCCGGGCGACCACCATCGACTTGCCGTCGAAACGTCTTGCGACGAGCCGGTCCAGTGCTGGCGAAATCCGTAACGCCAACACCAGCTCCGTCCGCTCGGCGATGCGTCTCGATACCGGCCGCTCGACCAATCCGGATCGAACCCGCTCGACAAGCACCGTCCGCCTGGCGGACAATTCCCGCCGGCAGGAAACGGGCATCGCAGGTGCCGCGGCGGTCAAGGCCGACCCATCGCGCCACAACAGCGCGGCGACAGCGGGCACGGTCCGCACCATTCGGACGGTTCGCAGCGATTCGACCGGCCCGGCGGATAATGCGACCCGCGGCCGCTCGACTTCCGAGGCCTCTTCCGGCAGCCTGCGGATCGTACGATCCGGCCAGCAGTCACTTTCGAACCGATCGGAGAAGACCCGCTCGTCCGTACTGGCCGAAACCCAAACCACCACCCGAATGGTCTCGTCATCCGAGTCCCGCCGGCGAACCGGCGGCAGCGGCCTGGCGGCCCGGCGCCAGGATGCCGGCAGCCTGGCCCGCGGCGATCGTACCAGCGGCCTGGCTCGAAGCGGATTGGCGAACACCGGCCGCTTAATCGGATCGGCCGCAAGGCCGGATCGGACCACCCGGATGGTCCTGCCCCACCGCAGCCGGCCGGCCCTCGGCGGACCGGGGGGCCACGGCCGCCCGCTGATTAGCGCCGGCCATCACCCTCAGTGGGGTACCCGCGCGATCCGCGCCATCCGCAGCCTGCCCAGACTCTTCGTGGCCCGGCCGCCCAAGATCGTCATCCGGAACCGAACCACCATCAACTACTTCACCAACTGGCTCAACCCGGTGATCTATCCGCCGGTGATAAGCACCGTGAGCCTGCCGTCGATGGCCTGCTACTACGGCGACTACGGCTACGGCAGCTATTACGACGGCGGTTATTACGGCGGTGGCTATTACGATGGCGGATACTACGGCGGCGGGTATTACGATCCGGTCGTGACCGATTACCCGTATGTCGATCCGTATTACGGCTCGGCGGTCTATGCCGATCCCTACTATCCCGCCGGCCAATACGTCAGCTGGTACCCCGGCTCGTACAGCCATGTCGGCTGGTCCGGCCTGGCCCGGCGATTCTGGCTCCGCTGGCTCAATCCGTTCGGCTATCACCGCGTCCGCTTTCACTGGAAGCACGCGTCCCTGCTCTGGAATCAATGCTGGCCGGATCTCTTCCGGACCCAGTTCTGCCTGGGCCTGCGGTTTTAGGTCATCCAACGGACCAAGGGAGCGCAGGTTTTTCGACAGCGGCGGTGTGGAAACGTTCCAGCGAACCGATGGGCCCGCCCTAACGGGCGGGCCCATCATGGCTTGTTTGTGCCGAATGTCCGGCCAGGATGCCTGGACGGTCCACCGGCCGAATCCGTCCCGACCTTCTCATCTGGCGGAACGGGCCTTTTTTTTTGTTCTCTTCCAGGTTGGTATTGCCAAACAAGATTTCAAACCCTATCTTATAGCCCATCAAGGCAATCCGCAGCGTCTTTTTCCGCCCAAGGCCAGGACCAGCGAAGCCGCCCGGACAAGCGCGGCTCCTCGGGCGTCTCTTTTGTCCGACGGTGGAAGGAACCGATCGCGTATGCGAAATCTGAAGGCAGTGACACGACTTCTGGCGCGACTGGATGAGTGGGGACGATTCTGGCGGTTCAACTGGCAGGTCTTGTTTCACGGCCTGTTCCACGCCGGCGCCGGTCGGCGCTCCGCCGGACGGGCCCGGATCTGGGCCCAGATGTACGAGATCGGCAACAAGAGCGTTCCCGTCGTCATGATCACCGGGGCGTTCGTGGGCATGACGCTGGCCGTCCAGAGTTACCAACAGTTCAAGGGCGCCGGCCTGGAGGAGCGGCTGGGCAGCCTGATCAACATAACGGTCGTCAAGGAGCTGGGCCCGGTGCTGGCCGCCATGATGCTGGCCGGGCGGGTCGGCGGCGCCCTGACGGCGGAACTGGGCACCATGCACGTGACCGAACAGATCGACGCCCTGCGGGCCATGGGCGCCGATCCCATCAAGCACCTGGTCGTGCCCCGCTTCTGGGCCTGCGTGCTGCTGACGCCCTGCCTGACGATCTACGCCGATTTCATGGGCGTTCTGGGCGGCTACCTCATCACCGTCTGTCATTTCGGCGTCAACAGCAACGCCTACTGGTATTTCAGCGCCCACGTGGTCGAAAAGTGGGATATCCTGATCGGCCTGATCAAGGGCGTCTTCTTCGGGGCCGTGATCGCCCTGATCGGCTGCTTCAAGGGCTTTGACTGCCAGCCGGGCGCCCATGGGGTGGGCAAGGCCTGCACCGAGGCCTTCGTCAACAGCTTCCTGACCATCCTGGCGTTGGATTTCGCCCTGGCGGTGATCTTCAAGGGCATCTACGAAACCATCTGGGGGCTGCGGATCGTCCTCTAAGCGAAAGAAACCCCACCGGCCGGTTCGTCGACGCGGTCTCCGGGCGAGGGCCACAGCGAACCGCTGAGCCCCGCCAGCCAGCCGGCCGGGGGTATCGCACCAGGCCAAAGGAACCGGGAATGTCGTATGGCGCAGAGTGCAACCGAAATCGAATCGACAAAATCCCTGTTTGAGCTGCGAGGCGTAATCAAGCGTTTCGGCAGAGTACAGGCCCTTACCGATATTCACCTGCACCTGGAGCGGGGCAAGACCACCGTCATCATCGGCCCCAGCGGCTGCGGCAAGACCGTCCTGCTCAAGCACCTGATCGTCCTGATCCGGCCCGACCGGGGCGAGGTGTACTTCGACCGGGTCCGCATCGACAATCTGCCGGAAAGCCGTCTGACCGCCATGCGCCGCCGCTGCGGCTTTCTCTTCCAGGCCGGCGCCCTGTTCGACAGCGAAACCGCCGCCCAAAACGTGGCCTTCCCCCTGGTGCAGCACACGGACTATCCCGCCGAGCAGATCGACCGGATCGTGCAGGACAAGCTCGCGATCGTCGGCCTGGCCGGCTTCGGCGACCGGCTGCCCAGCGAACTGTCGGGCGGCCAGATCAAGCGCGTGGCCCTGGCCCGGGCCATCGCCCTCTCGCCGGAGGTGATCCTCTACGACGAGCCCACCACGGGCCTGGACCCCATCCGGGCCGAGGTCATCAACGACCTGATCATCAAGCTCCAGCGGGAGTTGAAGATCACCTCGATCGTCGTGACGCACGATCTGCACAGCGCCTACAAGGTCGGCGACCGGATCGTCATGCTCAGCCACGGCCGGATCGTCGCCGACGGCACCCCCAGCCAGATCCGGCAAAGCCAACAGGACGAGGTCCAGTACTTTTTACAGGGCCGCAGCGACGGACTGGATGGAGACCTCCTCTAGCCGCGGTTATAAATTGGCACGTGCGGCCGGTTGATTCGGCGGGCGGTCCGTTGTATGCTGTACGGCCGCAGTCAATCGGAAAGCAGGATACGCTCGCTATGCAGGAAACCCGAAGAAATCTCATGGTGGCCTTGTTCGTCTCGCTGGGACTGGCGGCGCTGGCCTGGCTGGTCCTGCAATTCGGGGACCTGCCCCTGCTGGTCCACCGGATGGATTCCCGGACCGTCACCATCTATTTCCCCCAGGCCATGGGCATCCAGCAGAACTCGGAGGTCTACTTCTGCGGCTATCGCGTGGGATACGTCCTGCGGGTGGAGCCGCCCCGCATGCTGGCCGAACTGGATCATCCCGAGCGGCAGAGCTACCAGATCGTGGTGCACGCGGCCTTCGACGCCGAGCACCACATCCCCCGCAACATCACGCCCAAGATCGTCCAAAGCGGCCTGAGCAGCAGCTACATCCAGTTCGACCTGTACGAGGCCGCCTCGACCCAGATGCTCTCCGGCGGCGAGGTCCTGCAGGGCATCGTCTATCCCGGCGGGCAGTTCATCCCCGAAGCCATGCAGCAGAAAATCAACGCCCTGGCCGACTCGCTGACCCGGCTGAGCACGCAGCTTGGCAGCCAACTGGAACCCCTGCCGCCGGAACTGGTCGACCGGTCCGATCCCAACCGCGTGCGGGCCAACCTGACCACCGTGGTGATGCGTCTGGATCGAACCTGCGAACATCTCGACCGGATCGTCGGCGATCCGGACAACCGCCGCCTAATCAAGGAATCTCTGGCCCGATTCGCCGAGCTGACCGAGACCGGCCGCCTGACGATCCAGGAGATCCAGGACCTCGTCCGCGACGCCCGAACCCTGCTGGCCGACGGCCGCCGGACCGTCGGCCGCATCGACGGCGCCGTCGAAAACGCCGGCCAGGACGTCCACGAGACCGCCGTCCACATCCAGACGGCCGCCGACGAGTTCGCCCGGGCACTGCAAGGCCTCGATGCCCTCATAAAAAGCGTGTCCCAGGGCTCGGGCACCGCCAGCCTGCTGCTAAACGACCCCCGCCTGTATGAAGCCCTGACCGACACGCTGGGCACGCTCAAGCTGGCGATCGAGGAATTCCGCCAGCAGATCACCGTCTGGAAGGAACGCGGCATCCTGTACAAGGAAAACTGAACCCGGCCGCCGGCCAAGAAGGCAAAAAAACACCCCCGATTGCGGGGGTGTTTTTTATCAACTGAGTTTATTGGTCACGAAACCAGTTATCCAGGTCGACCGTTCAGGCGTCCCGGCCCTTTGGTTTGTCCGGTTTGGCCGCAGCCGTCGTCTGGGCGGCGGTTTCGCCGGCGTTCGTCTCGGCCATCCGGCCCAGATACTCCGGCAACTGCACGCCGGCCATGCCCGCGACATCCTGCAGCGGCGGGAGCGAGCGGATCAGGCCGGACAGGAAATTCGAGGTGGAGTTGCCGCCCTTGCCGTCACCGCCGGTGTCCCAGACGGTCACCTTGTCGATCTTGATATTCTTGATGGCCTCGACCTGGCGGGCGACGATCTCCTCGATCTTCTCGATCATCAGCAGCGTCGCGGCGGCCTTGGCGTCGCCGTGGCAACTGCCCACCAGGGATTGATAGCCCTCGGCCTTGGCGTCGAGCACCTGCCGAACCCCTTTGGCCTCCGCCTCATACTTGGCCAGGATGGCGTCCGCCTGCCCCTTGGCCTCCCGGCGCAGCCGCTCGGCCTCGGCCTCGGCGGCGATCTCGATCTTGCGTTTCTCGATCTCCTTCTTGACGACCTCCTCGGCGTTGAGCCGCTCCTGCTCGGCGAGATACTGGGCCTTCTGGATCTCGACCTCGGCCTGGCGCTTGGCGACCTCGCCCTTCTGCAGGGCGGCCGCCACCTTGGTGGCGAGCGTGGCATTGAAATCGGCGATCTCCGCCTTGGCTTTGTTCTCGCCATCGATGGCCAGCGATTCCTGTTCCTGGACGTAGATCCGCCGGTCGGCCTCGGCCTGCTTCTCGCCCTTGACGGCGCCGGCCTCCTGCTGCTGGATGTAAATCCGCTTGTCGGCCTCGGCGGTCTTGCGGCCCTTGTCGGCGGCGGCGAGATTTTCGGCGACCTTGATCTCCTTCTCCCGGTCCGCCTCGGCCTCGCCGATGGCGGCCATCGTTTCCTGCTGCTGGACGAACACCCGCCGGTCCGCGTCGGCCTTCTTCTTGCCCTTCTCGGCCTCGGCCATGTTCTCCGCCACGCGGATTTCCTTCTCGCGATTGGCCTGCGCCTCGCCGATGGCGCCGTTTTTCTCCTGCTCGGCCACGTCGACCTTGGCCTTGTTGATCGCCTCGGAGGACGCCTTCTTGCCGATGCTCTCGATGTAGTCGGACTCGTCGGTGATGTCGGTGATGTTCACGTTGATCAGGTAGAGGCCGATCTTGTTCAGCTCGGGCTCCACGTTCTTGCGGATCGACTCCAGGAAGCTTTCCCGGTCCTGGTTGATCTGCTCGATGGTCAGCGACGCGACCGTCAGACGCAACTGGCCGAAGATGATCTCCTTGGCCATCTCCTCGATGTCGCGCGGCGGCAGCCGCAGCAGGCGTTCGGCCGCGTTGTTCATGATCGCCGGATCGGTGCTGACCCCCACGGTGAACGTGCTGGGCACGTTGATCCGGATGTTCTGCAGCGACAGGGCGTTCTGCAGGGGGATGCTGATGGTCATGGGCGTCAGGCTCAGGTAGGCGTAATCCTGAATCAGCGGCAGGACAAAGGTGCCGCCCCCGTGGATGCAGCGGCTGGCCCCGCCCACCCGGCCGTACTTGACCAGTATCCGGTCCGACGGACAGCGCTTGTAGCGCGACGCCAGGTAAAACAGGGTGAAGAACACAAACAGAAACAGAAACACCAAAACCCATACCCACCAATTGGTGATATTCACCGCCAGCATTGCCTGTTGTTGAATGTTCATTCGCATGCCTCCGTTTTACGAATCATGGATCGTGTCTGCAATCGTTCCGTCTCCATTTCCAAACCACCTTTCGACCGGGCAATCCCCTTCGCATGCGAGCCCACCGACCGGAGCGAGGCCCTTCGGCGCCGGCCGCTACTCGACTGCCGAATCCCGGGGCCGGATTCGGTTCGGTTTAGGCCTCGGCGACCTCCTCCACGATCAGCACGTTGCCTTCGACCACCCGCAGCACGCGGACCCGCCGGCCGGTCTCGATCTTCCCGTCGCCCTCGGTGCGGGCGTCCCAGATCTTCAGGTGATCCTGGATCCGCACCTGCGCCTTTCCCACGCCGCCGGGCGGGATCGTCAGATAGACGTCGCCTTCCTGGCCGATGGCGTTATGGATGTAGATGTTCCCGCTGGACTGCAGGGTCTTGACCTTGCTGAAGATCAGCTTCATCAGCCAGACGGTCCCCGCCCCGGCGACGCAGCCGGCGGCAATGGAGCGGATCTCATCCTGGCCGCTCTGGCGCATCATGGCCAGGCCGACCAGGCCGAACATGGTGAAAAACGCCGTAACTCCCTGAATGGACAGCAGTCGAAAGCTGATATCCGTATCGCCCCCGTGGGTACCGCCGTGGGTGTCCCCGTGGGCGTCCATATGGGCGTCCCCACCGGCGTCCACGTCCGCATTGATATCGACATCCACGTTGACATCGGCATCGCCGTCAAAATCGGCGCCGCCGGCGACAAACATCATGACCAGCCGGATCAAAAACAACGATCCGCCCACCGCCGCGCAGATCAGGAAAAAGAATTCCAGGGAGCTCCAATCACGGAAACTCAGGGCCAAAAGTACGGTATCCATACAACTATCCTCCGCGGCGCCGCCGGCGGCTTCCCGGAACGATCCTGCCGGTGCGACTGCCAAGGCAACCACATTGAAAAACACCGCATCTCTTTTTGTGTCAAGCACTTACTGTATAGATAGTCGTTGGGGTGCCCTCGGCATTTCAAAAAAAACGAACCCCTCGCCGCAATGTGTTCTAAGTCGTTGTATTCCTGTCCCTTCGGAAGCGCCGCTGCATTATAACGATATCCCACGGCAAATGGACACGGAAATTCCCGGCCATCCAGACGAAATTCCCGTCCCGCCCCGTCCTTATGTCAGAGCCGGCGCGATAAAGTTGGCTTGGTTGTTGACGCACGGAAGGGTAATGCCCTATAGTGAGCCCCATTAATCTGGCTGACCCTGATATCAACACGAGTGGATCACTTGACAGGATGGACCGAAACGACCGGGCCGCCACGGCCCCCTAGCCAAACAATCCGATTTGACAGGACGCATGAATCCGCAATGTTTCCAATAACCTGTGCCGTGATAGACAATTACATCCCGATCCTCCTGCTGCTTCTTGTCTCGGCGGCCCTGGTGGCGGTCATCCTGCTGCTGAGCTACCTGGTCGGGCCGGGCCGCCAGGGTCCGATCAAGAGCATCCCCTACGAATCCGGCGTCGATCCGATCGGCACGGCCCGCAGCCGGTTCCACGCCCGCTTTTATCTGATCGCGGTCCTGTTCCTGCTGTTCGACGTGGAATTGATCTTTTTCTATCCCTTCGCCGTGCTGTTCGGGCAAAACCGCCTGGGCATCTATCTGGTGGAAATCCTGGTCTTCACGGCGATCCTGCTGGTGGCCCTGATCTACGCCTGGCAAAAGAAGATCTTCGACTGGCGCTAGGGATCCTCGGGGTGCATTAGACTAAATCATTATAAAAAAAGGGTTTACGCGAAACCTATGAGTTTGGAACTCGAATCGAAGCTACCGGCTTTCTTACATTCCCGGCTGGACGCGGTGGTCGGCTGGTGTCGGCAATACTCCATCTGGCCGCTGCCGTTCGCCACGGCCTGTTGCGGCATCGAGCTGATGGCCTCGGCCTGCAGCCGCTTCGATATCGCCCGCTTCGGCTCGGAGGCGCTGCGTTTTTCCCCCCGGCAGTCGGATCTCCTGATCGTGGCCGGCCGGGTCACCGTCAAGATGCTGCCCGTCCTGCAGCGGATCTACCTGCAGATGACCGAGCCGAAATGGGTCATCAGCATGGGCGCCTGCTGCAGCACCGGAGGCGAGTTCAACACCTATGCCGTCGTGCAGGGCATCGATCAGTTCCTGCCGGTGGACGTGTATCTGCCCGGCTGTCCGCCCCGGCCGGAGCAACTGCTCGAAGGGATCATGGCCATCCAGAGATTCTGCCGCCTGGGCAACCCGCAGACCTCCCGGCCGCTGGGGATCGTCGTCGGCCCGCCGCGGGCCGCGGTGCCCGATGAGCTCAAACCCCAGGAGCAGGACTGGCAAAAACCGCCCCGCGTGGAGTAATACGTAGAGTAACCCCATGGACCAGGAACATCCAAGCCTCACCCGACTGCAGGAACACCTCGGCGACCAGCACCTGCAAACCCGGCGCCACGCCGGGTTGACCACGGTGATCGTGCCGAAATCCATCCTGCCCGAGATCGTCCGCTTCCTGCACGACGATCCGGAGTCCGCCTACGAGCAGCTGACCGACGTGGTCGGGATCGACTACCGGGGCTACCCCGGCCAACCGACCCGGTTTGCCATCGCCTATCCGCTGCTGAGCCTGCGGCACAACCGCCGGCTGATCGTCAAGGTCCTGCTGGCAGAGCCCGACCTGACGGTCCCCAGCCTGACGGGGATCTACCCCAGCGCCGAATGGGCCGAGCGGGAGGCCGCCGAGATGTTCGGTTTCACCTTCGAGGGCCATCCCGATCCCCGCCGGCTGCTGCTGAGCGATCTGTTTGAGAATGTCTTCCCCCTCCGCAAGGACTACCCCCTACGGGGCGCGGGCGAACGAATCTCCTTCACCCCGATCTCGCGCGACTCGGCCTGATCGGCCGGACGCCGCCTACGGAACGGACCAGAACCGCAACGAACGAAACCATGACCGCGACCAAAACCTTAAAGCAACGATACGCCCCGCATCCGGTCGAGCTCGAGCGGGACCCCGGCAGCCCGGACAGCTGGATCCTGCACTTCGGGCCCCAGCACCCGGCGACCCATACGACCATTCACCTGGTCTTGCAACTGGACGGCGAACGGATCCTGAACGTCACGCCCCATATCGGCTACCTGCACAGCGGTTTTGAGAAACTCTCCGAGCACCACACCTACGATCAATACGTAACCGTCACGGACCGCATGAATTACGTCTCGCCCATGGCCAACAACATCGCCTGGCACGGCGCGGTGGAGAAGCTGCTGGGCATCGAGATCACACCCCGCTGCCGCTATGTCCGCACCGTGATCGCCGAGATGGCCCGCATCCAGGACCACCTGCTCTGCATCGGCGAGGCCGCCCTGGACGTCGGGGCGATGACCGCCTTTGTGTTCACCTTCAACGACCGCGAATTGATCATGGACCTTTTCGAGCGCCTCTGCGGGGCCCGCTACACGACCAGCTGGACCCGCATCGGCGGCGCCATGGCGGACATCCCCGACGGCTGGGTGGACGGCGTCCGGCAGGTCACCCGCCGGCTGCCGGGCACGCTGGCGGACTGCCGGACCCTGCTGACCCGCAACCGCATCTTCGTGGAACGCACCAAGAACGTCGCCGTCCTGGGCCGCGACGAGGCGATCGGCTGGGGATGGACCGGGCCGGTGGCGCGGGCCTCCGGCGTCGAGCGGGACCTGCGCAAGGACGAGCCCTACCTGGCCTACGGCGATCTGGACTTCCAGGTCCCCATCGCCCGAGGCGGGGACGCCTACAGCCGCTACCTGGTCCGCATGGAGGAGATGGAACAGAGCCTGCGCATCATCCGGCAGGCCGTCGAGAACATCCCCGCCGGCGAGATCAACGCCCGCAGCGACCACAAGACGCTCCTGCCGGACAAGAACGAGGTCTACGGCAGCATCGAGGGGCTCATCCACCACTTTGAAGACGTCATGGACAACCGCGGATTCGCCACGCCGCTGGCCGAGGTCTACGCCGCCCAGGAGACTGCCAACGGCGAGCTGGGCTTCTACCTGGTGGCGGACGGCACCCATCGGCCCTGGCGGGCCAAGACGCGGGGCCCGTCGTTTGCCCACCTGGCCTCGGTGGGCCGCCTGCTGCGGGGCCACACCATCAGCGAGATCGTCGTGGCCCTGCCGGGACTGAACATCATCGCCGCCGAACTGGATCGCTGAGGGGTGGGCCGACAGAACAGAACAAGCCCGCACCACGAATTCGCGGGCCGATAGGGACAAGAGAACGACACATTATGGTTTGGCAGGCAGAAACCCGACAAGCACCCCTCACGCCGCCCGAGGAGCCGGCGCTGGACGACAAGCTGCGCCGCCAGATCCGGGCGATGTTCAAGCAGTACCCCACCAAGCGGGCGGTGCTGCTACCGGCCCTGCACCGTATCCAGCAGCAGCACCGCTGCCTGAGTCCCCAGGCCCTGGCGGAGGTCGCCGAGCTGCTGGAACTAAGCCCGGCCGAGGTGATGGACACGGCCAGCTTCTACGACATGTACAGCACGACCCCCCGGGGCCGCCACGTGATCGGCGTGTGCGAATCGCTCTCCTGCGAGCTGTGCGGCGGCGGCGAACTATTAACCGCCCTGCGGGACAAACTGGGCGTCGAGCCCGGCCAGACCACCGCCGACGGGAAATTCACCCTGATCACGATGCAGTGCCTGGGGGCCTGCGACTTCGCCCCGGCCGTCCTGATCGACGAAACCTTATACAAGTGCGTGACCACCGAACAACTGGATGAGATCCTGGGGGCCCTGGACTAGGCATGGAGTTTGAACCGGTACTGACGCGCAACCTGGGGGTGCCGAACATCGGCGACCTGAAGGTCTATCAATCCCGCGGCGGCTATGAAGCCCTGCGGCAGGCCCTGGCCAGTCCTCGTAATGAACTCAAGCAGACGGTCAAGGACAGCGGCCTGCGGGGCCGGGGCGGGGCGGGCTTTTTCGCCGGCGTGAAGTGGGATTTCCTGCCCGCCGATCATCCGGGGCCCTTCTACCTGGTGGTCAACTTCGACGAGTCCGAGCCGGGCACCTTCAAGGACCGCTACCTGTGCGATATCGATCCCCACCAGATCCTCGAAGGCGTGATCGTCACGGCCTACATCAACCGCATCGACACGGCCTACATCTTCATCCGGGGCGAATTTCATCATCAGGCCGAGGTCCTCCAGAGGACCATCAAGCAGGCCTACAAGGAGGGCCTGCTCGGCAAAAACATACTCTCCAGCGACTACAGCCTGGAATGCGTCCTGCATCGCGGCGCCGGCGCCTACATCTGCGGGGAGGAAACCGGCATGCTCGAGGCCCTGGAGGGCAAGCGCGGCTGGCCGCGGCTCAAGCCCCCCTACCCGGCGGTGGCCGGCGCCTTCGGCCAGCCGACGGTCATCAACAACGTCGAGACCCTCTGCTGCGTGCCGCCCATCATCCAGCGGGGCGCGGACTGGTTCAAATCGATGGGGACGAAAAAATCCACCGGCCCCAAGCTCTACGGCATCTCCGGGCACGTCAACCGGCCCGGCGTGGTGGAGCTGCCGCTGGGCGTCCCCTGCCGGGAGCTGATCGAAAAGCACGCCGGCGGCGTCCGCGATTCCAAGCGCTGCAAGGGCGTCATCCCCGGCGGGGTCAGCATGGGCGTGCTGACCCGGGACGAACTCGACTGCCCGCTGGACTTCGAAGGCCCGCCCCGCTACGGCTGCATGGGCCTGGGCACCGCCGGGGTCATCGTCATGGACGAGGACACCTGCATGGTCACGGCCCTGCGGAACATCGTGCGGTTCTTCGCCCACGAGAGCTGCGGCCAGTGCACCGGCTGCCGGGAGGGCTCCGGCTGGATGCTGCAGATCCTCAACCGCCTGCTCGGAGGCCAGGGCCGCGGCCGGGACCTGGAGCTCCTGCTGGACCTGGCCGACGCCCAGGGCATGGCCCCCGGCAAGACCATCTGCGGCCTGTCGGACGGCACCGCCTGGGCCGCGCGGACCTTCATCAACAAGTATCGATCCGAGTTCGAGGCGAAGGTATCCACCCGAGACCGCGTCGCGGTGTAACGAATAAATTTATGGCCAAGAAGAAAGTCACATTCACATTCAACGGGCACCCGATCGAGGCCGAGGAGGGCCTGTCGGTCCTCCAGGCCGTCCTAGACGCCGGCTACACGATCCCCCACTACTGCTATCACGAAGGGCTCAGTGTCGCCGGGTCCTGCCGGCTCTGCGCCGTGGAGGTGGGCCATCCGGACAAGGACGGCAACCTGAAGATGATCCAGCCGCTGGTGATGAGCTGCCAGACCCCGGTCCGCCAGGACATGACGGTCCGAAGCGACACCGAGCGCGTCCGGGACCACCAGAAATCGGTCCTGGAACTGCTGCTGATCAACCACCCGCTGGATTGCCCCGTCTGCGACCAGGCGGGCGAATGCCTGCTGCAGGACTATAGCTTCCGCTACGGCCGCTCGATCAGCCGCTTCGAAACCGACGACAAGATCAAGCAGCCCAAAAAGGACGTCGGCAAATACCTGCTGCTCTATTCGGACCGCTGCATCCTGTGCACCCGGTGCGTGCGGTTCACCCGCGAGGTCAGCGGCACGGCGGAGCTGGCCGTGGTCCACCGCGGCAACAAGAGCGAGATCGACATCTTTGGCGGCCGGGGCATCGACAACAAGCTCTCCGGCAACCTGGCGGACATCTGCCCGGTGGGCGCCCTGCTGGCCAAGCCCTTTCTCTTCAAGCAGCGGGTCTGGTTCCTGGAGAACACCCCGAGCGTCTGTCCCCGCTGCAGCCGCGGCTGCAATATCTATCTCTGTCACAACCAGGGCGTCGTCTGGCGGCTGCTGCCGCGGCGCAACGACCGGATCAACGGCCAGTGGATCTGCGACGAGGGGCGATTCGGCTCGGCGTTCCTGCACGCCGACGAACGGCTCAGCGAATGCCGCCTGCGGCGGGAGCGCATCCAGCAGCCGGCCTCGCTGGCCGAGGCCCTCCAGCGGGTCGGCGAGCATCTGGCCGGCGGCCAGCCGGCGGCGGACAAGCTGGCCGTGGTGCTGAGCCCCTTTGCCTGCCTGGAGGAACAATACCTGCTTAGCCGCTGGGCCCGCGGCCTGTCCGCGCAGGCGACGCTGGTCTCCGGACCGGTCTTTAGCGCCGACCAGGACGAAACCTTCCCCGGCGGCTTTGTCATCGCCGCCGAGAAGGCCCCCAACCGCCGGGGCATGCAGCGGGTCCTGGACCACTTCGGCGGCCCGCGACTGATCTGGCAACAACTGGAACAAGCCATCGAATCCGGCGCGGCCGAGACCGTCTGGGTCCAGGGCGGTCATCCCTGGCGCCACTGGTGCACGGGCGAGCAGCTGGCGCTGTTTCGCCAGGCGAAGTTCCTGATCGCCCAGGACATCCTGGACTCCGAGTTGACCCGGCAGGCCGACGTGGTCTTCGCCGGGGCGGCCTGGGCCGAGAAGGCCGGCACCTTCATCAACGACCAGGACCTGGCCCAATCCTACCAGGCGGCCATCGAGCCGGCCGGGGCGGCGGTCGACGATACGGAATTATTGTGGCGACTCGGCCAAGGCGATCTGCCGTTTGACCGGCAGCGCTTGCAGGCGGAGATCGCCGACGCCCTCGGTATTAAGGGATCAACGGAAACGGAATCCAAATAGATCTACACGCGGCCAAGCGCCGCCGACGGATACGCCAAAGACATGATACTGGAAGCCCTCATCAAAATCATCGTCGTCGTGGGGATCATGCTCTTAATGATCGCCTACATGATCCTGGCCGAGCGGAAGATCGCCGGCTGGATCCAGGACCGGATCGGGCCGAACCGGGCCTTCTGGCGGGGCATCCTCCAGCCGATCTGCGACGCCGTGAAGATGCTCTTCAAGGAGGACTACAACCCGGGCGGCGTCAGCAAGGTCCTGTTCACCCTGGCGCCGGCGATCGCGCTGGGCCTGGGCATCGCGGCGATCGCCGTGGTTCCCTTCGCCGGGCAGGTCAGGGTCGCCGGCCGCCTGATCGACCTCCAGATCGCCTCGGTCGATATCGGCATTCTCTACATCCTGGCGCTCAGCGGGCTGGGCACCTACGGCGTGCTGCTGGGCGGCTGGGCCAGTTACA
The DNA here is from genome assembly GCA_016930855.1 of Sedimentisphaerales bacterium. Taxonomy (GTDB): domain Bacteria; phylum Planctomycetota; class Phycisphaerae; order Sedimentisphaerales; family SM23-30; genus JAFGFX01. The sequence goes on along the minus strand of JAFGFX010000047.1, from coordinate 33 downwards.
ACAAGTATTCCTTCCTGGGCGGCCTGCGGGTGG